>JAFGOG010000109.1 GCA_016926595.1 Anaerolineae bacterium
AGGGCCGGGGACCTCCGAGGCTGATCTGTCGAAAGTAGACCCCGCCGTGCTCGACCAACTGGCATTGGACGGGGAAGCCGAGTTTCACGCGATCCTCGCCGTCCAGGCAGATCTATCGGGGGCGGCAACCCTGCCGACCAAGGTCGCCAAGACGGCCTATGTCTTTAGCCTGCTGCGTGAGACGGCCCGCCAGACCCAGCAGCCGCTGACGCGGTACCTCGATCAACGCGGCCTTGACTATCGCGTCTATTACATCGCCAACATGATCGAGGTCACCGGCGACCGCAGCGCGGTCGAATGGCTGGCCGCCCGGCCCGACGTGGCGCGCATCTCGGCTCCGCCGAACCCCCAGCCCGAGCCGGTGACCCGTGGCGGCGCCCAGCCGGATGGCGGCGAGGCCGTCGAGTGGAACATCGCCCGGGTGGGGGCGCCCGACGTGTGGGCCATGGGCTTTCACGGCGAGGGCATGGTCGTCGGCAGCAACGACACCGGCGTGTCGTACACCCATCCCGCCTTGGTCGACAAGTACCGGGGCAACCTGGGAGGCGGTTCCTTCGACCACAATTATAACTGGTGGGGCGGCGCTGGTTCTACCGTTCCGTCTGACGGCGATGGCCACGGCACCCACACCGTGGGCACCATGGTCGGTGACGACGGCAGCGCCAACCAGATCGGCATGGCCCCTGGCGCCCAATGGATCGCCTGCGCTGGCCTGGGCGGCGCCGATACGGTTGAGTGTTTCGAGTTTTTCCTGGCCCCATGGGACCTGAACCACGCCAACCCCGACCCGGCCAAAGCGCCCGATGCGATCAACAACTCCTGGTACGATCCCTCCGGCTATGACTACCGGCCGATCATCCAGAACCTGAACGCCGCCGGCGTCGCCGTCATCAAGTCGGCCGGCAACCAGGGGCCCAACTGTACCACCATCACCAACCCCGGCTATGTGCCCGAGATCATCGCCACCGGCGGCTTTTCTCAAGGCGACGTGGTCTATACCTCCTCCAGCCGTGGCCCGACCAGCAACTATGGCGAGACGATCCTGAAGCCAGAGGTAGCAGCTCCTGCCGTGAATGTCCGCTCCTCGGTGCCCGGCGGCGGCTATGGCACCAAGACCGGCACGAGCATGGCGGCGCCCCACAGCACGGGGCTGGTGGCGCTCATCTGGAGCGCGGCCCCCTGCCTGCGGGGCGACGTGCCGCTGACCAAGCAGATCATGATGGAGACGGCCGAAGCCAAGATCGATCCCCAGTGCCCGCCTTTTGTGGATCATCCCAACGACGTGTGGGGCTGGGGCATCCTCGACGCCGAGGCCGCAGTCCAGCAGGCTATCGGTTACTGCGGCGGCCTGGGTGGCCTGCAGGGCGCCGTCACCTCGGCCAAGGCCCCGTTGCAGGACGTCGCCGTCCGCGCCCAGGCAGCCGGGGGATACAGCAAGACGGACTATACCGACGCCCTTGGTTTGTATGCCATGCAGATCCTGTCCGACACCTACACCGTGACCGCCACCAGGTACGGCTATGAGCCGGTGGTCGTCCCCGGTGTGCAGGTCACCACCGACATGACCACCACCCTCGACATCGTGATGACCGCCCTGCCGACGCACACCGTCAGTGGTTACGTCCGTGATTCGGTGAGCAACGACCCGCTGGCTGCTGTCCTGCAGTTCACCGACGCGCCAGAGCCGCCGGTCAACACCAACCCGGCCACCGGCTACTATTCGATCCAGGTGGCCGAGGGTACCTGGCATCTCCAGGCCTCGGCGCTGCTGCACCTGGCCGACACACAGGAGGTGGTGGTCTATAGTGACGTCACCCAGGATTTTTACCTCGATCCATTGCCCTGCATCCTGCTGGTGGACGACGACAACAACGCTCCGGATACTTTGCCCTACTTTACCGCGGCGCTGGATGCGATGGGCCTCGACTATGACGTCTTTGACACCGCCGGCGGCAGTGGCCCAGGCCAGGCCGGCCTGCTGGGCTACAAGATGGTCTTCTGGTTCTCGGGCGACACCTATGGCGGCACGGCCGGTCCCAACGGCGCCGACGAGACCGACCTGGCGGCATACCTGGATGCAGGCGGCCGGCTCTTTCTGTCCAGCCAGGATTATCTGTACGACATGGGCCTGACCACCTTCGGTTCCACCTACCTGGGCATCGGCTCCTATACCAACGACAGTGGCAACGCAGCGGCCAAGGTTGGCGTGGCGGGTGACCCTATCGGCGATGGGCTCGGACCTTTCAGCCTCACCTACCCCAGCGGCTTTAGCGACTTTGGCGACATCGTAACGGCGGGCGCAGGGGCCTCCCAGGCCTTCAGGAGCTCGAGCAGCGTCAACCTGGACGTGGACAAGGCCAGCGGCCTGTGGAAGACGGTCTTTTTCGGCACCGACTGGGTTCCGATCTATAACAACAATGCCGCCAACGGCGTTGCTGTGCTCCAGCGCATCGTCGACTTTTTCGGCGGGTGTGGCTGTGAGGCGGTGCACGATGCCGATTTTGTCTGGGAACCGCCCGATCCGGCCGCCGGTGAGCCGGTCAGGTTCGACGGGACCGCCGCCGGCGACGCGCCGATCGGCTTTGCCTGGGACTTTGGTGATGGCAGCTCTGGTACCGGGGCCACGGTCACCCACACCTTCACGTATGCCTATGACCACACCGTGACGATGACGGCCACGAACGCCTGCGGCCAGGACGTGGTCAGTCATACCCTGTACCTCGAGTGCCTGCCGGTCGAAATCCTGGACGTCACGGTCGAAGTCTCGGGCTGCATTGCGGCCTTGAGCGCCGAGCTGGGCGGCACACCCCACTACAGCTACACCTGGGACTTCAGTGCATTTGGCGTCAGCACCGACGAAAGCCCGATCGTCGACTTTGGCCTGAGCGGCACCTACCCTTACACCCTGACAGTCGCCAACTGTGGCGGGGCCTGCTCTGACACCGTGACCGGTACCGTCACTGTCGAATGCTGCGAAGAGGTGTACAACCCCAGCTTTACCTGGGAGCCGGTCACGCCGCTGGAGGATCAGGAGGTGACCTTTACTGGGGTCGCCAGTGGCACGCCGCCGATCACCTTCACCTGGGACTATGGCGACGGGACCTTTGGCGCCGGCCAGATGGTCACCCACACCTACGCCGCGGGCGGCGTCTACACGGTGGTCATGACCGCCACCAACTGCGCCGGCTCCACAGCCACCGATACTCACGCCATCGTCGTCCGCTCCAAGACCTACATCTACCTGCCGATCGTCGTCAGGAGCGAATAGAGGCCGCCTTTTCTGCAAGCGCCGGACGAGGCCCTCGTTTTCTCCGAGAAAACGAGGGCCTCCTTGATCGCGCCGCCTATGCGCCATTCCCCGGTTTGTGTATAGGGTCAGGATATGCTACAATGGTTGATGGCTTGCTTCACTGCAACAAAGGGTAGGCCATGATGCGCTTGTTCTGGCCGGTTGACACGCCGGCTGCACCGATAGAAAGGAGGGAGAGTATAGGGGTGGAATCGCCCGACCGTCGTTTCTTCAAGAGGCTACTTGCCGCAAGGCAGAACTTTTACGAGGAGGAAACAGTGAACCGTCGTAAGCTTTTCAGCCTGTTATTCGCTACCTTTCTGGTCTTGAGCCTGTTGCCCAGCGTGGGCCTGGCCCAGGACAAAGACGCGCCGCAGCTTTCCGACAAGATCGAAAAGGAGCTGGCCGACCTGTTGTCGGTCAACGACTCGGCTGATTTCATTGCCACCATGGCCGAGCAGGCCGATCTGAGCGCAGCCTACCAGATCAAGGACTGGAATGCCCGCGGCCAATATGTCTACGACGCGCTGCGGGCGGTGGCCAATCGCAGCCAGGCCAATGCCAAGGACTTGTTGGACAAACAGGGCCTGCGCTACCAGACCTTCATCGCCGGCAATGAGCTGTATGTCTATGCCGGCGACCTGAACGCGGCCAACGCCCTGGCCGACCTGCCCGAGGTGGCATCGATTCGAGCTCCGCGCAACTACTACATCGACCCGATTATCGGCGGCGATCCCGCCCCCAAAGCGACCGTCGACTGGGGCATCACCGACACCAAGGCCGACCTATTCTGGGCCCAGTTCGGCTACAAGGGCGAGGGCATCGTCGTCGCCAATATCGACACCGGCGTGCAGTGGGACCACCCGGCCCTGGTCAACCAGTTCAAGTGCACGGGCAACCCGTCCGACCCGGCCTGCTGGAGCGACCCGTCCAACATCTGCGGCGGCAGCATGTGCGACAACAACGGCCACGGCACCCACACCATG
>JAFGOG010000608.1 GCA_016926595.1 Anaerolineae bacterium
GATTCCACCTGACCGGGACGTGGTGTTGGTCTGCTACACCGGCCAGACGGCGGGACAGGCCACAGCAGCCCTGAACATGCTGGGCTACGAAGCCTACAGCCTGCTGTATGGTATGTCGTCGTGGACCGGCGACCCCGAGGTCTATGTCAAGCGCTTTGATCCGGAGAAGCACACCAACGACTATATCATCGACATCGAAGCCCACCAGCCTGGCGGCCCCTACGAGCTGCCCTTCGCCGTATCCGGAGCTGCGGAGCCGGGAGCAGAGCCAACGTCCCCGCCCGTGGCCGAAGTACCGGTGGTCGTGGCCCCGGCCGACAACTGTGTGCGCTGTCACACCGACAAAGCCAGCCTCAAGAGCCTGGCCGTGGAAGAGGAGGAGGTCGAGTCAGAAGAGAGCGCCGGTGAGGGCTGAGCAGGCGAATTGCCTCCGTTGGAGGCATGGGAGAAGGTCTTTGTCGGCGACGAGTTTTTGACTTCGGTCCACAATGCCCAAAACTGCATCGGCTGTCACGGTGGGGTTGACGGCGTGGACGACATGGACGCGGCACATAAGGGCGTCGTGCGGGATCCCATCCAAAACTCGGACCGGGCCTGCGCCGTTTGCCACGCCGATGCAGCCCAAGACGCGGTCGACAGCCTGCACCGGGTCTTGGGTGGCTACCAGACGGCATTGACTGCCCGTGGCGCCGATTTCGAGGATGCCCGGATGCAGGAGGCCTTTGGCAACCACTGTGCGACCTGTCACGCGACCTGTGGTCAATGCCACATCAGCCGCCCGAACTTTACCGACGGCGGCCTGATCCAGGGCCACAAGGTCAAAGAGATCGCGTCCAGCAAAGATACCTGCGAGGCTTGCCACGGCGCTCGCGTATCCAACGAATACAAGGGCAAAAACGAGGGCGTGGAGGCAAGTGTCCACTACCTGGAAGAAGGCATGGCCTGTGTCGACTGCCATGAGACAAGCCACTTCCACGGCGACGGCAACGACTATGCCCATCGCTTCGATGGCGCTGTAGATCCCAACTGCCTGGACTGTCATCCCGAGATAGCGTCGGCCCAAGGCGAGATCGAACAACACGACATCCACCTGGGCACGGTGGACTGCACTGTGTGCCACGTATCTGGCCCCTATAAGAGCTGCTACAACTGCCACGTGGGCATAGACAAGAATGGCCTGACCTACCTCAAGACCGACGAGAGCCAGATGACTTTCAAGATCGGTCGCAACGCCTTAAAGAGCGAGGAGCGGCCCTGGGAGTATGTGTTGGTGCGGCACATTCCGGTCGCGCCTGACACCTTTGCCTTTTACGGTGAGAACCTGCTGCCCAATTTTGACGGCGCGCCGACGTGGAAGTATGCGACGCCGCATAATATCCAGCGCGTCACGCCTCAAAACCAGAGCTGTGAAAGCTGCCACGACAACCCCGCGCTCTTTTTAATGGCCGACGATGTGGACCCCCAAGAGCGGCAGGCCAACGCGGCCGTCATCGTCGAAGAGGTACCGCCCTCTTCATGGGGACCCTACTCCGTGACCGGGCAGACCGGCGGCATTGGGGCTTGGAGCTGGCTGCTGTGGTTACTAGTCGCCCTGGCAGTCGCCGTGGTTGTGGTGGGCGCGCTCTTTCTACTGGTCAACCGGGAGGCCATCCTTTCGAGAGGAGAGCAAAGTGTCTAACATTGGCGCAGCAAGTGTGAATCGCAGGGATTTTCTCAAGCTTTCGGGAGCGGGCCTATCTGGATTGCTCCTGCACTCGTCCGGTCAGGCCCTGGCCGCGACGCCGGCCCAGAACGACCTAGCCATCCTATACGACGCCTCCAAATGCATCGGCTGCCGCGCGTGCGAGCGCGCCTGCAAAACGCACAATGGTTTGCCGGCGCCTGAGGAGCCCAACGCCGAGCTATCAGCCACGACCTGGAACCTGATCGTCACGCGCAAAGGGATCGATCCGGACAATCATCCCTTTTTCAACTACCAGTGCATGCACTGCACCGATGCCGCCTGTGCTGTGGGCTGCCCCTCGGGCGCGCTGGCCATAGACGAAAGGGGCTTTGTGTCGTTTAACCAGGACAAGTGCATCGGCTGTGGCTACTGCACCCAATTCTGTCCTTTTGGCATTCCCCACTTGGGCGTGACCAATCTGATCACTGGTGAGGCCCGGGCGGCCAAGTGCACCTTCTGCCAGGACAAGATCGAGGCAGGCACCGGCGGGCCTTCTTGCGCTGAGGCCTGTCCTACCGGCGCCCTGATCTGGGGTGAGCGGGGGACGTTGTTGGCCGAGGCCAAGACGCGGGTATCTGAGCTCCAGGCTGAGGGCTACAGCGGCGCGCTGCTCTACGGTGAACATGAGGCCGGAGGGCTGCACCGCCTGAGCATCCTGCTCGATCAGCCGTCCGCCTACAGCCTACCCGACGATCCGGGCGGGCAGTTCACCTTGGCTCGCCTCTATCGCAAGATCATCCAGCCTGCGGGCTTTGCAGTCTTTGGTGCAGCACTGGTTGGCGTCGTTGCTGCCTTTGGGCTCGCCCGGCGCCACATCCACATGGAGAAAGTAGAATGAGTATCAAGATCAAGGGTACCGATTCAGTCGTCCAGATTCGTTGGATCCCCCGCTACACAGGCCTGGAGCGTTTCCTGCACTGGGTGCATACCGGTTCTTTCATTCCCCTGGCTCTGACGGGCTTGATCCTCTTTTCGCCCTTTCTCCAATGCGGGGCTGGGTGCGTGGCCGTGCGCAACCTGCGTGTTGTGCACCGCATTGCCGCTGTGATCTTTGGGGCAACGCCCATTATCTACGGCATCCTACAGCCACGGCGGCTGGTGATGCACCTCCGCGAGTTCTTTACTTTCTGCCGCTATGACATCCAATGGCTCAAGGCTGCCGTGCCATACTACCTACTCGGCCGCCACGGGGACATGCCGCCTCAGCCCCGCTTCAACACCGGCGAGCGGCTGAATGCGCTGGTCATGATCGTGGGCACTGCTGCCTTTGGCGTCAGTGGTTTGGGGATGTGGTTCGGCAAGGGGATCCTCCCACCGGGCCTTTTCCTGGCCTTGCTCATCATCCACGATCTGGCATTTATCGTTACCTTTGCCATGTTCATCGTCCACTTCTACCTGGCGGTGGTCCACCCGCTGATGTGGCAGAGCCTGGTCAGCATGCGCTTCGGGTACGTGTCCGAATCGTATGCGCGCGAGCATCATGCCCGCTGGTACTATGGCCGCGAGCGGGCGATCCAGATGTGGGAACAGCACAAGACGGAGGGGGCGGACCAGGAAGGCTGACATCCAGGGCGCCTGTGTGCGCCGCGCGGCCGCCTTGGCCTTTTGGTCGCTAGCTTGCAGATTATCGTAACGGATCTTTTCGCGGATCGCGTCGGCTAGCAGGGAAATGTCTTGGGGCGGCAGCGGAGCCGGCCGTTGCAGACCTGTGGACCCAATCCGGCGCACGTCCACATCGTCGATCCCGACCATGCCAGCAGCCGGGCGATTCCAGTCCTGCCGACGCCAGTCGGCCCGGCTGGGACAATCGTCTCTCCGGCTGCCCGTCGAGAGACGCACCCCGCAGCAACGGCAACCCTCCATAGCCAAGAGCCTGTTCTGAAAGCAGCCCTCTGCCTGATGGGGCTGCGCAGGGTCAAGCCATCTTCGTCGCCTGGGGGACCGTCAGGAAGTTGGACTTGTTCAACCTGTGCCGCGCCAGATCGCTCGGAAGTGACCAGGCGCAGTTCAATCAAGACCTTATCCCTTGCCAGCGACCGGGCGGGCCAGTGGAGGCGGCCTACGGCTTTCTGGATGAGGGAGCTTGAGATGGTGTGCTACTATTGGCTGGAAAAGGTCGCACTGTATGGGGTGGGCACGCTGTTGGGGTCTAGTCACGCCGCCGCTTGCGCTTTCCGCCGTCTTGGGGTACAATCCAACACGACCGGGCAGTCAGCACCAGGTTGATTGTTTCTTTGTGTCCAATCGGACTGGAAGATACAGGCAATTGAGGGGGAGTGTCAGTGAAATTGGCGGTTTCTCATCGGTGGGACCTGCCGGTCAAGGAGGCCGAGACCCTGCAGACCAGGCTGGCAGCACAAGTAGTCGCCCGTTTCAAAGGCAAACGAAACGCCATCAAGACGGTGGCAGGGGTTGATGTTGGCTTTCAGGGTGATGTGGCGCGGGCGGCGGCGGTGGTGCTCAGTTTCCCGGGCCTGGAACCGCTGGACTTTAGCCTGGGTGAGGCACCCATTACCTTTCCTTACCGGCCGGGCCTGCTGGCCTTTCGCGAGGGGCCGGCAGTGCTGGCGGCCCTGGACAAGCTCGCGACCTGGCCGGACCTGTTCCTGTTCGACGCGCAGGGGATTGCCCATCCTCGCCGCTTGGGCCTGGCTGCTCACCTGGGGGTTCTCCTCGACTGCCCCAGTATCGGCTGCGCTAAATCCCGTCTCATTGGTTTTCATGAGGAGCCCGGCAAGGCGATGGGTGATTGGGTGTATCTGTATTCTGGCAAGGGAGCTGACAAGCAGGTTATTGGAGTCGTGGTACGTACCAAGGTGAGTACCAAACCGCTGTATGTATCGGTCGGCCATCGCATAGACCTCGATGGTGCCCGTGATCTGGTCCTGCGCTGTATCAGAGGCTACCGCCTGCCCGAGCCAACCCGCCTCGCTCACAATCTAGCCAGCCGGGTGAATACACCCATCAAGCCAGGTAAGGGCCAGCTGCCGCTTTTTTGAGAGAAGAGGTATTTATGAGCTTGGAAGACCAAATCAAGCGCGCCGCCGACCTGATCCGTCACGCGCACTATGCGGTGGCGCTGACTGGCGCGGGGGTCAGCACCGCGTCTGGCATCCCTGACTTTCGCAGCCCCGAGTCCGGCCTGTGGGAAAAGGACAACCCGATGGTCGTGGCTTCTATCTTTTCTTTTCGCACCAACCCCCAGATCTTTTATAACTGGCTCCGTCCGCTGGCCGAGCTCATGCTCTATGCTCAGCCAAATCCGGCCCATCTGGCCCTGGCTCATCTGGAGCAGCGGGGGTTTATCAGGGCGATCATTACCCAGAACATCGACGGGCTGCACCAGAGGGCCGGCGCCCAGTGCGTGCTGGAGGTCCACGGCCATATGCGCCAGGCTACCTGCATCCGTTGCTACAAGCAGGTGCCAGCCAACTCCCTGGTCGCCCGATTCCTGGTGACCGGCGAGGCGCCCCGCTGTGAATGCGGCGGCGTATTCAAGCCGGATGCCATTCTGTTTGGCGAACAGCTACCCATCCGGGTGCTAAACCAGGCGATCGCCGAAGCCCGGCGCTGTGACCTGTTGCTGGTGGCAGGCTCTTCTCTCCACGTAGTGCCTGCGGCTGATCTCCCCTTCCTGGCTGCCGAGAATGGCGCCAAGGCGATCGTCGTCAACCTTGAACCCACCGATTTTGACCTGCGCGCCGATCTGGTCATCCACGGCGACGTGGCCGAGGTATTACCTCGCATCGCCGAGCTGTTACCCGGTTAGAGGGGACCAGATGCAAGAGAATGCGACCCAACAGAACCTTGAGCTTGCCGCTCTGCGCCGCCGTGTCGCTGAATTGGAGGCGCTGGAGGCCGAGCACAAGCAGGTAGAGGAAGCGTTGCGTGAGAGCGAGGAGTTGTATCGCACACTCGTCGAGATCTCCCCCGACGCTATCACCTTAACCGACCTGGATGGCAAGATCCTCTTCTGCAATCAACAAGCGGCGTTGTTGAACGGCTGCAATAACCCCGAAGAGCTAGTCGGCAGGAACAGTTTTGAGTTCATCGCGCCGGAAGATCGCCCGCGCGCAATAGACAACGCGCTCAAGGCCTTACAAGGTGTACCGCTCAAAAATATCGAGTACACAGTACTCAAGGAGGATGGCACCCGTTTCCTGGCCGAGCTCAACACCGCGCTGGTCACAGATGCCGAGGGCAGGGCCAGGGGTTTCATCGGCGCGATGCACGACATCACCCACCACAAGGAGGTCGAGGAGGCGCTGCGCCAATCTAACGCCGAGCTCCAGGCACAAAAAGACGATCTCGATGCTTTTGCCCACACTGTGGCTCACGACCTGCAGAGTCCGCTGGCGTTCATCATCGGCATGGCCGAGCTGTTGGCCGACGAGGGTGAGACCGTGCCCTTGGCAGAGCAGCAGAGATATCTCCAGGCCATCGTCCAGCACGGTTTGAAGGTCAGCCGGATCACCGAAGAGCTGTTGTTGCTGGCCCAGGTGCGCAGGGGCGCAGTTAAGCTGGAGCCTTTGGACATGGCCCGCATTGTCGCCGAAGCCTGGCAGCGTCTGGCTGAAGTGGCCCAAGACTACAAGGCTGAGATCAGCCTGCCCGGTGCATGGCCCACTGCGCTGGGCCACGGCCCATGGGTCGAAGAGGTATGGGTCAACTATCTCAGCAACGCGCTCAAATATGGCGGCCGTCCGCCGCACCTGGAGTTGGGGGCGGCGGTCCAGTCTGACGACCAGGTGCGCTTCTGGGTGCATGACAACGGCCCTGGATTGACGGAGGAGAAGCAGAGCAGGTTGTTTATCCCGTTCACCCAAATAGCCCAGGCTCGCGCTACCGGTTATGGGCTGGGGCTGTCCATCGTACACCGCATTGTGGAGAAGCTGGGCGGCCAGGTAGGTGTCGAAAGTGATGGCGTGAACGGAACCACTTTCAGCTTCACCCTACCAGGCGCGCCGGAGGGCAAGCCCGATCCTTTCTGAGGTTAACCCTGCATGACAAAACCTATTTATCCGCACACTCACACCGTCGATCAGAACGACGACTATCACGGCACCCTGGTGGCCGATCCCTACCGCTGGCTGGAGGAAACAGACTCTCCGCAGACCAGAGACTGGATCGAGGCGCAGAAC
This sequence comes from Anaerolineae bacterium, assembly GCA_016926595.1. The sequence continues at coordinate 6,865 of JAFGOG010000608.1, forward strand.
GCGCTGACGTTCGATTTTCTGGCTCGTATTCCTGCCCGTGACGGGATCCGCCGCCGCCTGACCGAACTGTGGGACTATGCCAAGGCTTCGGCCCCGGTCGAGCGCGGCGGGCGATACTTTCAGCTCCGCAACACCGGCTTGCAGAACCAGGACGTGCTGTATGTGATGGACGCGCCCGACGGCGAGGCGCGGGTCCTGCTTGACCCCAATACTCTCTCGGCGGATGGAACCGTGGCGCTGACCGGATGGTCTCCCAGCGATGATGGCCGCTGGCTGGCCTATGCCACCAGCGCCAGCGGCTCCGACTGGCTGACCTGGCGCGTGCGGGACGTGACCACCGGTCAGGACCTATCCGACCTGATCGAATGGAGCAAGTTCTCCGGCGCGGCGTGGCGCAAAGATGGCTCGGGCTTTTACTATGCCCGCTACGATCCACCTGTTTCCGGGCAGGATTACACCGGCGTGAACTATTACCAAAAGCTGTACTTTCATCGCCTGAGCGAGCCGCAGGCACAAGACGTGTTGGTGTACGATCGCCCCGATCAGAAGGAGTGGGGCTTTTCTGCCGGTGTGAGTGAGGACGGGCGATATCTGATCCTGACCGTCTGGCAGGGTACTGACGTGCGTAACCGGTTGTTCTACCAGGACCTGCAATCTGCCGGGCCGATCGTGGAGCTGATCCCTGAGCTGGAGGCAGCCTACCATTTCGTTGGCAACGACGGCCCCCTGTTCTATTTCCGCACCGACCTCGATGCGCCCCGCGGTCGCCTGATCGCCGTCGACATCTCCCGGCCCGATAAATCCGCCTGGCGCACGCTCATCCCTGAAAGCGCAGACACCCTCGAGTTTGTAACGATGATCCACGATGAGTTAGTGGCTCTCTACCTGCACGATGCTTACCACCTGCTCAGACGGTTTGATCTCCAGGGCCGCTTGTTGGCCGATATTGCCCTGCCGACGCTCGGCTCCATCCCAAGCACTGGCGAATTCTTTAATCTGACGGGCCGGCGCACCGACGACGTCATGTTTTATGGTTTTTCGTCCTTCCTGTATCCGCTGACTATTTATCGCTATGACTTTGACCAGGGGAAGAGTGAGCTGCTCTTTGCCCCGCCGCTCAACTTTGATGCTGGTCAGTACATCACCCGCCAGGTATTTGTCACCAGCAAGGATGGCACGCGCATCCCCATGTTCCTCACCCATCGTTGTGACCTGAAGCTCGACGGCCGGAACCCAACCCTGCTGTATGGCTACGGCGGGTTCAACATCTCCACCGTGCCGGCGTTTATAGTCAGCCGCCTGATCTGGTTAGAGGTGGGCGGCGTGTTGGCCTCGGCCAATCTGCGGGGCGGCGGCGAATATGGCGAGGATTGGCACAAAGCGGGCATGCTGCATAACAAGCAGAACGTATTCGACGATTTTGTTTCCTGCGCAGAGTATCTGATCGCTGAGAAGGTTACTTCCACCCCCGGGCTGGCCATCATGGGCGGCTCCAACGGCGGCCTGTTGGTAGGCGCCTGCCTCACCCAACGCCCCGAGCTATTCGGCGCTGCCGTACCCTTTGTAGGGGTAATGGATATGCTCCGTTTTCACAGATTCACCATCGGCTGGGCCTGGGTCAGCGACTATGGATCGGCTGACGATCCGGAACAGTTCCAGACGCTCTACCGCTACTCACCGCTGCACAACCTCAAGCCTGGCACCTGCTATCCGGCTACCCTGATCGTCACCGGCGATCACGACGATCGCGTAGTTCCGGGGCATTCTTTCAAGTTTGCCGCCGCGCTACAGGCTGCACAGGCAGGTGATGCGCCGGCCTTGATCCGGATCCAGACCAGGGCCGGGCACGGGCTGGGCAAGCCCACGGCCATCCTCATCGAGGAAGCGACCGATGTCTATGCTTTCCTGGTTGAGGTGTTGGGCATCGATCGTACCTGATCCCGAGAGTCAGGGAGGGGGTTTCGATGAAAAGAAAACTGCACGTCCTGGTTGTTGCATGCCTGATCCTCTTCTCCCTGGTCATGTGCGACATATCAGGATCGGCGCCAGAGGTAATCGACAAGGGAAAAGAGGCCACCGAGTTTTTGAAGCAGGCCAAAGAGGAGCTCGAGCCATATGCCAAACAGATGGCAGAAGACGGCATAGACTGGCTCAAGTATGCCGGCAAATACGCCGACTGTCTGGCCGATCACAAGAGCCCGAGCGAGTGCCAAGACGAGGTCACACGTGCGGCGTTACAGGAATGCCTCGACAAGGGCAAGGGGATCGACTATTGCACAAAGAGGTATCACTAGCGGCGGGTATAGCCCCACTCGTCAAAGACAAAACCCCAGTGTCGGTTTACCTTGTCGATAACATCGCCGTCTAGCTCGTAGCGATTCTTTTGATAGCCCTGGATCGAGGCAAGATAAGCGCGGATGGCCGGCTCCGCCTCGGCTAGGCCCGGTAGGCTCAAGCCGTCGTATACCTTGCGCATCTGTTCCAACGGAGCCCGTTCCAGCTCCTCGAATCGCACCTCCACCAGGTGCCCGGCTGGGACAAGCGTCTCGTCCTCCAAGAACTTTCGCATCAGCCTGGCGCTCGATTGCAGCACATGCTCCTCGATCTGCCTCTGGTCGATCCGCTGCAGCTGGTAACGGGGCAGCAGGGTACGATAGACCCACATGATGGACGGAAAGAGATCGTATGGGTTGCGGACCATGTGAATGAACCGGGCGTCGGGGAACAGCTTGAGCAGGTGCTTGATGCGCCCGCCGTTGGCCGGGTTCTTGAGCACCAGCCGCCTGCCGCCTGCCTGCAGCGTGACTTTGCGCAGAAAGGCCAGGTAGGTTTCGGCCCACTCGGCGGCGCTTTCGGTCGGCAGATCGCTGAACAGCGCATACCGGTCAAACAAGTAGGAGGCGCGGCGGGGAAAGCTGTATAGATGCAGCCAGGAATGGGGCGACATGTTGCTGATGGCAAACTCTTCCTCCTGCGGACCGTCCATTCGCAGTGGAATGTTGTCTATCAGCCGGGTTGGGTGGGCCTTGCCCAACATCTTGGTCAGGAGCGGCTTGAGCATCCTCTCGCTGCTCAGGCAAAAGCCGGGTGCGAGCGCCTGGAATGTGGACACATAGCCCAGGTTGGGATCCTGGCACAGCAGGTTGTGCAGGTGGGTCGTCCCGGTTCGCCAGTGGCCTACGATGAATATCGGAGACGGATGCACGGCCTGGCTGCGCACGGCCATGTCGAAGCGCAGCCGCTCGTAGAGCCTGAGCGGGCTCGTCACAAGCGTCGTCGTGGTCACAAACATCGCCTGCACGACGAACTCCCGGTCGATACCGCCGCTGTCTCGCAGCAGCTTGAGCCAGGTGCGGAACGACCCCAGCGCCAGGGGGTGTTCAAATGGGGAGATCTGATCGCCGTTGGCCATAAGGGTTTGCTTAGGGAATAGTGTCCTGCATCATCACCAGGCCAAAAATGGTCGTGGAGTAGGCGATGCCGCCATCCGGATGGAGGAAAATAGAGCCCGCCCAGTTGTTGTAGCCCAGCCCGGTACCCACCATTTGCCTGTACACGGTCTCACCCGTCGCCGCGTCGAGCGCGGTAAAGTACCATCTCGTGTTCAAGGGCGAGCCCTCCCTGAAATAGAGGTACAGCAACCCGTTTCCCAGGGACAGCTTGAACACACCCAGATTCCTCTCAACACTGGACCAGATCTGCTCGCAGCGAAAACAGCCATCTGCCTCCTGTGTGAGGTCCACGCGGATGATGCCGGGTTCGGGGTTGGCAAACGGAAAGATATTGTGGCCCCAGTTATTCTCCACAATCGCCGAGCACACCCCTGCCCCCTCGCCGCTTGGCTTGGCGTGCTCGAAGCCTATGACAGTTATGTCCGTAGCGCTCCTGCCTTCGGCCAAGACCGGCACGCTACATACGACGGCGCCATCGGCGCGGCTCACGAACAGCAGATGTATCCTCGGCTCGGCATTGTCCGTGATGACGACGAATCCTGGTGCCTGTCCCAGCAGCGTCACCGAGGTACCAGAGCCCCGGGTGATCAACCCCGGCTTTTTCTGAGGGCCACGGTCATACTCTGTGCGCCACTCGGTTACGATCTGGCCGGTTCTATCCTGGGTAAACCGGTACAGAGCGCGGTCGCTGATGATATAGACTCCATCCTCTGCCACCGCGAACGAATTCTCAACAATCTCCCCTTCCAGCTGCTGTGCATGGATCTGGCCGGTATCGACGTCGATCGTGCCTACCATCCCGCCGGTCGTCGCGTACCAGTAATACCTGCCGCTCCAGTCGGGCAGCACCCAGGCCACACTGTCCTGGTGGGGCCAGGTCGTCGGGACGACGTGTCCGGTCAGGTCATATTCTCGCACCAGCTCAAATTCGGCGTTGTGACCCAGATCGGGCACCTGGACAACCTGAATGGTGTTGGCGGTGGTCGGCACCACGGCGCGATCCAGGTTGTCCAGGTAAAAGTACATCCCGGCACCGATATACTCCCAGGGCATCACCCCCTGCAGCAAGAAATACCACGGCCTGGCTGGTAGATCGTAGGCAGCCAGCTCCTCCAGGGTGTAGGGATCCATCAGCTCGAGCTGAAATCCCCGGCCATTGCTATAAACCCCCACCAACCGCCCGGCGCGGTCAAAGGCGACCGTGCCATATCCTCCAAAGCCCTGGCTTCTAGACCTCACCTGCGGGTTTGTGCCCAGCGGCCCGCTGGCCTCATACGTGTCGCTCATATAGCCGTCGTTGTGCATGTTATTGCCCGCGTTGGCGGCCATATACGGGTGCTGGGGGATTGGCACGTAGGCGATTGGGGCCGAAAAATCGGAAGGGTGGAACCGGATCGACCTGTCGCGCTCGGGCACAAGAGAGTACAACAGCCCATTCCGGATAGAACCTTTCGATGCGACCGTGCCAAATGGACCGATCAGCGCCGCTGCCCCACACAACACTATCATAACGGTGGCCAACAGCCCAGCAGCGACGCTACACCCTCTACTGCGCTTTTTCACCAGGTCTTGCTCATGACAATCTCTTTCGCCCAACAGGCGGCGCGCCCAATCTCGCCCTCTTTGAGCGGACCTTTGGTGCCTAGAACGAAAAAGCCCTCAGGCGATCCCAGGAGGGTCGCGCCCATCCCTTTCAGACTGCCGGCGATTCTTGGGGCGGCATAGTTGAAAATGCGGACCCATCTCGCCGTGAGCCGGGTATCGAACGCAGCGGCGCTGATACCCTGCCAGGCCGATCCCGTGGCTTTGAGCAGAGCCTGAATCGCCTCCGTTGGCCGCCCGCCCATGGTCGGAGAGCCAACGATGACCAGGTCGAATGCTTTCAGGTCAGAAGGGCTCACCTGGCCTACGCGATGCACCTCTGCGGCGATGGCCTGGCCGATAGCCTGGGCGATCTTTTCCGTATTCCCGTAGGTTGAGTCATAGACGACTATCGCCTTCATGGCATGCCTCCGACGCAGCGTTCGGGTATTTGTCGAGCTGAACCTTTGCGATATCCTGATTGTACCATGCACTGTGGCAAAACGGCAAACGGCCCCCGCAGGCAGGCTCTCCAGCACCAACTGGATGGGGAGCCGGGAACTTTTATGCCGGCTTTTTCGTCTTGCCATTGGAGCAAGGTTGAAAGACCAAGGGCGAAAGCCCAGATAACAAGGAGAGAAAGATGAAAGGCAAGATTATCGTCCTACTACTGATCGGAATGCTGATCGTCGCCGCCTGCGGCGGCAAGGCCACCGAGACGCAGCAGCCCAACATGCCCAACCCGGCTGCTGTGTTCTGCGAGGAGAAGGGCTACCGGGTCGAGGTCCGAACCGCCGCCGACGGGAGCCAACAGGGCTTTTGTATCTTCCCCGACGGCACCGAGTGCGATGAGTGGGCCTTTTTCCGAGGCGAGTGCGGTCCCACGCAGGGCGTGGGTGGGGCCGAAATTGCCAATCCGGCTTCTGCCTTCTGCGAGGAAAAGGGCTACATAGTCGAGATCCGAACCGCCGCCGACGGGAGCCAACAGGGCTTTTGCACCTTCCCCGACGGCACCGAGTGCGATGAGTGGGCCTTTTTCCGAGGCGAGTGCGGGCCGGGCACACCCAAGCCGTAAAACCAAACCAGTCTCACGAACACACCCGCAGGCTTTCGGGGTTCAGGGTAACCCTGAAAGCCTGCCGTTCCTTTTCAGACTACTGGCGATCCTTGGTGCGGCATAGCCAAAGAGCAGAGTCCATCTTTATTGCACACCTCCGGTTTAGTGTCCATGATCCAATCCAATGAGCTCCAGGTTCTCAACCACTCCCCCTTTCTGGATCCACAAATCCAGCACGACACCTGGCTGACAAGAGCCTGTCATGAAACGGCAATGGAGCATCACTTACCGGTGACCCAATCACCGATCCCCAACTTGCAGCCCTGCATAGATGTGGTAGAATGGTGTTTTATTGGACAAGACACAACATTCTCGACGAGGAAACCTTATGAAATCAAGGTGGAAAGTACTCAGCGGTACCCTGGCCCTCGTGCTCGTCGGACTGAGCTTTGTGTGGAGCATGTCGGGTCAACCGGTAGGAGGCAGCCCCGCGGCGCGCGTCGCCGGTGGAGCGCCGGCCCGCCTGGGGAGTAGCAATAACCTCCCCTATACCGTCACCGTCAGTGGACCCTACACCCCCACCCTCAGCATAGCGGTGCGGGACCTGCCGGACGAGCCTGACCTGCCAATCCTCGATCGCGAGCCGGCGCAGCGCGACGATCGCGGCTTTATCGGCCCCAGCATCCAGATGCCGCCCCACGGCAACCCGCTGGCAGACCTGCAGCAGAACGCCCCGACGCCGATCCCCGACGGCTTTGGCACCCCGATCCTCAACTTTGCCGGTATCCAGGACAACTCCTCGCCACCGGATGACACCGGCGATGTAGGACCCAACCACTACCTCCAGGGCGACAACGGTCCCAATGGATCGCGCGTCACGGTGTATGACAAGGTCGGCACCTTTCTTGATCAATTCGACATGGAAGACCTGGCCTCGACCTCGCCGTGTAACAGCGGCTACTGCGATCCGATCATTCAGTACGACGAGCTGGCCGACCGCTGGATGGTCAGCGAGTTCGACAGCAGTGTGCAAACGCTGTGCGTCTACGTTTCCCGGACGCCAGACCCCACCGGCCAGTGGTGGGCCTATGCCTTTAACCCGCCGGAAAGCGGCATGCAGGACTATCCCAAGTACGCCGTGTGGCCCGACGGCTACTATCTCGGCGTCAACAACGGCGGGTGGGTCATCGTCCTGGAGCGGACCAAGATGCTGAACGGCCAGGCAGCCACGATGCAGACGTTCGACATCGGCGAGCTGCCCGGATTCGGCTTCCAGCTAACGGTGCCGGCCACGCTGGAGGGCGCGGCGCCGCCGGCTGGCTCACCCGCCTTTTACCTGCGGCCGCACGACACCGAGATCCACGGCGGCACCTGCCCGAACTGCGATCTGATGGAGATGTGGGCGCTGCACGTGGACTATATGACCCCGGCCAACTCGTCCTTGACGTCGCTCCCCGGCGTCCAGCTGGCCGACTGGGACCAGACGCTGTGCGGCACAGGCAGCGACTGGAGTTGCATGCCGCAGCCTGGCACGTCGCAAAAGATCGACCCGATCCGCGAGCCGATCCACTATCCGCTGCAGTACCGTAACTTTGGCACGCACGAGGCGCTGGTGGGCTGCTTTGCCGAAGACGTGGACGGGACCGATCACGCCGCGGTGCACTGGTTCGAGCTCCGCCGCACGCCCCCTGGCTCCGGCAACTGGGTCAACTACCAGGAAGGGGTCGTGGGCGACGGTTTGACCGACGTTCATCGCAGCGTGTGCAGCGCGGCTATGGACAGCGCTGGAAACATCGCCGTGGGCTATACCCGTACCGGCAGCAGCGCACCCTACTATCCCTCCATTTACTACTCGGGCCGCCGGGCGTCTGACCCGTTGGGCACGATGCCCTACTACGACAACAAAATCTGGGACGCTACCACCTCCAAGACCAACAACGAGCGCTGGGGCGACTATTCCGGCATCGGCGTGGACCCGACCGACGGCTGCACCTTCTGGTACACCACCGAGTATGGCGGCAGCGGGCAGACGCGCATAGCCACGTTCAAGTTCGACGAGTGCGGCACGCCAGACTTTACCTTGGATGCCTCGCCCGACATCCTGAACGTCTGCGCCCCGAACGATTCCGTCTACACGGTGAGCGTTGGAGTTATCAGTGGGTTCAGCAACACTGTTATGCTGACCTCGACCGGCCAGCCGGCCGGCACGACCGTGTCGTTCGTCCCCAACCCGATCACGCCGCCGAGCGACAGCATCTTTACCGTTGGGAATACCGGCGGCGC
>JAFGOG010000110.1 GCA_016926595.1 Anaerolineae bacterium
GCGAGGCCATCGCCGATCCGTCGAGCCTGCGCAGCGCCTTTACCACCAACAGCGCCTACGCCGGCCTCAAGGCCCCGGTGCGCGAGGCGGCTCCCGGGCAGTTCATCCCCGACTTTGCCTCGCGCTACCTGGCCGAGGACGTGCCTTTCGGCCTGGCCGCCAGCCGGGCCATCGGCCGCCTGGCCGGGGTGGAGACGCCGGTCATGGACCAGGTCATCGCCTGGGCCGGCGAGCGGTTGGGGTACGACTACCTGGGCCGCGACGCCGGCGAGGCGCGCATCCCGCAAAAGCATGGTTTCAGCACCTTGGAGCAGTTGATCGCATTTGCAATGGAAAGAGGACAAGAGCAAGATTCATAAGGAGAAGGTTGTGAACAAACAGGCACAAACAGAAACCAAAAAGCGCCGCGTGCTGGCCGGTTCTATCGGCGATTGCGTCCACTCGCTGGGCGTCGAGTCGTTCGCCGAGTGGATGGAGGACCGGGGCGAGGGGTACATGGCGGTCAAACTGGGTCCGGCCGTCCCCATCGAGGACGTGGTCAACAAGATCCGCGAGTCGCGGCCCGAAGTGGTGGCCATCTCCATGCGCCTGGGCGACCTGCACGTGGATAAACTGATCGGCGAATTCATTGAAAAGACGGCCCAACACCGCTTGCTGCCCCGCGAGAGCGGCATCCGCTACGCTTTTGGCGGTTTGCGCCCGGCGGCCAACCTGGTGCGGGCCATGACCGGCCTGCCGTTACAGGAGGACAAGTTCTCGCCGACCGCAAGTCGCCACTACGACCTGGACGAAATCGCCGAGAACTATGGCGACATCGATGCCTTCCAGGGATTCTTTGCCCTGGTGGTCGACGACTATATCACCATGGAAGAGCTGGAAGCGTTCGCCCTGGGCGAGTCGATCAGCCAGCAGGCCGAGGCGACCGAGTGGTCCAACGATCTGCTGGAGCGCATCGGCCAGGTGCGCAAGCTGGAAAACCGGCCCATCCTCCGCGCCCACATCGGCATCGCCGCCGACACGATCGAGCCAACGGTCGAGGCGGTCGAGATGCTGGCCGAATCGGAATGCCTCGAGATCATCTCGCTGGCCCCCGACCAGCCTTCGCAGGAGTACCTGGCCAAGTTCATCCGCGGTGAGGAGGACCCCAGCAAATACCTGAAAGGCCAGGGTGGCGTGCCGATCCGCACCATGGAGGATCTGCGGCGGCTCAAAGCGGCCACCCGGCGGGGCAACTATCCCATGACCCGCATCTATTCCGGCACCGACGAGCTGGTGGAGCTGGCCAAGCTATTCGAGGAATCGTTCCGCATGCCCTTCCCGGCCGTGCCCATCTTTTTCTACAACGAGCTCGACGGCCGTGGCCCCATCTCCGTACGCGGCGGTTTTGACGAGCACTTTGAAGTAATGCGCTGGTGGGCGGCCCGCGACAAGGCGGTTGAGATCAACGACCCGCACCAGTGGCAGTTGCGCAACAGCACAGACGACCTGTTGGTCACCGATCACGTCCTGGCCGGCGTCATAGCCCTGAAAATGGGCATCCGCAAGTACGTCATGCAGATGATGTACGATCTGCCCCCGGGCACCTCGGGCCTCAACGACCTGGCCAAGTTCCAGGCGGCCTACGAGCTGCTCCAGCCTCTGACCCAGCACTGGGACTTTAACATCATCAAAGAGACGCGTGGCGGCCTGTCCGACTTTCCGCCCAACCTGGACAGGGCCAAGGGCCATCTGTCCGTCTCCACCTACTGGCAGATGTACATGGAGCCGGACATCGTCCATGTCGTCAGCTTTTCAGAGGCCCATCACGAAGCCAAAGCCCAGGACGTGGTCGAGAGCTGCGACATCGTCAAGCAGACGATCGAGGACTTTAACCGCGACGACAAGCCCGACATCTGGCAGGATCCGCGGTTGCTGGGCCGAAAGCGCAGCCTAAAGCTGGGAGCGATGTACAACCTGTTGCACCTGGCCCTGCTGGGCGGCTATGAGGGGCCGGTCACCCTGGACAGCTTTTTCGAATGGGCTGTTCGCCCGGAGGAGGCCAGCCAGCGCGATCATCGAAAACGGTGGGACCGCAATTACACGACGATGCTCCTCAGCTTTGTCGACGAGGCCAACTATCCCACCGGGCAGTGCGGCATGGTCAGCGCCGACACGCTGGACCTGGCCCTGCAAGTAGGGCTGCTCCAGGCGCCGCAGATCACCGTGCTCGACAGGCGCTACGAAATGGTAGGCAAGTGCCGGACCAAGATCCTGGACGGCGGCTGCGTGATCGACGAGTTCAACGGGGTCAAAGTGGCCGACGAGATCGAGCGGGTGGATCGCGTCCGGGAGCGGAGCCCCTGGTTCTTTGACAAAAACCTCAACCAGGCGGACGAAGATCTGGGCATCACCGAGACCGCCGAGGCCATGGATGAGAGCATCGTCGTTCAGGCGCGAAAACAGGTCGGCATCCGCAGCGAGGCCGGGCTGGACAAGCTGCAGGTCCTGGTCGTCGACTTTGGCAGCACCTTCTCCAAGATCGGCGCCTTTGACACGGCGACCGAGGAGTTCAGCCTGCGTTACGTGCCGACCGTCGTAGAGGACCTGCGCGTGTCGCTGGCAGACGGGCTTGGCGTCCTGGACGAGTGCCGCCAGCGGGGCGATTGGCAGCCGCTGGGCCAGGCGATGGCCCACTTTGACGTCAGGCTGCCCTGCTCCAGCGCCAAGGGCGGCCTCAAAATGGTAACCGTGTCCATGGTCAAAGAGGAAAGCGGCTTTGCCGCCGACCTGGCCGCCCTCACCGCCGGCGCCAAACTGCTGGGCAGCTACGATAGCAAGCTCAGTCCGCAGCAGGCGTTGGCCATCTACGAGCAGGATCAACCCGAGATCATCCTCCAGGCCGGCGGTGTGGACCTGGGCGGCGACACCGAAACCCAACTGCACAACGCCCATCTGCTGGCCATGTACGCCAAAGCAGCCACCTATGCCCGCTACGGCGTGCCGGTGATCTATGCCGGCAACCAGGACATCCGGGACGAGATCGAACGGATCTACAAGGCCGAAGGGGTCGATATCCGCATCACCCCCAACGTCATGCCCGAGGTCAACACCTTCCGCATCGAGGTGGTCAACGAGGCCATCCGCGATCTGTTCCAGACGATCATCATCCGTGGCAAGGGCTTTGACGTGGTCGAAGAGTACATGAGCGCCCCATTCATCCCCACGCCGCGAGCGGCCTTTCGTGGTATCAACCTGCTCGCCAAGGGGTACGGCGCCGAGCCCGGTCTGGGCAACATCATGGCCCTGGACATCGGCGGGGCGACGACCGACTTTTACTCCAACGTCGGCGACAACCCCCTGTACAGCTACGAGGGCGACGATCCGCGCCGCAAGGTCAAGCGTACCATCCTCAAGACCCCCAACACCCCCCTGGCCTATCGCCGCGTGGAGGGCAAGTACGGTCTGGCCTACGACGCCGAGAACATCAAAGAGCTGCGACGCTTCCAGAGCGGCGTCATGAAGCGCGATCTGGAAGAGTTCCTGCTGGCCGAATATCCCACCTTCCGGCCGGCCGGCGACACCCTGGGCGCCTTTGTGCGTCAAGTGGACGGCCGCCTCGATCTCGATCTGGACGGCTACCTGACCTGGCTGTCGGCCAATCCCCACGTCCTGCCTGCCGGCGACGAAGAAAACGCCATCCGCTCCCTGCTGGCCAGGGAGATCATGGCCGCCACTACCGGGCGGAATCTCGGCTATGTCAAAGAGACCGACACCTACTTTTTGCAGTACGGGGTCAATTTTCTGAACCAACCCTGCACCACCCTGCTGATCGGCGGCACCATCTACCACAAATGCAAGGATGGTTGCCACTTCAACCGTGACCTGCAGCTCATCGCCGCCGGCACGCAGTACAACGAGGATGAATCGTGGCTCCTCCGCCCGCGCGGCCCGATCCTGCTGGATGCAGCCTACATGGTGTCGGTCGTCGGCGGGCTCTACGGGCGTATCGACCCAGAGCGGGCCCTGCGGATGCTCAAGCGCCGCCTGGTCCCCTTGGAGACAACAGCCTGATTTTGTGGCGCAACGCATCAGATTAGGACATGGCGTAACTGAGCTGATGCGCTGTGCCACCGGGGGGTGGGCTTGGAGCCCTGAACCATGAAAAAAGTCTTTGCCTACATCACCCACGCCGGCCGGCTGCTCCTGTTTCGCCACACCGATTACCCCGAGGCCGGCATCCAGGTCCCGGCCGGCACCGTCGCCGGCGGCGAGCAGCCAGAGGCGGCGGTGCTGCGCGAGGCGTTCGAGGAGACCGGCCTCGCCAACCTGGAGCTGGACCTGCTCCTGGGGGAGACGGTTTGCGACGGGTCGGACCTGGGTCTAGACCAGGTTCACCACCGCTATTACTATCACCTGCGCTGCACCGGCGATCCACCCCAGACCTGGCGCCACTGGGAGTGCGACGCCAGCGACGGCAGCCCGCCCATCGAGTTTGAGCTTTTCTGGGCGCCTCTGCCCGGCGGCCTGCCACAGCTCCTGCCCGCCCACGCCGCGATGCTGCCGCGGCTGCTGGCGCGGCTGGGGCTGTGATCGCGCCGCCGGGAAAGACCGCCCGGCGTTTGACACCCCCCCCCTTGTATGCTAGAATTCCATGGCCCCAGCTTTGGGGGATCATGTCGCCCAGAAAGGTTGATGCTGAACCATGAACGCTCAAGACAGTAAAACACGGCTGTTGTGGCTGGCCCTGCCCGTGGCAGCCTTTGTCCTGCTGGCCGGGCTGGTGGGCCGGCTACCGGCCAGCCAGGCGCTCAGCCCGTCCGCCGCCGGAGTGACCAAGACGGTCGATCCGGCGTCGATCCTGCCCGGCCAGATACCTGGACCACTGTACACCGTCACCTTCTCCAACCCGGCCACCACCACCCTGATCCTCGACTGGATCACCGATACGCTGCCCGCCGACTTTGTCTTTGCCGGCATGGACCCGTCAAGTGGCTGGGATGAGGAACCGGTCGACACAACCGGGCCCGACATCGTCTGGCAGGGGCCGATCACCGTCCCGGCCACCGGCGCCCTGTCCCTTATCTACGTCGTCGACGTTCCTCTCGTCGTCCCACCTAGCTCCGTCCCCTACACCAACACCGTCGTCGCCCGCGCTGGCGACACCCTCATCGGCCCGGCCACCGCCCGCCTGTGGGTCGGCGCCCCCGACTTGAGTGTGACCAAGACCGCCGCTCCTACCCGCCTGCTGCCCGGCCAGCCGGTCGATTACACCGTCACCTTTGCCAACAGCGGCGAGCTGACCGGCACCCTGACGGTCATCAGCGACACCCTCGACCCATCCTTGACCTTCGTCGAAATGCTGCCCGGCAGCGACATCACCGGGCCAGTAGTCAGCGGCACCCTCCTCTATTGGACCGGACCGTTCACCCTACCCGCCTCCACCGACCTGGTGCTCAAATACCAGGCCGACACCTCCACCGACCCCGGCTGGCGCTGGCCGTGCAACGAGGTCGCCGCCCCCGCCGGCGGTGAGCTGGTCGGACCGGCCCAGGCCTGCGTCGAGGTCGGACCGGAAAAGGCGTTCCTCTACTTGCCGGTCATCTTCAACAACGTCCGCTGGCCGCAGTTCACCATCGCCAAGAGCGTCACCCCCACCAAAGTTGACACCGCGCCCGGCCAGGTGGTGACCTACACCGTCACCATCGCCAACGTGGGCGACGAGCCGGGCGCGCTGGCGGCGGTGGTCGATACCCTGCCGGCCGGGTTCACCTACTTGGACATGGCCCAAGGCAGCGACGTCACCGCCGACCCGGACGCCACGACCGGCCTGATCCGCTGGGCCGGCCCGTTCGACGTGGCCGGCGGCGGGCAGTTGCGGCTGATCTACAAGGTGGCGCCCAGCCA
>JAFGOG010000111.1 GCA_016926595.1 Anaerolineae bacterium
GCGCGCGATGACGCAGACAAGGTACGCTATTCGGGATTCCACGAGATCGCGAATGCCGAACACTATGTCGAGGTGTTGGTGCAATATGCGGGCAGTGCTTCCAGTCTCGACGGCTTGGTCACACTGTCTATCGATGGCGTCCAGGTAGATCAGTTCTCCTCGCTGGACATCTATGACGCCGACAAGCGTCCAGACAACGTGCAGTTGGGCGCGATATTGGGCGTCGATGCCGGCACCCTGGGCGTGTTCTATCTCGATGAGCTGCTGCTGCGAGAAGGCGCGGACGAGATCGGGCCGGTGATCGATTAAGGTCGGGCGAGCGGACCGCTCGCGTTCGCAACTGTAAACGGGCACGGCTTTGGGTTCTCACATGTGACCCAAGCCGTGCCCGTTGCTGTCTGTCGGGGGCCGTACAGCTCTTTCCAATCCCAACTGAATAGCTCACTGCCGCCAGCGTCCTGACGATCCCCGCGGGCAGACTACGCCCGCAGATTCGCAAAAGCACACACCGGCTAGTTTTGCAGTTCTCGCCGGTTGTGGTACACTCATCCTTGCAGGTCCTCAGTCCTGCAATGGTGACGACGTGGTGTACGCACGAGGTCCCTTGTGGGCACACTTTTTTTGTCCAAGGAGGAACCTCGGAGATCGTTTAGAGGGTGAGACTGCGAAAACAGCCGGGGATAAAGCAAGAACCCCTCTCCTCAGGTCGGTCAAGATGGGAACCTACCTTCGGATCCATCTTCTAGGTGACCTGGAGATCTGGCGCGATGGCCAGGTCGTCCCCAATGATGCCTGGCCAAGCCGCAAGGTTCGCCGGCTCTTGGGCATTCTCGTCACGCATCGCCATCGGGCAGTCTCGAGCGACGAACTGATCGAATGGCTGTGGCCGGATCTCGGCCTTGAATCAGCGCGCAACAGCCTATGGGTAGCAGTCAGCCACCTTCGGCGAGTACTGGAACCAGGGAAGGTGCAGCGCGGCCGATCCACCTTTGTCCTCACCGAGCCACCCGGTTACCGCTTTGACCCCGCCGGCCAGTGCCAGATCGATGTGGATGCCTTCCTCGACCAGGTTCGCGCCGGGCAGGAGCAGCAGCGTCGGGGCGAATGGACAGCGGCTCTGGATGCCTACCTTGCCGCGCACGCCCTCTACAGGGGTGACTATTTGGCCCAGGATCGGTATGAGGACTGGGCCATACCCACCAGGGGGAGACTGCACGAGATCTTGTTAGAGATCAAGGGCAACCTGGCGATCTGTCACCTGAACCTGGGCCGATACCATGAAGCGCTAGACCAGGCCCGCCAGGTGCTAGACGATGAACCTTGCCGCGAGAGCGCCTGGCGGTTGGTGATGGAAACCTGCTATCGTCAGGGCGAGCAGGATCGGGCCTTGCACGCCTTTGAGCGCTGCCGGGCCATTCTGGCAGAGGAACTGGGCGTGGAACCCATGCCAGAGACCTTGGCCCTCCGCGAACGGATACTACAAACCCCACCCACCCTGCCCCGGCAGCCCAGTGCCACACTCCCAGCAGCCCTCGCCCTCCATCTACCGTTCGTTGGCCGCGAGCAAGAGTGGACCCAACTCAGCGGCGTACTCCAGCAGGCGCTGAATGGCCGGGGACAGGTGGTGCTCATAGCCGGCGAGCCTGGCATTGGCAAGACCCGCCTGTTGGAGGAATTGGCCGGCTTGGCGACAGCGCGGGGCGCCCGAGTTCTCATGGGTTGCTGCTATCAGATGGAACAGAATATGGCCTATGCCCCGTTTATCGAGGCGCTCAAACCCCTGCTTACGTCCATGTCCGCCGGACCGCAGCCCTGTCCGCCAGCCCAACTGGCGGCCGTTGCCGAGCTTTTGCCCGAACTGCGCCGGATATGGCCCCACTTGCCTCCCTACCAACGCCTGCCGCCCAATGCCGAGCGCACCCGGCTGCTAACCTCCCTCGCTCAGGTCATCCGGCTCTGCACTCAGAATGAGCCACTGGTTCTACTGCTCGATGACCTGCACTGGGCCGATCCTTCGAGCCTGCAACTGATCCACCACCTGGCACGGCAGGGAGAGGAACAACCCTTGCTTCTGGCAGGCGCTTACTGCTCGACGCACCTGGCCCTTGGCCAGGGCCTGGCTTCGCTGCGCCAGCAGTTGGCCCGGCAGAAGCGATTGGTAGAGCTGTCTCTAACGGCATTCTGCCAAGACGACGTTGTCCTCCTGCTGCGCATCCTGGGCGCTTCGGACGGTAGCGATGCCCTGGCCCGGCGGCTCTACCGCGAGACCGAGGGCCACCCCTTTTTCCTGGCCGAGGTGCTGCGAACCCTGGCCCAGGAAGAACTGGACCTTACGACTGTGGCTCAAAAGACCGGCATCGACGAGCGGTGGCTGCTGTCCCCTGACGTTCGGGCGGTCGTACTGGGTCGCCTGGACCGCCTCACCGCGGACGATCGGGAATTGCTGGACCACGCGTCCGTCGTTGGCCGCGAGTTTGCTCCGTCCCTGCTGGCCCACTTTCTCGACCGGCCCGAGCGCACGCTTGCCGAGCAGGCCGAGCAGTTGTGCGCGCGGGGCTTCTTGCAGCCTCGCCAGCCAGACCGCTACGAGTTCGGCCACGGCCTGATGCGCCGCGCAGCCTACGAGGCTCTCAGCGAACCCCGCCGCCGTCTGCTCCACCGTCAGCTGGCCGATTTACTGCTTGCCCAGGACGCCCCTGCCAGCACCGTGGCGACCCACTATGCCGCCAGCGACCGCCCCTGGCTGGCCCTGGAGCCTGCACTGATGGCCGCCCAGCAGGCCGCGCATCTCACGGCCTACGACGAGGCCCTGGCCTGGTGCCAACAGGCGATGTCCATCGCCGAAGCCCACCCCCAGGCCGTGCCGCCCGGTTTCCGCACCCGCTTGCACCTCCAGTGGCGCACGTTGTGGTACTATCGCGGCGACCTGGAGCGCACGCTGGCTGCTGACCGGGCTGCCCTCGCCGCCGCTCGCCACGAGCACGATCCGGCTGCTGAGCTGCAAGCGCTGTGGCACCTCGCCCACGACGCGACACAGGTAGCCGCTGGCGGACCTTCTGGCCTGCAAGCCGAGGCGCTGGCCCTGGCCCGTAATCTGGGCGATCCAGTAGCCCTGGCCCGCAGCCTCGCTCGCCACGGCTCTGACAGTGGCTTCCTAGCCAACCCGGCTGAGCGAGAGTCCGCCCTCCAGACTTTGGACCAGGCGGTGAGCCTGGCTCGCCAGGTGGGCGACGCGGCTTTGCTGCATCACGTCCTGTGTGAGCTGTGGGGTGTGGGCCGGCTGCCCCAGGCCCGCGCCGCCCTTGAGGAGGCCCTGGTCCTAGTTCGCCGCCTGGGAGATCGTCGCGAAGAGGTTGGTACCCTGGCTAAACTGGCCGACCTGCTGGCCCGCCAGGGCGACTTTCCTGCGGCGATCGAATACGCTGACCAGGGCATGGCCCTGGCCGCGCAGGTGGACAGCCCAGCCTACGGTGCCTGGAACCGGCGAGCTCTGGGTCAGGCTTTGGCTGCTCTGGGACAAACAGAAGAAGGCGTAACCCACCTGCGCGGTGCCGCGCAGACCTTTGAGACGCTCGCCTGGCGCACCATGTTGGCCGGTAGTCTGCTGCGCCTGGGACTGGCCCTGCAACTTGGCGGCGACTGGGCCGGCGCGACAGCAGCCATGGAACGAGTGATGGCTCTAAGCAAGAAGACACACGAGGTCTACGAGGCAGCCTACGCCCTGGCCGCGCTGGGTGAGTTGCGCCTGGCCCGGGGTGAAACAGAGGCTGGCAGCCAGGCACTGGTCAAAGCTGCCATCCTGGCACCACAGGTTGGCTTGCCCTGGCACCGGGGTGGGACGCTACTTCACACCGCCAGCGGGCACCTATTGCTCGGTCAGTTCGAGGCCGCCCTTGCCGCTGCCGATGAGGTGGTCTGCCTGGCCGAAGAAGAAGACCTGCGCGAGGTACAAGCACATGGTCTGCGGCTGCGACTGCAGGCACAAAATCGGCAGATCCGACTTTTTGAGTAGCTCACCCGTGTAAGAGCAGTATCTGCCGAAACAGCTTGGATAATTAAGCTCAAAATAAGTTGGGTGTGGTAGGTTATATCCGTCAGGATGTAGCCTACTTTTTTTTCCATTAGTCAAGCTGCCAGGCACTGTCGCTTCGCCTACAGCAGGCCTGGCATCTTGGTCTATGCTGCATCGGAAGGAGTCGCCGTGTCTCATTCTGGGGACAGCCACGAAACCCTGACCTTCGTCGTCCGCCTATGGCGGGAAACCGATGCAGACGGCCATAGCCATTGGCGTGGGCGGGTCGAGCATGTCGCTTCGCAGGAGGTAGACTATGTAGAGGAGGCGGGAGGAGTGGCGAGCTTTATCGAACGGTGGACATTGCCGGATGCTGAATCAGACCAGCCCGGACTGGCAAACCAGGTGAAAGGAGATCACAATGAAGCGCACACATGTTTTGAGCATCGTGTTGACCCTGGGACTGGCGCTGGCCCTGACGAACAGCGCGGGCCTGGCGCAAGGAACTGAGCCGCAAGGAGACACCCAGCCACTGGCGCTGTTGGGCACAGGATTCACCTACCAGGGGCAGCTCAAGAGCGGCGGAACGCCCTACAGCGGCGCCTGTGACCTGCGTTTTGGGCTGTGGGACGCACTCAGCGGTGGGGCACAGATCGGCGCGGCCCAGACCCGGGCTAACGTCAGCCTGGCAGAGGGCTATTTCACCGTGCAGCTCGACTTTGGGGCCGGCGCGTTCCCGGGCGACGCACGCTGGCTGGCGATCGAGGTACGCTGTCCGGCCGGCGCGGGGAGCTACACGCTGCTCAGTCCGCGGCAGCCGCTGACAGCGACGCCCTATGCGCTCTATGCCACGGCTGCGCCGTGGGCGGGGTTGGTGCAGGTACCGGCCGGCTTTGCGGATGGCGTGGACAACGATACCACGTACAACGCCGGGACGGGGCTGTCGCTGAGCGGCGGGCAGTTCAGCCTGGCGGCGACCTATCGGCTGCCACAGGGGTGTGCCAGCGGGCAGATCGCAGAGTGGACCGGCTCCGCCTGGATCTGCGGCAACGATGACAGCGGTGGGGGCGCGGCCAACGCCTGGTTGCTGACAGGCAACGCCGGCACGACGCCGGGCACCCAGTTCGTGGGCACGACCGACAACAGGGCGCTGGAGCTCAAGGTCAATGGGCAGCGGGCTCTACGCCTGGAACCGCAGGCCAAAGGTCCCAACTTGATCGGCGGTTCCGCCCTAAATACGGTCACCGCCGGAGTGCACGGTGCCACGATTGGCGGGGGGGGAGGAGAAAGCGGCTTTTTCAATTGGGTAACCGACAACTATGGCACAGTGGGAGGCGGCCTTAATAACTTTGCTGGCGACACTGCTGGCACGACGTCGGACCGGGTCTATGCCACCGTGGGTGGGGGCTTGGGTAACTGGGCCGCCGGAGAGTTCGCCACGGCGGGCGGGGGCCGTGTAAACTATGCAGGCGGCCAGTATGCCACCGTGGGCGGGGGCTCAGACTCCCAAGCCACCGGCCCCTATTCCACCGTGGCTGGCGGCGGGTGGAACTTGGCTACAGACGACTTTGCGACCGTGGGCGGGGGCTTTAACAACCGGGCGGGCGACAACGCCGGGTCGACCGCAGACCGGGCCTACGCCACGGTGGGCGGCGGCCGGGACAACGTCGCCAGCGGCACCTCGTCGGTGGTGTCCGGCGGAGACACCAACACCGCCAGCGGCGATCGTGCGACCGTGCCCGGCGGGGTAGGCAACGTGGCGTCAGGCCACCATTCCTTCGCCGCGGGTCGACGGGCCAAGGCGCTGCACGACGGCGCCTTTGTCTGGGCCGATGCCCACGACGCCGACTTTGTGTCGGATGCCGCCAACGAGTTCCTGGTGCGGGCCTACAACGGGGTCAAGATCGTTCGTGGGGCCAGCACTTACTCGGCCAGCCAGGCCGCGTTGCAGGTGGACCAGGCGGCAGCCGCCGAAGCGGGCTGGTTCTACACCCTCCATGCCGACAACGCCTACGCCGTGCTCAAGGTGGCCAAGCTACCCGCCGCGCCTGGGAATTTTATCGACGGCGTGGACCGGACCGCCGAGGGAGTCGAGACTCGCCGCTTCCACATCGACAGGAACGGCACCTACATCGCCGGCTCTGATTTTGCCGAGGCCCTGCCGGCGACCGGCGACCCGGCGGACTATGAGCCGGGGGACGTGCTGGTCATCAGCCTGGAGCGGCCGGGTGGGGTCGAAAAGTGCCGCCAGCCGTACGACGGTCGGGTGCTGGGCGTCTACTCTACGCGACCAGGCTTCCTGGGCGCGGACAAGGCGGGCGTCACAGAGGTCGCCGCGGGCGATCTGCCCGTGGCGGTGCTGGGCATCGTGCCGGTCAAGGTCTCGGCAGAGAACGGGTCGATCCAGCCGGGCGACCTGCTGACCACATCGTCGATGCCAGGGCACGCAATGCGCTGTGAGGGGCTGGAGCAGTGCTTCGGGCGGACGCTGGGCAAGGCGTTGGAAGGGCTGGCCGCCGGGCAGGGCACAGGCGTGATCCGAGTGCTGGTGACGCTGCAGTAGGAGGTGGGCTATGAACCGTTCCTTTTCGATCGCACTCTTTTTCCTGGGCCTCGCGCTGCTGCTGGCCGGCGGCGTCGCCTGGGCCGCAACCGCCGGCCCCTACGGCCTGTCGTGGTTCACCCTGGATGGCGGGGGTGGGACCTCCGGCAGGGATGGCTACACTCTGAGCGGGACGGCCGGCCAGGTGGATGCCGGAGTTTCGGCTGGCGATGGGTACACATTGGCCGGTGGCTTCTGGCCCGGGGGCAAAGTTGCCCCGGCACCGATCCAGCAGGTGTACCTGCCGATCGTGCTGTGCCGAGCACCGTAAGAGAGAACAAGGCATCTCTCAAGTGACAAGCGGTTATCTCATCGCAGTCACTCCCGCCAGAAAGCCGCGCACGATATTCACATAGCGGCCAAACGGCTCGTACCGGACACAATGACCGGCCCTGCAATCGTGATGACGCGCAATTGCGGCACAAATGACTGAAATGCCGCAACACTCTCGCCGCTGATCATTCCCCCTTGGGTAGGATCAGCGGCGATCAGCCAGAGCCAGACAGCTAACGCACTTCAGCGCGACCGGCCAGTCGATGGTCATGTTCAGAGCCAATGCGCGCCATCCCGCCTTTGCCCTCCAGGCCCAGCCGCTCCGTCACAGCCAACGCATAGTAGTTGCCGTCCCACAAACAGTCATACCTGTCTTGAGGTCCAACTGCCGGCCTGAGAAAGCGGGAAAGCGGTCCGCATAGTCTGCACCATACGCCTGCACGATCCCGGCCAGATGGTTCACCGCCGCCAGCATCCCCGCGGTCCCCTCGTGATTTTGCGTCCCCGTATCATCCTTGCCGGGCGGCTCCCCCGGTGCCGGCTGCACCTTATACGCCTGCAGCCGGTCCAGCAGATCGTACTTGCCATACAGCACGCCGAGATGTGAGCCGTAAAACTTGTACTGCGAAGCACAATGAGCACAACCTGTTCGCGCTGACCGCCAAGAATTGTGCTCTATAGCCCCGTGAAGCACCAACGGCTTGGAAACTTGCCGTCTGTTGGCCAGGGTTGTATAATAGAACCAGACTCAACTTGAGATAATGTCAGCTTTCGCCCGGCTCGATAGGGAACACCTATGAAGACAGTTGCTGAAATCAGACAAATCCTACAGGACCAGAAGGCATACCTCGCCGAAAGGTACGACGTCGCAGAAATCAGCATCTTTGGCTCCTATGTGCGCGGCGAGCAACGCGCAGACAGCGACCTGGACGTGCTCATCGAGCTTGAAAGACCGGCCCGCATCAGCTTGATCGATCTCGTTGAGTTGGAGCTCTACCTGAGCGACCTGCTTGGCATCAAGGTTGACCTGGCCATCAAAAAGAACCTCAAAACCCGCATCGGTGAGCGAATCCTGCAAGAGGCCATTGCTTTATGAGAGCCGAGTTCCTGGATTACCTCAATGACATCCTCGACGCCATGAACAAGGCAGAAATCCTGCTCACTGATGTGACATACGACCAGTTCGCAGGCGATTTCCGGATTCACTATGCTGTGGTCCGAGCGCTAGAGATCATCGGCGAAGCCACCAAGCGACTGCCCTCCAGTTTGCGCGACGAGTATCCCACAATCCCCTGGAGGGGAATGGCAGGGATGCGAGATCGGATCATACACGCCTACGACATGGTGGACTATGAGATCGTTTGGAACACGGTCAAAGACGTTATCCCAAGCATCCGACCGCTGCTCAAACAGGTTCTGGTAGACTATAGCGAGAAGCCCTAAGCGCCTGAGCAAGTGGCGTAAGATCGTGCTTGTCCACAGGTCATTGCACCATCTTCCTCAGTGCATCGCCAAGGTGCCTGATCTCATCCACCGTGTTATAGTGCACCGCGCCAATGCGCACCATCCCACCCTTGCCTTCCAGGCCCAACCGCTCTGTGACCGCCAGCGCGTAATAGTTACCATCCCAAACGAAAATGCCCTGCTCGCCCAAGGCTGCCGCGATGTCTCTGGGATGACGGTCCCCCCAGGTAAACGACACCGTCGGCACGCGCTCCTCCAGCCGGTTCCGGTCCGTGATCCCGTGGATACGCACCCCGGGCAGCGTCTCCAGCTCGTCCAGGATCGCCGCGCTCAACACGTGGTCATACTCGCGCAGCACAGTCATCCCCGTCTTGAGGTCCAACCGCCGGCCAGAGAAACCAGGGAATCGGTCCTGGTATTCCTTGCCATACTTTTGGCCAACGCCAGCCAGATAGTTCACCGCTGCCAGCGTCCCCGCGATCCCCTCATGGTTCTGCGTCCCCGTCTCATACTTGCCCGGCGGATCGCCCGGCGCCGGGCGCACCTTGTATGCGCGCAGCCGGTCCAAGAGGTCGTACTTGCCATAGAGCACGCCGATATGTGGGCCCATAAACTTGTACGCCGAGCACGCCAGCAGATCGCAGTCCAACGCCTGAACGTCGATCGGTCCGTGCGGCGCATACTGCACTGCATCGATAAACGCCAACGCCCCAACCTCGTGTGCCCACCGAATGATCGTCGCC
>JAFGOG010000609.1 GCA_016926595.1 Anaerolineae bacterium
ATGGACCTGGTGGCGGGGGCGGTGGAGCGGGTGCAGCTTCACCTCGACCTCCACCCCCGCAAGACGCCGATCGAACCGGCGGCGCTGGTGGTGGGCGGCGGCATCGCTGGCATCCAGGCGTCGCTGGACATCGCCGAGGCGGGCTACAAGGTGTACCTGGTCGAGCGGGAGCCGTCTATCGGCGGCAAGATGTCGCAGCTCAACAAGACCTTCCCCACCCTCGACTGTGCCACCTGAATTCTGGGGCCCAAAATGATGGATGCCGGTCGGCATCCCAACATCGAGCTCCTGAGCTACAGTGAGGTAGTCGAAGTTCACGGCTACGTGGGCAACTTTGACGTCAAGGTCAAGATGAAGCCGCGCTACGTGGACATCGAAAAGTGCACTGGCTGCGGCGCGTGCATGGAAGCCTGCTTGTGGAAGGACCGGGTGTTCAGCGAGTACGAGGCAGGGATGGGGCTGCGCAGCGCGGCCTATATCCCCTTTGCCCAGGCCGTGCCGATGAAGGCTGTGATCGATCCCAACTCCTGCCTTTTCCTGACGCGGGGAAAATGCAGCCAGAAGTGCCTGCAGGCATGTGAGGCGGGCGCCATCGACTTTGAGCAGAAGGAGGAATTCCTCGACATCAAAGTGGGCACGGTGGTGCTGTCAACCGGCTTTGACTTGACCGACGATCCGTCGCTGGTCCGTTACGGGTACGGCATATATGACAATGTGATCGACGGCATGCAATTTGAGCGGCTGTCGAGCGCAGCCGGCCCGACCGGGGGCAAGATCGTCACCCGCGACGGCCGCGTGCCCGAGACGACCGTTTTCCTGCACTGCATCGCCAGCCGTGACGAGCAAGCCCACGAGTATTGCTCGCGCATCTGCTGCATGTATGGCACGAAGCAGGCGCATCTGGCCCAGGAAAGTACGGGGGGCCAGGTCTACCAGTTCTACATCGACATGCGCACCGCTGGCAAGGGCTACGAAGAGTTTTACAAACGGATGCAGCACGAGGGGATCCACTATGTGCGGGGCAAGGTGGCCGAGGTGCTGCCCGACCCGGCCGGCACCGGCAAGCTGTTGGTGCGCGGCGAGGACACGCTGCTGGGCCGCTATGTCGAGCTGTCGGCCGATATGGTCGTGCTGCTGACCGCCATCAAGCCGTCGGAAGGCTCCAGGGAGATCGGCAAGCTGTTTGGCGTGTCGGTCGACAAGGACGGCTTTTTCCAGGAGGCGCACCCCAAGCTGCGGCCGGTGAGCACTACTACTGAGGGCGTTTTCCTGGCCGGCTGCTGCCAGAGCCCGCGTGACATCCCCGATACGGTGGCCCATGCCAGCGGCGCTGCCGCCCAGGCGCTGGGCCTGCTGAGCAAGGGGGAGGTGGAGATCGACCCCACCGTCGCCGAAGTGATCCGCGAAAAGTGCTCGGGCTGCGGCGAGTGCATCCTGGCCTGCCCCTATCACGCCATCGAGCGGGTGGAAGGCAAGGCCCAGGTCAACGTCGCCCTGTGCAAAGGCTGCGGCACGTGCGTTGGCGCCTGCCTGGCCAAGGCGATCATCGCCCACCACTTTACCGATCAGGAGCTGGTGGCCCAGATCGAGGGCATCTTTGAGCGGGAACCCGTGCCGGAGTACGCTTAGGAGGTCAATGGATCATGACAGAAGCAACCGAAACTTTCGAGCCACGCATCATCGGTTTCCTGTGCAACTGGTGCAGTTACGCCGGCGCCGACGCCGCCGGCACATCGCGCCTGAAATACTCGCCCAACCTGCGCGTGATCCGGGTCATGTGCTCAGGCCGGGTCGCGCCCGAGCTGGTGATCCGCGCCTTTCGCGAGGGCGCCGACGGAGTGATGGTCCTTGGCTGACACATCGGCGACTGCCACTATGTTAGTGGCAATCATCGAACCGCCAAGCGGTTTCCCATGCTGCGCCATCTGCTGAGCCACGTCGGCATCAACCCTGATCGGGTCAGGCTCGACTGGGTCTCCTCGTCCGAGGCGAACCGTTTTGCCGAGGTGGTGCAGACCTTTACCGAGCAGGTCCGGGCCCTGGGCCCACTGGAAACGAAAGGGACGGCGTAAGATGGAACGACTGGATCTGCTGCGAGACGCCGTAAAGAGCCTGTTGGACAGCGGCCAGGTGGACGGGGTTCTGGCTTTGCGGGCTGCCTGGCCGGCATGCGCGCCGCACCTGTACCGCCCCGGCGACGATCTGAGCGACCTGGCGCTGTGGCCCAAGTACCAACTGCCCAAGATCCTCGACCTGCTGTTGGCTGCCAACCCGGAGGCCCGGCTGGGCATGGTCACGCGCGGCTGCGAGGAGCGGGGGCTGATCGAGCTGGCCAAGCACAACCAGGTGGACCTGAGCCACGTGACGCAGATCGGCCTGGCCTGCACCGCCGAGGAGCGCGATTCCTGCCGCTGCGCCTGGCCCTATCCCAGCCGGATCGACGTGGGGGACAAGGTGGAGGGGATCGCCGACGCGCTGGTGGCCGAGCACGAGAAGCTGTCCCCGGAGGGGCGGACGGCCTTTTGGAAAGAGCAGTTCGCCCGGTGTATCAAGTGTTACGCCTGCCGCACCGCCTGCCCGCAGTGTTTCTGCGAAACGTGCGTGCTGGAGGACGACCTGTGGGTGCAAAGCGCCGCACTGGGGACGCCTTTCCCGGCCTATCACCTGATCCGGGCCTACCACACCGTCGCCAAGTGTGTGGGCTGCACCGAATGCGAGCAAGCCTGCCCGGCCGACATCCCCCTGACGGTGCTCTACACCCTGTTGCGCCGCGACGCCGAGGAGACACTCGGCTATGTGCCGGGCCGCAGTGTGGACGAGCTGCCGCCGCTGGTGTTGGAATTGGCGCAAGGAGCGTGACGAATGGAATACAAGAACGTTCTCACCACATGCATCTACTGCGGCACCGGATGTGGGCTGTACCTGGAGGTGCTGGACGGCAAGGTAGTCGGCACTCTGCCGGTCAAGGGACACCCGATCAGCGAGGGCAAGCTGTGCGTCAAGGGCTGGAACGCCCACAGCTTTATCTACCATCCTGACCGGCTGACGACACCTTTGATCCGCGACCGGAAGGGCGGGGAGCTGCGGGAGGCCACCTGGGACGAGGCGCTTGACCTGGTGGTCAGCCGGCTGAACGGCATCAAGGCCGAGTCTGGGCCGGACGCCATTGCCTTTTTGGCCTCAGCCAAATGCACCAACGAGGAGAACTATTTGCTGAACAAACTGGCGAGGGCGGCGGTCGGCACCAACAACATCGACCACTGCGCCCGCCTCTGACACGCCCCCACGGTGGCCGGTCTGGCCGCCGCGTTTGGCAGTGGGGCGATGACCAACAGCATCCCCGAGTTTGAAGACAGCGACTGCCTGCTGATCATCGGCTCGAACACGACCGAGAGCCACCCGCTGATCGCCACCCGCGTGATGCGGGCCAAGAAAAAGGGCGCCACGGTGATCGTGGCCGACCCACGCCTGACCCAGATCGCCCGGCTGGCCGACATCCACCTGCCCCACCGACCCGGCACCGACGTGGCCTTGCTGAACGGCTTTATGAACGTCATCATCAGTGAAGGCCTGCACAACCAGGCGTTCATCGAGAGCCGGACCGAGAACTTTGACGAGCTCAAGGCCGCCGTGGCCGACTATACGCCGGAACGGGTGGAGGCGATCACCGGCATTCCGGCCGAGAGCCTGGCACGGGTGGCCCGGATCTATGCCAAGGCGGAGCAGGCGGCCCTCCTGTACACGATGGGCATCACTCAGCACACGACCGGTGTGGACAATGTGCTATCGACTGCCAACCTGGCAATGCTGACCGGGCAGATCGGGCGGCCAGGTACCGGCGTCAACCCTCTGCGCGGTCAGAACAATGTGCAGGGCGCGTGTGACATGGGTGGCCTGCCCAACGTCTACCCCGCCTATCAGGCGGTGACGCTCGAGGCAGCCCACGCCAAGTTCGAGCAGGCGTGGGGCGCCACCGGGCCGATGAAGGTAGGGCTGACGGTCGGGGACATGCTCGACGCCGCCCACCACGGCAAGATCAGGGCGCTGTATATCATGGGCGAGAATCCGATGGTGTCTGACCCGGACCTCAACCACGTGCAGGCAGCCCTGGAGCAGTGCGAGTTCCTGGTGGTGCAGGACATCTTTCCCACCGAAACGGCGGCGCTTGCCGACGTGGTGCTGCCCGGCGTCAGCTTTGCCGAGAAGGAGGGCACCTTCACCAACACCGAGCGGCGCATCCAGAAGGTCAACAAGGCGGTCGAGCCGCTGGGCAACTCCTGGCCCGACTGGAAGATCGTGGCCGAGCTGGGGGCGCGCCTGACCAAGGAGCGCGAGGCGC
Organism: Anaerolineae bacterium; assembly: GCA_016926595.1. Next base: position 4,340 of record JAFGOG010000609.1, read on the forward strand.
AGCCCGCCGCCCAGTTCGCCGGTTGGCAGTATGACTCGGCGGGGGCGATCATGCAGGAGGTTGCGGCCCTGGCGCCCAGCTACGGGGGCGTAACCTACGAGCGGCTGGAACGGCTGGGCTCGCTGCAGTGGCCGGTGCCCAGCGCCGACCATCCCGGCACGCCCTACCTGCACAAGGACAAGTTCGCCCGCGGCATGGGGCACTTTACGCCGGTGACGTTCAAGGAACCGGCCGAAGCCCCCGACGAGGAGTACCCGATGCTGCTGACTACGGGGCGGATGATGTTCCACTATCACACCGGCAGTATGACCCGCCGCTCGGAAAAGCTGGATCATGAAGTACCAGAAGGGTATATCGAAATCAGCCCCGAGGACGCGATAGAACTAGGGCTGGGCAAGTCAGCCCGGGTGCGGGTGATCAGCCGCCGGGGGGAGATCGAGACCAAGGCATGGATCACCAAGCGGGTGCCGCCTGGCCTGGTGTTTATCCCGTTCCACTTTGCCGAGGCGGCAGCCAACGTGCTGACCAACCCGGCGCTGGACCCGGTGGCCAAGATCCCGGAGTACAAGGTGGCCGCGGTGCGCCTGGAAAAGATCGCCTGACGGTCCCAAATCCGCACAGAATCCGAGCCCTCGGCGGCGCACTGCCACCGAGGGTTTTTATTCTAACAGCTTTTGCATGTCGCGCAGGAGCGCGAGCGCCCGCCGCAGCCGGGCCTGGTTCTCGGGCAGGTTGGTCCACAGGCTGGCGCCGGATGGGTGCGGCAGGGGCAGGAGCCACCGCCCATCCACCTCAAAGAGATGCCCCACCGCCTCTTCCAGCCGGATCGGCCGGCCCTGCAGGGTCTCGATGGCCAGGCCGCCCACGGCCAGCAGCAGCCGCGGCTTGACCAGGGCCAGCTCCCGGTCGAGGAAGGGCCGGCACAGCCGTTGTTCGGCCCGGCTCGGCTTGCGATCGCCTTTGCCGCGGGGATGCCTGCCGGGGTAACATTTGGTCACGGCGGTCATGTGGTAGCTGGCGCGAAAGGCGGCCTCGTCGAAACCGGCCTCGGCCAGCCACTGAAACAAGCGGCGACCCGAGGAGGCGTTGAAGGGCCGCCCAACCTGGGCCTCGGTGATACCCGGCGCCTGGCCGACCAGCATGAGCGGCGCCGGGGCCGGGCCGGAAAAGACGGCGCCCGGCGTGACGGCATAACCCGCCTCCAGGCAACGGCGGCAGGCCCGCATGTCGGCCTCGAGCGCCGCCCACTCGTCGCTCAACGGCTAGCCGCCTTCCTCAATCAGCCGGAGGGTCATGACGATCTCGCTTTTCAGGCTGGCCGACACCGAGCAATACTTGCCCTCGGCCAAGCGTATAGCATCCCAGACCGCCTTTTCTGACAGGTTGTGGCCGCGGACCACCCACTCTATCTCGATCTTTTCAATGGTCCACGGCGGATCGGGCGCGTTTTGCTTGGTGAGGCAAGCCTGGATGCCCGTTACTTTCTGCCGCTTTTTTTCCAGGATGGCAACTATGTCGACGCCGATGCACACAGCCAACGCCACCAGCAGCAGATCGGGCGGCTTGAAGTATCGACTATCCGCACCGGTCAGAATGGCGTGGCCGGCATCGTCAGTCGCTTTGAAAAGCTGCCCACCCATCCATGTAACTTGAACGCCTGCCATATTATCTCCTCAAGTCTTGTCGCCCTGCCTGTCCTGGCCGGACACCTGTGCCCCAGGTACAGGCAGGCCAGGGAGCGAAGCGAAAGGTCTCCTGTTTTGAAGAGAGATGCTTCGCTTCGCTCAGCATGACGGTAGTAAGTTATTCAGGGGGCGATGTAGACCATGCCAACGCCCAACGCTTCCAGAGCTTCTTCGACGTGGTAGCACACCAGGTAGCTTGGATCATCCAGGAGCCGGCACAGCGGCTCGACAGCTTGTTCACCGCCGATGCGGCCCAACGCCCGTACCGCCAGCAAGCGTACAGCGGCCTGTGGGGCCTGGAGTGAGGCGGTCAGCGCCTCCACCGCCGGCGGGCCGATCATGCTCAAGGCATCGGCGGCGATGCCGGCGACAAAGGCGCTGTCGTCGGCCAGCCGGGCGGCCAAGGCTAAAGCGGCCGAGCCGGCCCTGATGTGGCCCAGCGCCAACGCAGCGCAGGCACGCACATCGGGCTCGACGTCGTCGAGGGCCTGGACCAACGGCGCTGCAGCCGCCTGCCCGCCGATCTCGGCCAGGGCCCGCGCCGCCCACCAGCGGGCATCGGCTGTTTGGGCGCCAGTCAGCAGCGCCGCCAACGGCTCGACAAGAGCGCCGTCCAAACGACTCAGCTCTTGTATGGCGGCTTCCCGCGATTCGTCATCGCCAAGGGTCAGGGTTTTGAGCAGATGGTCAGGGCTGGCTTGATTCACTATGATCCTCTCCGCGCCAAGGGTTGCAAAAAACCAGCCGTCGTCCGGCAAGGCCGGCACACACACCAGGTGGGCCGGACAGCGGCAGTCAGATGCGCCAAAACCCGGAGCCACTACCTCGGCGCCAGCCAACCGGCGCAGCGCGGCGGCCCAGTTGCACTCCAGCCGCTCATCCGTAACACGCGCCCAGGCGCCGCCCCAGGCTGCCCGTTCCCGCAAGTAGTCGACGTGCCACCAGGGACGCTTGTCCGGTCCAAGCCGTCGCCGGTGCCGCGCCAGGCGGGCCGGCAGACCACCTGGCCCCCGGGCGCTGCCAGCGTACAGGTACCAACCTGCTGGAAAGCTGGTCTCACCCAGTCGCCCGATATGAAATGTATGCGGCGTGTCCAATCGCAGCGCCAGCACGTAGCTGCCGATCAACCTCATTTGGCCTGGACTTGCAGCCGTAACGCCAGGGCATGGGCGGTCACGGCCAGGTCGCGCAGCTCCTGGGCCAATCGCTGCGCGTCGGAGATGCTCTCGGCCATGTCTACGGTGGATGGCTGCAGTGACCCACCTTCCGCCCGCCCGGCTCCCAGCTCCGGCGCAGCCGCAAGCTGGGTCCTGAGAGCATCGATGGTCTGGCTGTTGTTCAGCGCCACGGCGGTGAAATCGGCAAGAATGCCAAGTAGGTAACGGTCGTTGTCGGCAAAGGGATGATCGGCCTTGGCGTCCACTGCCAGCACGCCGCCGACCTTGTCGCCGACGCGCATTGGCACAACCAGTCGCATAGCCCGGCCGGCGCCGGCGTTGCGCTGAACGAACATGGCCTGGCCGGTGCGGGCGACCTCAGCGGCCGCCGGGTCGGCGCCCGGCATGCGCAGGCACCTAGCCCGCGAGTCCGAGGTGCCGCGCGCGGCCCGGCACTCCAATTGCTGAATATCCGCATTCACCAAAAAAAGCTGCCCAGATTCGGCCCCAGTCAGGTGGAACGCCGCCTCGACGGCAACGCGCATGACCTCGTCGGGGTCCTGAATGGAGATCAGCGCTTTGTTCATGGTGCACAGGCTGTGAAGCTGGCGGACCCGCTCCTCCAGGTGACGGCTGACCTCGACTCCTTCCTTCAAGCCCATCGTCTCGCGGCGCAGCCGCTGCTCGCCCAACGCCCGCTCTACCGCGTCGAGCATCTCTTTGACTTCGTAGGGCTTGATGATGTAATCCTTGACGCCCTGGCGAAAGGCCATGATGGCGGCCTGCTCAGAGCCATAGAAGGTGGTAAGGATGACCGGGGTATCACAGTCTGCTTTGCGCAGAGCAGCCAGCACCTCCAGGCCCGACATGCGGGGCATCTTGAGATCCATGATGATCAGGTCCGGCCGCTCGGCCAAAGCCTTATCCAATCCGTCTTTGCCGTCCATGGCGGTCACAACCCTGTATCCCTCGGGGCGCAGGATACTGTTGGCCAGGAACAGCAGGTTTTCGCGCCGGTCGTCGACGACCAGAATTTTCTCGCCGCTCATTGCCGCTCTCCATCGGAAACTGTCAACGTCTGGTCGCAGTATAGCAGATTTTCGCGCAGGCAGCAAGCGACAAGCAGCAAACAGCGGGTGGTAAGCAAATGGCGGCGAGGTTGACAGGAAACACGAATTGGGGTAATATCGAGACATGAAAGTATCCTATGAACCGATCACCCTAAATCTGGAAATCCCCTTTCGCATCGCCCACGGCGTCAGCCCGGCGCGGCATAACGTGCTGGTCCGCCTCGGCGATGGGGAGATGGATGGGATGGGCGAGGCGGCGCCCGTCCGCCAGCATCACGAAACCCAGGCAGGCGTGCTCAAATACCTGTCCGCCCTGCCGCCCATCCCTGACGATCCGCTGGCGCTGGAAGAGATCCTGGCTGGGCTGCCGGCCGGCTCGCCAGCGGCGCGGGCGGCGATCGACATTGCCCTGCACGACCTGGTCGGGCAGCGGCTGGGGCTACCCCTCTACCGGCTTTGGGGTCTGAACCCGGCGCGCGCACCCGAGACGTCGTTTACCATCGGCCTGGGACCGGTCGAGGAGGTGCGCGACAGGGCACGCACGGCATCGGCCAGTTTTTCGATCCTCAAGCTCAAGCTGGACAGCGACACGGCTAACTGTCTGACTCTGGCGCGAACTGTGCGCGAGGCCAGCAATGCCCGCCTGGTAGCAGACGCCAACTGCGCCTGGACCGAGGAGCAGGCGCTGTATCTAATCCCGGCCCTGGCCGAGCTGGGGTTCGAGCGGGTCGAGCAGCCGCTGGCCGAGGAGGACCTAGCCGGCCTGCGGCGGGTGCACCAGACCTCACCGCTGCCGATCTTTGCCGACGAGCCGGTGCGCACCAGCCGCGACATCCCCCGCCTGGCCGACTGCGTGGACGGGGTGAACATCAAGGTGATGAAGGCCGGCGGCCTGCGCGAGGCGATGCGCATGATCGCCGCGGCCCGCGCTCACGGCCTGCAGGTGATGCTCGGGTGCATGATCGAGACGTCGCTGGGTATCACTGCCGCGGCACACCTGTCGCCGCTGGTAGATTGGGCCGACCTGGACGGCAATCTGACCGTCACCAACGATCCATTCGCCGGTGTGCGCCTGGAGCGCGGCCGGCTGATTCTGCCTGATGGGCCTGGCTTGGGGGTTACGCGGCGCACAGCAGGCCAATGATCGTCGTTGACGGCTCTTATGGCGAGGGCGGCGGCCAGGTGCTGCGAACTTGCCTGACCTTGGCGGCGATCACCGGCCAGCCGACGCGCATCGAGCGGATCCGGGCCGGCCGCCGCAAGCCGGGCTTGCAACCCCAACACCTGACCTCCGTGCGCGCTGCGGCCAAGATCTGCGACGCCGAGGTGGAGGGCGACAAGCCGGACTCGCAAACACTGAGCTTTGCGCCCCGCTCGGCGCCCAAGGCAGGCAGCTACACCTTTGACGTATCGCTGGCCGCCAAGGGCGGCAGCGCCGGCGCAGTGAGCCTGATCTTCCAGACGGTGCTTTTACCCCTGGCCCTGGCGGAAGGGACGTCGCGCCTGACGCTCGTCGGCGGGACACACGTAGCCTGGAGCCCGCCTTTTGATTATCTCAAGCGGGTCTACCTGCCAACCCTGATTCGGATGGGGATCACGGCCAAGGTCAACCTGGAAAAGTGGGGCTGGTATCCGCTGGGCGGCGGGATCGTCAAGGCGACAGTGGAGGGAGACGCTCGAAGCCAGGACCTTTGCGGGCTAGATCTTGTGCAGCGGGGCAAACTGCTGCGGGTGCGAGGGCTGTCGGCCAGCAGCAATCTGCCTAAGCACATCCGCGGGCGGCAAGCCGGGACGGTGCTCCAGGCGCTGCGCTCCGCCGGGCTGAATCCGAGGGTGGACGAGATCGACGCCCCGTCAAAGGGGCAGGGCACGGCCGTGTTCCTGTGGGCCGAATGCGATAATGCACTGGCGGGATTTACCGCGCTTGGCAAGCGTGGCAAGCCCGCTGAGCAGGTGGCGCAGGAAGCAGTGCACGATCTACTGGCTTATTTGGACGGTCAGGCAGCGCTCGATCACCACTTGGCCGATCAATTGGCGCTGCCGCTGGCGTTGGCCGGCGGCCCATCACACCTGTCCACCGAGGCGGTGACGCAGCACTTGCTGACTGTAGCCTGGGTCATCGGCCAGTTCCTCCCGGGCCGCGTCCGGGTGGAGGGTGCAGAAGGCCAGCCGGGAGCCTGTCACATCGGCGAGGCCTCGTAGGCCGGCCATTGGTAGGGGATCGACTGGCCGGGCACCGTTATCTCCCAACCGGGCAGCCAGGCCAGTCCAAACAGGTTCACCCGCACATCACTACGGCGGGGACGGACCTCCTCTTGCTGCACGTCGTCGATGAGCGCCGCCCACCGGGCAGTGAGATCGTCCATCTCACGCTCGAGGCTGTCTCCCACCTGGTCAATCTGATCTTCAAAATCGTCGATGGCCTTTTCCGATTCCTCGATATCAGCCTTGGCCTGCTGAGTCAGGCGGCGCTTGCGGCTGGCCGTCGAAACGCCCCGCCGCATCCTGCGCCCGGTGAAAAAGTCGAGCACCGACTCAGCCCCAGAGAAGAACTCTTCGCGCTTGCGGGCGCTATACTCGACCTGATCCTCCTCCAACTCGCGCTTTTCCCGCTGCATCTTGGCGATTAACTGCTCCAACCGCGCCTTGTAGCGCGCCTGGATCGCCTCTGACTCGTCATCGCGAGCCCGGCGGGCCGCCTCGCGACAGCGGCGCTGGAAGGCTTTGGCCGTTTCGCCCAACTCGGAGTAAAGCTTCAGATGGGGGTTATACCAGATGGTGACAGACTGGGTATAAAATAGGTGCTCGCCAAACTCTTTTTTCAACGCGGCGAAGCGGCTGGCATTGCCCAGGTCAACCGGCAGGCGTCCAAACAGAGCGCCAGGTCCAGGCTTGTGGACCAGCGCACCAGCATCGAGCTGCACCTGCGCCTGCGACCAATCCACAAAGCCGCTGGCCTCGGCGACAGGCAGGAGGTAGGTCAACGCCTGCTCAAGGGTCTGACGGCTCCTTGCGTGGGCGAAACGAACGACCGCCAGCCCGATCAGGGCCGGATCGTAGACCAACCGGCCCTCCAGGCCGACGGCCGAGCGCGACGACCAGCCCTGCTGGCCGGCCAGCCGGTATAGCGCCTCGTCGAGGGAGATCTGAACAGGCACAAAGACCTGCTTGACCGTCGACGGTAACTGGGGCGGCACCTGCCCATAGGGTCGCTCGGGCGATAAGGAGAGAGGCAGTGATGACGGGACCTGGGGCACGATCGCAGGCTGAGGCGCTGCAGGCAGGGCTTTGGCTGGGGCGTCTTGGGGCTCCACCGCAGGGAGGGGCGCTGCCAGCGGGAGCTCGGCTGGGGTTTGGGCAGGCGCCGGCGCGCCCACCAGCTCGCGTATCTGGCTGCGGGTCAGCGGGCCGCGCAGGTAGCTCATGGCCCACCGCGTCTGGAAGATGACGGGCTGGCCAGCGTGTACATTGTGCAATAAAAAGACCCGCGTCCGAAGCGCCGAGATCAACTGGTCAAAATCGGCGCGGCTGGCGCCGCCAGCACGGCTTCCAACCGCCTCGGCGCCTTCCAGCCCGTCGAGCACGCGCAGTTTGTCCCGCTCGGTCTGCATGGTGCCGATGAACCACGTTCCGGCGTTGGCCAGCGCCTTATAGTCCAAGTCCACCGGATTCTGGGTGGTCAGCATCAGGCCGAGGCCAAAGGCCCGCGCCTGCTTGAGCAGGGTCAACAGCGGCTTTTTGGTGGGCGGGTTGGCCGGATGGGGCGGCAGGTAGCCGAACATCTCGTCCATGTACAACAGCGCCCGCAGGCTGGTTGTGCCGCTTTGAGCGTAGAGCCAGGCCACGACCTGTTCCAGCAGCAGGGTCACAAAGAACTGCCGCTCAGCTTCCTGCAAGTGGGCGATGTAAAAAATGCTCACTTGGGGTTTTCCTGCCGAACTATGCAGCAAGCTGTCCACATCGAGGGGCTGGCCGGCGGTCCAATCGGCAAAAGAGGGAGCAGCCATCAGCCCGTTGAGCAGCATCGCCAGCTCCATCCGATTCCTTTCAGGGAAAAAGGTCTCTACCGGAAAGACGCCCAACTGGGAAAAGGGCGGTTTTTGGACGCGGACGATGATCTCGGTCAGGTTGAGGTCTGCACCAGCACGCCAGGCCTGGTCGAGGATGGTGGACAACAGGATATGCTCGCGGCTGCGCACCGGATCAGCCTGGATGCCCACCAGGGCTAAAAGGGCGGTGACGATACTGCTAATCCGATCGCGGATCAGCTCGGCGTCGGTCTCCCACGATAGACCGGGAGATTGGAAGGTTTGGAGGATGCTCATCGGTCGCCCGGCGCTGCTGCCAGGTGTGTAGATGACGAAATCAGCGCTCTCTTTGAGGCGGCGGATCCGATCGGGGTCCTGGCCCCAGTCGGCCAGGCCCCGGCGCCAGCGCTCGGCCGTCTGCGCCGCATAGGCGTCCATCTCCAGGTTCTGCCGGCGGGCATCGTCGGGGTTGATCCACGGTCGCAGGTCGTCAGGAAGCAGGTCGGGGAAGGTAAGCAAGAGGTTGGTCATGTCGCCCTTGGGATCGATCACCAGCGACGGCACACCGTCGAGGGCAGCTTCTTCCAAAAGGACGGCGCCCAGGCCGGTTTTGCCACTGCCGGTCATGCCCAAGCAGACAGCGTGGGTCGTCAGGTCGCGCGCATCGTACAGCACTGGCCGATCGAGCACCCGCCCGGCTGCCAGATCATACTCTTTTCCGAGATAGAAGCTTGCCAATTGATCCAGATCGTTCATGTCCCGGCTTCCCCACCACAAGCTATCAGCGTTCAGCAATCAGCGACCAGCTTTTTTCCCGCTGCCCATAGCTGACTGCATGCGCAAAACAAAAGGGGCAATGCCGGGCGGCATCACCCCTATCTGTCGTGTCAGGACAACATACTTCAAGGCGGAGGGCCCCCCCTACCCTTACGCCTACGTCATCCTGTCCGTACAGACCTCCGTCAGGCGGGGCTGACCAGCCCCGCAGGTACAACCCTAATGCTCGGTGTGCTCTTGGCTATTGAAGGGGTTTTCGAAACGGCGCGATTCGTTGCGCATGAGAAAACCCGCCAACAACCCGAGGATGAAACCGACGATCAAAGCTACAAAGATGTCTGGCATGATCCGCCCCTCGTGTGGAATACACCCCGCTACAACTAATCATACCTCATTTTAGCTGATTTGTCAAGCATGGACCGAGGTTTTGCTAGCTGATGATGACCGCCAACACAATCAAGAGCACAAACAGAGTGACAGCATAGATGGCGATCCGTTTGAGATCCTCGATGACATAATGGTATTCTCTGGCAAAATCGACCCGCTTGGCCGGACTCTCGGCGGCCGGAGGGCGAGTGGGACGGAGGATACGCACGGGCTCGCCTCCCTCTCCAATGCTAGCAACCTGCTGACGAGATCGACGTGACTTTTTGGCCATTGTAATTCTTCCTTCCAGCTTGTTATTGTAACTCGGCGACGACTATAACGCGATGGGTATCGACCATATACGGGTAGCAGGTGATGAGGGTAGCCACCGGCTTGGTGGTCGACGCCAGGACGCGCACTTCGGTTGGTTCGACGATCTGCTTGGCCGTGACGCGGTAGCGATAGGGCTGCTCGCCAGCGTAGATGATCACCTCGTCACCCAGCTCCAGCTCGTGCAGGCGGCGAAAGATCTCGCCATAGATGTCGTCGTGGGCCGATAGGACCATATTGCCCCGCTCGCCGGGGTTGGCGCTGCCAAGGTGATGACCGACACCCAGCTTCAGTTGCTCCCACGAATCGCCCTGGACGACGAGGGCGTCGACCTTGATAGCCGGAATGACAATACGCGTCGGAGCCTCAGGTCCTGGGGTGGGGATGGTGATGGCTGGCGGCGCTTCCCCCTCGATCAGGTCGCGCAGGTGGACAGGCACACTGCCCGGCTCCTCAGGGGGCCGATGCTCGCCCGGCAGGATACCCCCAGCCAGGGGCGTCGGCGTTGCGGTGGGCAGCAGGCTGGCCTGGGCGTACTCGTCGTTCAACGACTTGAGATTGAGAATTGAGGCGACCAGGATGGCTACCAGGCCCAGCAGTGCGCCGACCTCCAGAGCAAGCAACAGGCCATCGCGAAGGCGACCCCATCGGGTGTGGGGCGCACGTTGGCGCGGCGCCTTGGACCGCTTCTTGCCTCCCAACGGTTCCAGGTCATAAGGGCGCTGGCGGGCTATCCCCAGGTTGTCAGCCTGGGCGTCTGTCACATACGCCCTACCGACGGGCGCCAGGTCCTCGTGAGGGATGGCCGCTTCGGCCGGCAGGCGACCTATCTCCTGCAGGCGGCGCATCCGCTCGGCGCGGGTCTCGCGCCGCTTGACAATCAGGATCTGCTCCAGCTCTTCGATTGACAGATCGTCTACAATTCGCCGATCAGGCATAATCCTTTAACCACACTCGCGCCACAGTGAACATAAGACTGACGATATTATACTCCAGATCTGCACGCTAGTCAAGCCGGGCCGGCCGCAACCGCCGGACCACCGCGTCACGGAGCAGGCCGAACTCTTCGACCTGTAACAGGCCGGCCAGGCCCAGGTAGACCAGGACGCCCAGTCCGGCGCCGGTCCCCACAAGGACCAGATTGCCTACTTTGCCGCCAGCGTCGACCCACTGCGAGACCAGGCTCAGAGCCAGGGTCATGACGCCGGCCATGACACCCGCCGCCAGGAAGGCCTTGCCCGTCGTTTGAGCCAACCGCTGACCGGCCAGCCCGCCCATGCGCCACTGGACGAGAACCAGCATGGTCAGGGCATGGCTGAAATGCTTGGCCGCATCGGCCAGCACCAGCCCAAGCATCCCCATCGGGCCCTTTAGCAGCAGGGCCACTGCCAGGTAGACCGCCACACTGAGCGCGCCGACCAGCGCCGGGGTCAGGGTGTTCTGCCGGGCGTAGAAGGCATAGTTGAGCGGCCAATCGATCGAGGCAAAGATCAGTCCGAAAAGGTAGTAGCGCAGCGCCGCCGACACCTGGAGGGTGTCGTAAGCCGTAAACTGGCCGTGCTGGAAAAGCAGGGCGACGGCCGGCCTGGCCAGCACCAGCAGGCCGAGCGTGGCCGGCACGATCAACACCAGCACCAGCCGCAGGCCCTGGCCCAGGGTGCGGCGGAACCCCTCCTGGTCGCCGGCTGCGCTGAGCCGCGACAGGGTCGGCAGCACCGCCAGCGCAATGGCAACCGCCACCAGCCCGTGAGGCAACTGGAACAGTGTGGTAGCGTTGGCCATCCAGGCGATGCTGCTGTCGCCGGTGGTGGAAGCCAGGCGGCGGTCGATGGCGATCTGTAGATTGCTGATAATCAGGCCGGCGGCGATCGGCAGATACAACACCAGGATGCGCCGCAGCCCCGGGTGGGAAAGGTCGAGTCTAAAGCGCAGCCGCGCGCCACGCAGGCCGGGGGTCTGGATCGCCAATTGCAGCAGCGCGCCGAGGAGGATTCCGACCGCCAGGCTGTAGCTGTCGATCTGGCCGTGCAGCAGCGGCGCGGCGATGATGATGCCCAGGTTGTATACGGCCGCGCCTAGAGCTGTGTAGCTGAACCGCTTGAGGGCGTAGAGCAGGCTGGTCACGATGCCGGACATGCCGAAGAACAGCAGGGCCGGGGTGATGATCCGGATCATCCTGGTGAC
>JAFGOG010000112.1 GCA_016926595.1 Anaerolineae bacterium
GGGCGGCGGAGGTCGATGGCCTGCTCGGGGCACAGCTCGTGGCAGCAGTAGCAGTAGATGCAGCCGGCGGGATCGATGCGGGCGCGGCCGTCCACTTTGGCGATGGTCTGAGCAGGGCAGTTGGCGATGCACACGTCGCAGCCGATGCAGCGCTGAGACACAACGGGCCGGGCGACCAGCCGCCGCGCGGCCCAGCGATGCAGAAAGCCGGGCGTGCGGGGCAGGGTGTTGCCCGGGCCGCCGGGCGGGATCTGAAAACCGCTGACCCGGAGCCCGGCCAGGAGGTCCTGGCCGGTAAGGCCGGGAGCGTCGCCCACAATGTCGAGATCGGCAACACGGCCGGTGGTCCAGCCGCGCCGCGCCGCCTGGGCGATGGTGGGTATGGCCAGCGGGTCGTGGCCGACGAGGGCGACGGCAGCCACGTCGACGGCCGTGGGGTCGGCGCCGGCCAGCAGGGCGCCGATGGGAAAGGGCCGGCCGGCCGAAGGGCCGTCGCCGTCCATGCCGACGACGGCGTCCATGACCGTCAGGGCGGGACGGACAAAGCTGACCAGGTCGAGGAGCATGTCGGCAAACTGGTCGGTAGTCTGGAGCTTGACGTGGTAGCTGGGCTTGATCAGGCCGGGGATGGTGCCAAACAGGTTCTTGACCGCGCCGGTGAAGCGCATCAGGTCGTGGGTCTTGAGCTTGGGCAGGGAGATGACGACGTCGGCTTCAGTGACAAAGGTGCAGGTGTCGACGACCTTGATCAGGCGGCCGTCGGGGTGGGGGCGCTGGAGGGCGACGATCTGGGTGTTGAGCTCGGCGCCGGTCTCGGCAGCCACGGCCGCCAGGCCGGTGCGCTCGTAGGCCCGCTGCCAGGCGTAGTGGATGGTAGACACGCCGGGGTTGTCGGCGATGAGCGCCCAGCCGCCGGCCTCGTGCACGAGCAGGACTACGGCCCGAACCACGGCCGGGTGGGTGACGATGGCCCGGTCGGGGTGGGTGGGCATGAGCAGGTTGGGCTTGACCAGGACGCGCTGGCCGGGCCGGACAAAGCGGCCCATGCCGCCGAGCAGATCGACGGCGCGGCGAACGGCGGCCTCGACGGCGGCGGTGTCGTAATCGGGACAGCGGACCAGCGCGACATGGGTATCCATGCGGCTAGTCTTCATCCTCTGATTCTTCGCCGGCGCCGGAAGAGGCGCCTGTCTCGAGGCTCAGCACCGCCCTCTTGGAGGTGGTTAGTGGTTTGCCTTTGGCCTTGGCCTGCTCTTCGGCGCGGATCTCGTTCCAGACCCGGCCGAGGCCCGACTTGAAGCGCCGGTCGGCCTTGGGCTTCTCTTCGGGTGGGATGGGCCAGAAGCGGATGAGGTGGGACAGGCTGGATGCGGTCTCGGACTTGCTGAGGCCCGACAGGTAGGCGCTGCGCACGTGGCGGCGCACCAGGCGCAGAAACTCGGACATCCGGTCGGTGGCCTCTTTGCCGGTCGGCTCGCCGTGGCCGGGGATCAGGACGTCATAGCGCAGGCGGCGGAGGTAGGACAGCGCTTCGAGCCACTGCTTGGTATTTCCCTGGGACAGAAAGGGCGGCCGGTCGGTGATGACCACATCGCCGGTGAATAGGATCTTTTCATTTGGAAAGTAGACGACGATGGTGGCCGGGGTGTGGCCGCCGACGGAGATGAGGTGGATCTCCAGATCGCCCTTGAACAGGGTGGCGCGCCCGGTGAAGGTGACCTGGGGCTTGATGATCTTTAGGTGCCTCCACTCGGCCACCGCCTGCGGGTTGCGCTCGCGGTACATGTTCAACAGGCGGGTGCGAAAGCTGTCGCCGTAGCTTTTCATCTCTTTCCAGGCGTGCTCGTGGGCCAGGACGCGGGCCATGGGGAAGAATTGGTTGCCGATGATGTGGGCGCGGTGGTGGTCGGTGTTGATGATGTAGAGGATCGGCTCGTCGGTGTAGCGCTGGATCTCGCTCAGCCAGGCACGGGCGTCGTTGGGCAGCATGGGCGTGTCGATGAGGATGACTCCTTCGCCGGTGGGGATAAAGGCCACGTTGGCGCCGTGGTAGCTGGTTTCGACAAAGATTTTGGGCGCTATTTCTCGGATCATGGGTAGCTCCGTTCAGCCGTCAGCCCCCTCGCCCGCCGGGGAGAGGGAGGCGGAGAGGGCGGAAAAGGCCGCGTCGAGGGCAGCCGGGACTTGAGCGGCGTCGGGACCGCCGCCCTGGGCGAAATCGGGACGGCCGCCGCCGCGGCCGCCGATGAGCTGGCAGGCCTGGCCAAGCAGGGCGCCGGCGTGAAAATCGAGGTCGGCGGAGCGGGCAAAGACCAGGTGACCCTTGTCCCCGGCCTGGCCGGCTCCAAGCAGGACAGCGGTTTGCGGGTGGGCGATCAACCGCTGGGCCAGCAACTTGAGCTCGTCAGGCGCGCGGCTGGCCAGGTAGGCCTGCACGACGTAAAGATCGCCCAGCCGCGCGGCAGCGTGCCACAGCGCGCCGGCCTCGGCATCGAACAGGGCGTCTTGGGCGTGGCGCAGCTCACGGCGCGCCTCGCGCAGCTCGTCGTCGAGGCGGCGGATAGCTTCGGGCAGCTCCCAATAGCCGACGCTGAGGTCGCGGGCCATGTCAAGCAGCAGCGCGTTCTTGACCTGATAGTCGGCCAGGGCGCGCCGGCCACACATAAACTCGACGCGGGTCTCGGCGCCACGCCGCTCGCTGCGGACGATCTTGATCAGGCCGATCTCGCCGGTGGCCCGCACGTGGGTGCCTCCACAGGCCGAGCAGTCGAAATCGGGAATCTCGACGACGCGCAGCGGCCCGCTGCGGGCCACAGGCTTGCGCAGCGCCAGGCGGTGGACCTCTTTGCCGGGCACAAAGCGGGCAGAGACCGGCCGGTTGTCAAAGACGGCCTGGCTGGCCAGCGCCTCAGCCTGGGCCAGCTCATCGGCCGACAGGACGCGGTCCAGGTCGATGGTAGCGCAGTCGGCGGTCAAGTGAAAGCTGACCGTGTTGGCCTCGCAGCACCGGACAAAGGCCGCCGACAGGAGGTGCTGGCCGGTGTGCTGCTGCATCAGGTCAAAACGGCGCTCCCAGTCGATCCGGCCTTCCACCTGAACGGCGTCGAGCGGAGCGGCGAGGAGATGGATGACGGCGCCATCGGCCTCGCGCTCGACTACCTCGACCACTGCCACCTCCACGCCGCCGTCCCGGCAGCCCTCGCCGGCATCGCCCGCCTCCAAGGGCTTGAGCATGCCGGTGTCGTGGGGCTGGCCGCCGCCAGTAGGATAGAAGGCGGTCTGATCGAGGACGACCGCCGGCCGGCCGGCCCACTCCAGCCGCTCGACCACCTGGGCCGTAAAGTGGGTCAGGTAAGGATGGTCGAAATAGAGCCGGTGCCAGACCTGCGGGCCCTTGGCGACCCGGGCAGCCCGGGAGCTCCACCTGGTCATGCCCGGCTCCTCTTGGAGGCCCGGCGCAAGGCAGGGCGTTTCTTGTGAGCTGGTTCGCGCGCTGCCCGGCGCACGGCAGCCACCGCGCCCAGCGCAAGCCATGTCCAGTCGACCGGCACGTTGTATTTCTGGCTCGGCCACTCGTTGAGGGGCTGGCTGCTCTCGATCGCAAAGGTCTCGACGACGAGCGCAGGATACTGCCTTTGGACCAGTTTCAGGTCGTCGGTGACGCGGGCGCACTCCTGGCAGCCCGCCTTGTCGAAATAGGCCAGGTAGATCGGTTGGCTTGACTGGACGGCGGACCCCGGCGTGGGGGGATCTGCCGTCAGCGTGGTATAGTCCACGCCGCCCTGGGCCAGGTAGCGGTCGACCAGCCCTTCCAGCTCGGCCGGAATCTCGCCACTGCCGACCAGTACCTGGTCGCCGATGATCAGCGTCGGAATATAGCCCCGACTGTCTGCGGGCAGGCCCAGTTTTTCTTCCAACGCCAGCATGGTCTCATAGTTGTTGCCTTTGCCGACATCAATGTATTGATGCTCCACCTGAGCGCCGTACTTGTCGTACACCGTAGGCAGATAGCTCTCCATGACCTCGTGGCAGTGGGGGCAGGTGGTGCTGTAGAACAGGGTAAAGCGGGCAACCGGCCCGGCCGGCTGTCCGGACGCGCCGCACGCAGCCAGCAGCAGGGCGAGCAGCAACAAGATGCCGGCAGATCTCGCCGGGAAGGAAACAGCCGACCTGATTTTCATCCGTCAGGTTCGTCTCACTCTTGGGCTATGGTCTTGCCACACTCGGGGCAAAAGCGCGACCCGGGCGGGACAACCGCTCCACAATTGGGGCAGGTGGCTGGGGCCGGCGGTTCTTCGATCTTGGAACCACAGTTTGGACAGAACTTGACGCCGGCCGCCACCTCGGCGTGGCAGTTCGGGCAGGTGAGGCCCGCCGGCGCAGGAGCGGCAACCGGTGCCTCCGGCGCCTTTTCCTGGCGGATCCGTTCGATCTCTTCCTGCTGATCGGCGACCTGCTGGCGCAGGCTATCTAACTGCTGGAAAAGATCCTGCATCTCCGGCACAGCCAGCGTCCCGCCGTCATAGAGCTCCACCGCCCGGGTGCCGATGACCGTTACCTGCTCGGTCAGCTCGCCCTTGAGCTTGTTTAGCACTCCCTGCGCCTGGGTCACCCGCCGCAGGCGATCCGCCTCAAAGGCAGCCTTGTCGGCTCCGCTTTTGATCTTGTCAAAAAAGCCTGGCATTGTTACCTCCCTCTTGTTCTCTCTTGATTATCGAATAGACGACAAAGGTCCAAGGTCACCGGATCAGTCCTCGCCTTTCGCCTTCGCCGGCCATTATAACCCCACAGAGCCGATAAGTCAAGTGCTATGGAGTCCAGACGGATGTGGGCCAGGTAGGCGTCGAAGGTTTTATCCGTCCGTCAAGGGGGTGCAGGCCATCGCCTTTGCGCCGGACGGATCGCTATGGCTGGCCACATCCAAAAGGCTGCGCATTTTCGGCCAAAGCACGCCGATTGAATCCACTCACGGCTAGCAACCATCAGCAGCCGTCGGCCTGGCGGGGAGGGTGAACCAGAAGGTACTGCCCTCGCCAACCTTGCTTTCGACGCCAACCTGCCCGCCAAGCCTCTCAACGATCCGCCCCACGATAGACAGCCCCAGCCCGTGTCCCTTGGCGTCGATCTGCTCGAGCCGGGTGAACGGGCTGAACAGCCGGGCCTGCTCCTCCGGCGCCAGGCCAGGGCCGCTATCCTTCACCCAGAAACGGATCGACGGATCGGCCAGTTTGTCGCCGCCCCGGTCAAACCCCAGCTCGATGCGCAGCGGATCGGCGCCATACTTGAGCGCGTTGCCGACATAGTTCACCCACACTTCTTCGACCCAAGGCGCATAGCCGATGGCCACAGGCCAGCGCTGGGGCAGGACGATCTCAGCCTGCCGTGCGGCGATCTCGGCGCTGAGGCGGATCCTCACCTCAGAGACGATAGCCGCCATGTCTACCGGCCCGGTGGGAAGATCGTCCATCCGGCGCACGCTGGCAAGCAGGAGCAGGTTGTCGATGATGCTCCTCATCTTGTAGCTCGAAACAAGAACAGTCCGCAGGGTGGCCTTGATCTCCTCCGGCGACTTTTTCCCCACGCCGGCCGCCAGGAGCGAGGTATAGCCGATGATTGTCGACAGCGGCCCTTTGAGGTCATGGGCGACGGTATGGGCATAGGCATCCAGCTCTGTATTGCGGGCCTCAAGCTCACCGGCATACTGCTGGAGCACCTGTTCGGCCTGGCGGCGCGCGGTCACGTCGTGCAGCACGATCAGCCGCCCGGTCAGCCGCTCGCGCCGGTCGTACAAAGGCGATATCCGCAGATCCAGCCACCGTGAGCCGATTGGGCTGTCGAGCGCGACTTCGCTCTGGGCCTCTGGGACATCCTGGTAACGCGCCACCAAGTCGGGCCAGGCGGCCAGAACAGCACTTGCCTGCTGTCCAATGACATCCGCGGCGTCGCGGCCGATGAACCGGCAGGCCGTGCGATTGATGTCCACCACCCGGTTGCGCGCATCGAGCACCAGGACACCGTCGCCCATGCTCTCTACCAGCATATCCCGGGCAACCGGCACCAGGTCCAAGATCTGAAAGCGCAAAAACGCCACAACTGCCGTCAGGCCGGTCAGGGCAAAAGCGATGGGTGTGAGGTCCAAGCCGGGCAGGGGCACCAGCCCGGCTACGTACAGCGCATTTCCCACCCAGGGCATAGCCGCGCCGACCAGCATCACCTTGGCCTGCCTCCGATACAACCGCGGAGGGCGCAGTATCGCCCGCACCAGCAGGATCGTTCCCAACAGCAGCAGCAAGTAGGAATATGCCCACTCGACCCAAAATCCAATGCCATGGTCGTAGATCAGTATCGCGCCCGGCGCAGCGGAGGCCGGGGTAATCCTTGGCCAGATCAGGTGATGCCACTCGTTGGTAAAGACCAGCGCCAGCGTGATCGCCGGCACAATCCACAGAAGCGCTATTCGGCGCGGCGCCAGCCATTCGTTGCGCTGCGCATAGTCCAGGACAAAGAGCAGCCACGACGGAGCGACGCCGACGATGCCCAGGTAGGTGACCTTCGACCACCATATCTTGGCCGGCACGGCGACAGCGGCAAACTCGCCGGCAGTAGACAGAGCCCACATGGCTACGGCCAGCATCAACAGGACGAGACAGGCGCCGCCGGGCGCAGCTCGCTGCCGCCAGGCATAGATCGCCACCGACACGGCGATTCCCGCCGCTATGGCCGATACGACGATGTAGGGCACATTCTGTGGATTCATCGGGAGCTCACTGCTCCAGCCGTTCGCGAACCGTCCGGTACAGCTCTGTCGCCTTGAGCTCGGCCAGACGGTAACACGAACCGCGCAGTACCTCGGCCAGCTCTTGGGCCAGGCCGCGGTCGTAGGACGGGTGCTCCATGTTGATCACCACCGAATGGATCCCGGCGGCGTGGATCAGGTCGCCCACTTGCAGCGCCTCTTCCTGTGGCGGCAGGTCGGTAAGCGCCACGTTGCCAGCGCCGTCGGTCAGCAGGATCAACAGCGGCATGGCCTCGGGGTTGAGGCGCATCTCGCGGTGAAAGACGCGGTAGGCGAGCAACAGCCCGGCGGCCAGCGGGGTCTTGCCGCCAACCGGCAGGTGGCGCAAAGCTCGCTGGGCCAGCTCGACGCTGGACGTAAAGGGCAGCACCAGCCGGGCCTCTTCCTTCTGAAAGACGACCAGCCCCACCCGGTCACGCTTCTGGTAAGCGTCGATAAGCAGTGACATGATCGCGCCCTTGGTGGCCTCCATCCGCTGCGCGCCGGCCATGCTCCAACTGGCATCGACGACGAACAGGATCAGGTTGCCGGCGCGGCGGACGCGGACTTTGCGCTGGACGTCATCGGTCGTGAGCGCCAAGGTCCCGGCAGCTCCCGCCGGGAGGGCGCCCGCCTCGGCGCCGCGCTCGACCTGGTACAGGGCCGCGCGGCGCAGCGTGGCGTCGAGCGCCACATCCGACAGGTCGCCATGGGCCGGACGGGACTGGACGTAACGTCCCCGCTTGCGGCTGGTACGGGTGAAGGAGCGCTTGCCGGCAGCATGGCGGGTCAGCCGGTCGAGGGGCGACTCGACCCGGCGCGGGTTGAACACACTGCCGATGGTTGGCACAATGTCCACCTGTTGGGCGCCGCCGACGCCCAGCGGGTCGGCGACATGGCCTTTGATCGGGGCGCCTTCCCCGCCTGAGCTGAGATCAGAGGGCGACGGCGGCCCGTCATCCGTTACTTCTTTTTTTTTCCTGCGTCGCTCGACTCGCCGGCCTGTGAGCCGGGAGCCGCCGCAGCCGCGCCTGCCGGCTTTTCGTTGACCTTGTCGCGAGCCTCACTCAAACGGACCGCCAGGTCCTCCAGGCTGAGAGCTCCATCCTGGAACGGCTGGCGCCTCAAGCGGTGGGGCAAGGCCAGCTCAGCGGCGGCCAGGATGTCGACCTCGGTCACCGCCGGCTCTTCGCGCCGTCCGGTCCCGTCGCGCGACAGGCGTAGAGCAGCGTGGGCCAGGGCCGCCTTCAGGATGACGATATCGGCCCGATGGCCGTCGACGTTATATGCAGCCGTCAGCTCGGCGATGGTGTACATGTTGTCGGCGTCGTACGTCACCTGCGGTAACAGCTCGCGGGCGCGGGCGATCTCGCCACAGACCTGCCGTTCGTACAGCTCCCACTCGGCAAAGAAACCGTCGGGGTCGCTCTCGAATTCGACGGTGCGCTCCAGGATGTTGACCCGCGACAGGGGATCGGCGATGCCCCGCACCTCGACGCACAGGGCAAAGCGGTCGAGGAGCTGAGGGCGCAGCTCACCCTCTTCGGGGTTCATGGTGCCGACCAGGATGAAACGGGCCGGATGGGTGAAGGAGATGCCCTCGCGCTCCACGACGTTGCGGCCCATGGCCGCCGAGTCGAGCAGCAGGTCGACGACGTGATCGTCGAGCAGGTTGACTTCGTCGACATAGAGCAGGCCACGGTTGGCAGCAGCCAGCACGCCCGGCTCGAACCTTTTCCGGCCGGTCTTGAGCGCAGCCTCGATGTCGAGGGTGCCGACTACCCGGTCCTCGGTGGCGCTGACCGGCAGGTCAACGAACCGGATCCGGCGACGGGCGAC
>JAFGOG010000113.1 GCA_016926595.1 Anaerolineae bacterium
CAGTCTCTTCGCTGGACACAGTGCTATGCTCTCCTCTTGTGCTCGCCCGCCGGGGTGATCGACCTCATGATAGCATAGGACAGGCGATAACACAACTGGGGGGATCATTTCCAGTCGCAGGCTCGATCTTTGACATCGCTTTCCCCCTCGGGTACAATCAGGACCGGCAAACGTCGTAGGTCATTTTAAACTCGTCACACGATTGGCCAGGTGACAAGGACAAGTGGTTCCGATGGCGACAACCACTCCAGTTCTCCGTCGTGCCTGGCAAGAGGAGCCGAACCCATGTCTACCGAGGTAGGATATCGTCCCACCATCAAGGAATTGCCTACCAGTGAGCGCCCGCGAGAGCGGTTGCTCCAGTATGGGGCAGGTGCCCTGTCGACTGCCGAGCTGCTGGCCATCATCCTGCGCACCGGCACGCAGGACGAAAACGTCATCGCCCTCTCGCACCGGCTTCTGGCACGGTTTGGCAACCTGGCCGGGCTGGTACAGGCCAACACGGCAGAGATGGCACGTGAGCACGGGCTCGGGCCTGCCAAGGTAGCGCAACTGAAAGCCACCCTGGAGCTGGGCCGGCGCATGATGGTCGAATCGCCCGACGAGCGTTTTCAGATCCGCTCCCCGGCTGATGCTGCCAACCTGGTGATGACCGAAATGGGAATGCTGGAGCAAGAACAGCTCCGCATCATCCTGCTCGACACCAAGAATCGCGTGTTGGCGACGCCGACTGTCTACAAGGGCTCGCTGAACACCAGCTTGATCCGCGTGGGCGAGCTGTTCCGCGAGGCGATCCGGGCGAATTGCGCTTCGCTGATCGTCGTGCACAACCACCCCTCGGGTGATCCGGCGCCCAGCCCCGAGGACGTTGCCGTCACCCGGCAGATCGTCGACGCGGGCAAGCTGCTGGATGTAGACGTGCTGGACCACCTGGTCATCGGCCGGCAGCGGTTTGTGAGCTTGAAGGAGAGGGGGTTAGGCTTTGACTGACGTGGACAAACCGGTGATCGCTGCGCTGTTCGACCTGGACGGCACGCTCTATACCGGGCACATCTGGCAAGACCTGGCGCGCCACCACTGGTCGGCCCGTCGCCACAGGCGGTGGGTGGCGGCCTACCTGGCCTGGAACATGGCGCTTTTCCCCCTGTACAAGCTCGGGGGGATGAGCAAGGCGGCCTACTTTCATATCTGGGGCGAGACCATGGGCTGGCTGCTCAGTGGCTGGCCCCTGGCAGAGGCGCAGGCTTTGTTTGAGCAGCTAACCGCCGCACAGGTGGCACCCAACGTGCGCTCCGATGTACTGGACCGTCTTGACCGGCACCGGGATCAGGGCCACCTGGTAGCCTTGGTTTCAGGCACGTTCGCCCCCCTGCTGGAAACGATTGCGCGCCGGCTGGGTGTGGGCCACGCCATCGGCACGCCGCTGGAAGTGCGGGATGGACGGTACACCGGGCGCATTGTGCCGCCGCTGTGCCAAAGCGAGGGGAAACCGGAGCGCGTGCGGGCCTACCTGGCCGCTCAGAATGTGGAGATAGACTGGCCGGCCAGCTACGCCTACGCCGACCGCAATACCGACATCCCTCTGCTTGAGCTGGTCGGCCGGCCCGTGGCAGTCTATCCCGACGAGATGCTCCTGGCCCACGCGCGCGCAGAGGGCTGGCCTGTCCTGGGAGGGATCGACGCGTGAATCGCTGGCGTGATCTGATCGTGGCCAATCTGGCATCTTTGTTGCTGCTTCTCGTTGTACTGCTGCTCGGTTGGCGGCAGGAGGCGGCTTTTGGATTGGCCGTGTTGCTGTTCCTAGACCTCTTTGCGTTGCTCAGAAGCCGCCGGCAGGCCCCTCCCCAGGCGGGCACGGATGGCGAGGCCGGCAGCGCGGCGCCCCGCGAAGGAGAAAACAATGAGTGAGGAATCGCCCCCGTTCACCTATCAAGAGGCCAAGAGGGCGTACGACGGGGGACACAAGCTGCACGTTGGCGGGCAGATCTTTTTGGTGCGCCCCGTCCCGCGGGCGCAGGAGGAGGGCATGGTGTTGTGGGCCACCGACGAGCGAACCCGGGGCGATCACGGGTGGCTGCTGTTCCCCAATGGCCGCGTGGAGGCCAGGTGACGAACCCCGCCCCGGCGTTATCCACGAACCGGCAGCCGGTCAGGTAGCCGTCGGATAGCGGTCCGATTTCTGCCTTTACAGAGCCAGCCCTAGTGTGATACAATAGCGTTGGGAGGGAAGGTGCCATGCCGGAACGATTGGTCGTCTTGATGACAGCAGGTTCGCGGGAGGAGGCCGACCGGATTGCCTCCGCTCTGGTCGGCGAGATGCTCGCCGCATGCGTAAACGTGCTCCCAGGTGTGACTTCGGTCTATCACTGGGAGGGACAGGTGCAGCGCGATCAGGAATGGCTCCTGGTAGCCAAGAGCACGCGTGAGGTGCTGGACGATCTGGTGCGGTGCGTTCAGGCTCTCCATAGCTACGATCTGCCCGAGATCGTTGCCCTCCCGGTGGTGGGTGGCAGCGAAGCCTATTTGCGCTGGATCGACAGCGAGGTGCATGGCGGCTGGCACGCACTGGACTAGGCCACGGGACCATGTCGCCCGTGCGCCCGCAGCCATCCTGCGGCAACGCGGGATCGCAAGGAGTGGGCGTACCGGCAGAGGAAGGAGTGGGAACATGCGCGATCTGATTCGGCAAATTCTGCAGGAGTACAAGTCGCTCAAGCTAGAGGGCCAGCAGGAAGGATACGTGCAGTTTAGCGGGCAGGATCCCGACAGCCGCCAACCGGTGTCGATCAAGATCCTGCCGCGCCTGCTGGGCCAGGATCCTGGGATCGCCAAGCGTTTCGATGATCTGGCTCGCGCCATACGGCAGCTCA
>JAFGOG010000610.1 GCA_016926595.1 Anaerolineae bacterium
AGCTCGCGCTCGATGAGCACCCGGTCCTCAAGAGAAATCTCGTACAGGCCATAAACTGCCTCGTCGATCACGGCCTGGAGGGCTTGCAGGCGGGCGTCAGTCGCAATCTCGACGGCGTGGACATGATCAAGGAGGGCGAGGAGATTGGCAGATCGGGAAGTTGGATATTGGGTAGCAGGATGGAGGTCGGGCGAATCAGCTAGAAGTTGGCCGCGCGATGCTTGGACCAACCAGGGAACATCGAATCGAGTGCAGAGTTCGTTCCCGGTGTCCCATGCCCGCTTGGCCTTATAGATAATTGTGGAATTTCTCAGAGCAGGTAATTCGTCGTGAAAAGCCCTTAGCGGCACTGGCAAACTCTTAACGCTGGTGACTTCCTTGTGCAACCCCGCAATGAGGTTGATGCAAAATCGAATGACATTGCTGTTTAGCAGACTTGCCAGAACACTGTCATCATGGGAACGCTCTGTTCGGATGATGTAACCCTCGTTACTGAAAATGTGACCTTCTTCCAAGAACTGGACATTTAGAAGGTGATGCCGCTTTCCGTATGTCAACCCGGGCATTCCGTACAGTGCTTCGCTACGAATTACCGACTTGGGCTTCAAGGATTTGATTTCTTGACCATCGGTCAACCAGAAAACGACAGACTCGTTGTCTCGATAGTAGGGAGAAAATGAGCCACCATTTGCATATGGAGCCCAGTAGTGCATCCCAATGGATGATGGCCGTACTTCCCAATGTTCCCTAACGAAGCGTGGAGAGTGCCCTGGCGACAGCCCTTTCCGTACGATCGCAACAGAGGGCTCTAGAGTTCCCCAGTCGCGAAATGCAGTCACGATAGAACGTGGAGCCCAATAGGAATAAGGGTGAGTTGGAATGATTTCAAAGTCTTTCAGATCAACTGTGAAAGTATCGGAACCTTTCTCGCCAACTTTCAGGACATTTAGACGAGACTGATAATGTTCTTCCTTTGCTTCTACATCCAAACACCTAACAAAGGTAGCTTGACCTGACTCATTTGCACGGCCAAAAATGGCTGCGCAAGTGGCCACGTTGGCATCGTCCAACACATCCCAGCCCAAATCTACCGCAGCCAGAATGGGCAAAGCATGCAATAAATGCATGCGAAAATTCTCAAAACTGACTAGCTGCATATACGTCCGATCTGTCAGGGCACCAACATATCCACCTTGAGCTATCAACTCACGTGCTCGCAACAAAAACGCACAGTACAAGTTGTAGTTGGCTTCCTGAGCATTCGTGATCAACGACCAATCAAGAGCTTGCCCATAAGGTGGATTCATTACGAGCACGTCATAGCTATCCAGAAAAACGTCCAGTAACTGCACTCCTTTGCTGGCTTCTTGCGCAAAGAGCTGGGCGTTGAGGTCATGCTGGCGCAGGGCGCGCGCCGCAAAGGCACGCAAGTCCTCTAGCAAACGGTCAACAGTGTAGTGAGCACCCCACTGATCTGGATCAACGCCTGGAGCATCAGCGAGAGAAAGCTGATGGTGGGAAGGCTCCAGACCGGGCAGATTGCGCTGCCGCTCCGCACGCCACGCTTCTGGCGGCTCGTAGCCCGCGTCCGCCAGGCTCTGCCGCAGCCGCTCCTCGACGCGCAGCAGGCTGCCCACCTCTGCCACGTTCGCCATCTCGTCCAGCACCTGTGCCACCGCCCGCTGCACCGGCTTGTTGTCCGCGTACTGCTTCAGAAACTCGCTGCGCGGTCCATCCTCCGGCAGCACCGCGTCGGCCACCACCAGGTTCACCTGGTTGATGCGCGTCTCGTCCAACCCTACTTGGGCCGGAGAACCAAGTAGGGCGGCCTCTGCCGTCCGCGCCTTCATATAGAGCGACAGCCCGGCGAGCTGCACGGCGCGCAGGTCGATGTCGACGCCGTACAGGTTGTAGCGCAGGATCGCCGCAGGCACGTCGATTTTGGATTTTGGATTCTGGATTCTGGATTGGGGCATGCCGGCGTCGAGCCAGCCGTGGTCAAAGGCGTCGTCGTAGATGGCTTGAAAGACCTCGAAGGCGTAATGGCCGAAGTGCATCGTGCCGCACGCCGGATCGATCAGGCGGATCTCCTGCGGGCGCTTGGCCGGTCGTCGGGGGGCGGCGTGGAGGTTGTTGATGGGCGAGTCGGGGTCGAGTGGGAATTTCACCCTCACCCCCGGCCCCTCTCCCTCTGAGGGAGAGGGGAGGGGCTCCGGCACCAGGTAGTCGCACTTGGCCCGCACGCGCTCGCTGTCGGGATGCATCTCCAGCCAGAGGCGGCCGAGGGTGTTGTCGACCAGGAACTTGACCACCCAGCGCGGGGTAAAGAACTGGTTGATCACCGCCACCTCCGCCGGCCGGCGCGGCTTGCCCCGGCTGCGGATCGCCTCTTTTTGCTCGGCATTGTAAAACTGGTAGAGCCAGCCGATGATCTCGTCCTCGAGCCACAGCGTTGATGCGTCGGTCTCCGCACGCGCGTCGAGGTCGTTGATGGCGGCGACGGCCGCGCGCAGCGTCGTGTGACTGGGCCAGACGAGGGTGTTGACGGGGGCCGGGCGATCCTCGGCCGGGTCGCCGACGTCGAACAGCAGGCGAAAGTCGCGGTAGACGCGGCGGCTGACCTGGCGGATCGCCTCGGCGAGGCCCTCGTCGGCGCCGCGCGCCAGCTCGGGGTGGGCGTTGCGCAGGTCATAGTGCGCCCGGCTGCGCCCGCCGTAGGCGTCGCGCGTGGTGATCACCTCGGGGATCAGGCCACGCACTTCGAGCGCCTTGAGCGCCACCAGGCGGTTGAGGTGCGTGTAGGCGATCTCGCGCACGAACCAGCCGACGGCTTCTTCGCGCTGCTTGGGCGTCGCCTCGTCGGGGGCGGCGACGCCCATCCGGCGCAGCTCCTGCGCCAACGCGGCGTCCATGCGCTGGCGCTCGGCCATGGCCGTGTCGTCGTTCCAGATGTGGGGGAGCCTGGCGGGGTCGATCCACCGCCCGCCGGCATAGCCGTAGCGCTTGAGCTGGACGGCAATGTCGTCTTCGAGGCTGTGGCGCAGCTCGAGGACGAGGGCTTTGATGGCGCGTTTGGCGGTTTGGTTCATAGATGATCCTTTGTTTGCTACGTTTCAGCGGTCAGGCCGCTCTCTTTTCGACTCGCCAGGCAATCCAGATACTGCCAGCCAGGGTGAGCATAAAGACGGCCGCCACCAGCCCGAAGCGCCCAGCATCAGTGATGAGATGGTAGCGATCCTGGAGATAGGCAGCAATGACGTTAGAAGCCAGACCAGAGAGGGCAGCAAGGAGGATGTTTAGGATGATGGAGAGTGCCGGGGATCGCCTGGTCCCTGCCGGGACGGGGATGAATGGTAGCGGCCCCGCGCCCAAAGCTGCCACTTCTAGCTCCGTGAGCCGGGCAGTCACTTGTGTCAGGGCTGTCCAGGCGGTGTTGGCAACTTTTCCATCCGTGAGCCGCCACCACAGCCGCCGAGCAACTTGGCGGATCGTTCGGCGGTCTTCGTTTTTCTCACCGATCTCCCCCAGGACCATCACTGCCACTTCACGCACTCCTGCATCCTTGTCCACTAACGCCCGGATAAGAGGCTTCACAGCTCGGGGGTCGCCTATCTCTCCCAGCGCTCCTACCGCCGCCGCGCGCACACCTGCATCCACGTCCCCCAGTGCTCGGATCAGAAGCTCGACTGCCTGGGGGTCACCTGTCGCTCCTATCACCCCCACCGCCGCCGCACGCACCTCTGCATTCTTATGGCTCAGTGCTTGGGTGAGAGGCTCTATAACTCGAAGGGCGCTCATCTTCTTCAGCGCATGTCTCGCCACCCAGGGCCCCCAAATGTCCCCTAGCGTCTGGATGAGAGGTTCTATGGCTCGTGGGTCATCGATCTTTCCCAGCGCCTCTGCCGCCGCCTGGCGCACGTCGTGATACCCGTCCCCCAGCACTTGGATGAGAGGCTCCACGGCCTGGGGATCGCCTATCTCCCCCAGCGCCTTTGCTGCCTCACTGCGTACATCTGCATCCACATCCCCTAGTGCTCGGATAAGATGCTTCACGGCTTGGGGGGTACCGATCGCCCTCAGAGCGTACACAGCCGCCACA
Organism: Anaerolineae bacterium; assembly: GCA_016926595.1. Next base: position 4,100 of record JAFGOG010000610.1, read on the forward strand.
CGCACACCTGCATCCACATCCCCTAGTGCTCGGATAAGGGGCTCCACGGCTTGCGGGGTACCGATCGCCCTCAGAGCGCGCACAGCCGCCACACGCACACCTGCATCCATGTCCTCCAGTGCTCGGATAAGGGGCTCCACGGCCTGGGGATCGCCTATCTCCCCCAGCGCCTCCGCTGTGATTGCACGTACATCATGGCACTCATCCCCCAACGCTCGGATGAGGGGCTCTATGGCCCGAGGCGCCCTCAACACCTCCGCCGCCATCGCACGCACCTTTGCATTCTTATCCCCCAGCGCTTGGATAACAGGTTCTACGGCTTGGGGATCTCTCATCGTCGGCAGCGCCCGCCGCGCCCTCCAGCTCTTTCCATAATTTTCCAGCGCCTGCATGAGGGGTTCTATGGCCAAGGCGCCGATCTCCCTCAGCGCCCCCGCCGCCGCCGCACTTAGATATGGATCCATCTCATCCTTATCCAGTGCCTGGATGAGAGGCTCCACGGCATGAGGGTCGCCTATCTTACCCAGTGCTTTGGCTGCTGTATCGCGTACATCTCCATCCGAATCCCCTAGTCTCCAGCAGAGAGGCTCCACAGCCCGCGGGTCACCGATCACCCCCAGTGCCCTCGCTGCTTCCTTGCGCACATCTGCATTCCTATGTCTCAGCGCCTGGATGAAGAGGTCCACAGCTCGGGGGTCACTCGTCGCCCCCAGCGCTTTCGCTGCTGCCCAGCGCACATCCCAGGACTCATCCTCCAAGGCCCGGCTGAGGGGTTCCACAGCCTTCGGATCATCGATCTCCCCCAGCGCTCTCGCCGCCGCCGCACGCACATCCCAGGACTCGTCCTTCAAGGCCCGGCTGAGGGGGTCCACGGCCTTGGGATCATCGAGCGCCCCCAGTGCTCTAGCTGCTGTCCCGCGCACATCTCCATTCCCATCTCTCAGCGCCTGGATAAGAGGCTCCACAGCCCGGGGATCTCTCATTGTCTCCAGCGCCCGCTTCGCCCCTGAGCCCACTCGCCCTAAGCCCACTGGACGATCATCATTTTCCAGCGCCTGAGTAAGGAGTTCCACGGCCATGTCGCCAATTGCTGCCAGTGCCTCTACCGCTGCCGCACGCACATTTTCATTGTCATCTCCCAGCGCCCGGATGAAGGGCTTCGTCACCTGGGCTCTTTGAGGCCCGGGCAATCTCGCCAGCCCGTTTTTTACCTGCTCTCGGAGAGAATCATAAGCTCCCGTCCCGCTCAAACGATCAGGCAACGTAAGGATGCCTAGCAGACGTGGCAAACCGAAATCTTTCAGCACCCGCCATAGACCCCACATCCCCCACCAGGCCAAGGTACCCAATGGAATAAGACAGCCCGGTGCTGGGCCGTAGCGAAAAGGGCCGACCATCAGAAGGAGCCAAATGCTCGTCGGGAGGATCAACCGATGCCGCCATTTCACCCTTACATCCAGGTAAAGCTGACTCAGGAGATCGGCCACTCTGCCTGCCACATTAGTGGCCACCGATGCCCCGTCCCCCAGGACAGCCGCTGCCAGCAGTAGATCCCGATGCAGTTCCCGCTCGTAGGGGCTGCGTGTCTGGAGGATGCGGCGCACCAGGTTGGTGGCCCTTTTCTCATCCAACATTCCCCCTAGAAGCAGGATCGGCTCCTGCCAGGCGGTGTGGTGCAGTCGAGGGCGCAGGAAGCGCCAGGCGTGTCTGGGGTCTTGGGCCCATGCTCTCTTCAGCCGCCGGGCAACAAAGTACTCCTGCAAAGTCAAGTGGCGGAAAGCGACCAATTCCCCTCGCTCGTAGCCGTAGATAGCCAACAGGCCCAGCCGCTCACGCAGGTATTTGACGGTATGTCGGGCATCGATCACCCTTTCTTTTGCCACGGCTTTGACTAGATCCGCTTCCGTCTGCTCGCCGTGGACCTGCAAGGTCCAGGCGATAACTTCCACCGACTCCTCGATCATTTCTCGGCTGCAGGGAGGCTCCTCCCGGGCTTCCGCTCGCTGCCAGATCACTTCCTCAACGTAGCGGCGATACACCTCGGCCCGGTTGCGGGCTAGTTCCCCGCTTTCAGCGTAGATGGCAACGACCAGGCGCAGGAGCAGCGGGTTGCCCCGCACTCGGCGGAGGCCAGCTTGTGTTTCCATTTCCTCCAGAAGAGCCTGCGCTTCCGACTTGGCTTCTTTGTCACCTACCCCTTTGAGTAACTTCAGCCAGCCAGTGGTGTAGGGCAGGGCATCCTCAGGACCGGCAAAAGAGCGAACGGTGTAGTGACCGAACTCACCACTCAATTCGCGGGCTTGCCGGTAGCCGGCAATGCGTGAAGTGACGACAATCCGGCACTTTTTGCCCTCGGCACTGGCAGCAAAGCTTTCGATAGCCTGGGTCACATCGCTTTGGTGTGTCGGAAGCACCTCGTCTAGGCCATCCAGCAGAATCACCAACCGCCTTTCGTCCAACCACGCCCGGGCCAGCGACTCTGGCACATAAGCTCGCCACTCCAGTTGGCGGACAAGGAAACGGTCCAGACGCTCCTGGCCGTCGTACCGGCGCAGCTCAACGCGCAGCGGCACCCGCTCCTCGTCGAGGCCCAGCCTCTGCCCAACCCATCCCTGTGCTGCACGGGCAAAACAGAGGGCTACAAATTGGAGGGTGGTGGACTTGCCGGTGCCCGGCTCGCCGAGGATAGCCAGGTGTTCGTGCTCCGCCAGCGCCTTGGAGAGGGGGATCGGCGGTGGGGGAGGCACTGGGAGATCCACCCCTGCCTGTCTCCCTTCCTGGCGGTGGTCTCGGCGGCCGGTCAGGCGCTCCAACAAACCCATCTCCTCGGCCCGCGCCGGCAGCGGAGCTACGTCGGTGGTCCGCTCTTCACGGCGCGGGCTCGCCACTGCTTCCAGAAAAACAAAGACGTCGGTTAGCTCGGCGCGGATACGATCCACGCCTTCGGTGTACAGATAACGGCATTCCCTGGCAACCTCTGCCAGGTAGCGGCGCTCGGCTTCCTGCCGTTCCTCGGCGGTAAGGGCCGGCTTGGATTCGGGCAGGTGGATATGCACAACCTCGGCGCGGGCGATGTTGACCAGCTTTTCCACCTGCCCACCAGTGACGTAGGTTGTAATGGCTGGTGGGAGATCGTCCCTATCGCCCTGCAAGATGGCGCGCAGCCGAGGTGCGAATCTCTCTGGATCGTGCTTGAATTGAGCCCACAATTCGGTCCCCCCTGGCTGCCCGGTCAGCCAGTCTCTGAGGAGTTGTGTCAGAATTCGCCCCGACTGCTCTGCGTCGTGTGTCATCGGCTCAGAAGTTTACCTCTTCGGCCGAGCCGATGTTGACGATCTTGCCCACCTCGCCGCCGGAAACTTGCGTCACAAAGCAAATCCCATCCCGACCCGCCTCTGGCGAGTGCAGCCTCTTCTCAAGTTGGGCCACTTCCTGGATGATGTTGTTGTAATCCTGTTCTTCGGCCAATTTGGCGGAGGCGATCAGGTGCCGTTGGATGGCCTCCCGGTTGGAGGCCGATTCATCGAGCAGGGTCTGGGCCAAGGAGAGGTGAGTTTGAGCATGGACGTGAAGCAGTCCATGCTTTTCTGCCTCACCGAGTGCGAAGCGAAGCAACTGCACTCCACCATGGTGAAAACCTTCCTCCACGAGTATCAGCCCAAAAAGGCGGAGAGCATCTGCTGCCCGGAACCCCGTGTTGATTCGACAGTAAAAAGAGTAGATCGCCAATCGGAGATGTTGTTTTGCCCTGGTCCAATCGTGCTGCTGTCGAAAAAGATCTCCTAACAGGTGATGGGCAATCGCCACTCGCAAGTCTTGATGATTCTCCTGCATCACCTGCAAGTGCTCTTCGAACGCTGCTTGCGCATCTTCCAGCCGGCCTTCAGCAATCGCGAGCTGGCCAGACGTTTTCGCCAGGACAGCGGTGGCGAACGGGGCATCGATACGCTCTGTAATGTTCAATGCTTCGTCCAGGCAGGCCCGGGCTTCACCTGGGTGATCTCGCAAGATTGCAGCATGGGCCATGCCATGCAAGCCGTCCATTAGCCAGTAGTCGTGCTCCAGGGAGCGATATAAACCCAATGCCCCCCTGGCACATTCCTCAGCTTGAAGGAAAAATCCACGATCTCGATACATGTGAGCCAGAACGTCCAGGATGCGAGCTCGCTGAAACGTCGCACGATACTTTCCACCTTGTGCTTTTTGAGAGAGCTCTAGTGCTTCTTGAGCATACCGCTCTACCGTTTCCCAATGTCCGAGGAGGCGATGGCTGAAACACAATCGCTGCAAGACCTCAGCTCGTCGATAAGTACGCCCCAACCGGTCAAAGATTGCCAGTGCTTCGGTAAAAAGCTCGATCTCCCTGCTCTCTCGTGCAGTGTGCAGGTGGGTATGCACGTTGCCCAGCGAGGTGAGGGATAACCCAAGCCCATACTCATTGCCAGTTTCCCTATTCAGTGAGATTGCTTCCTCCAGGTACTTCTGAGCTTCTTTCCACCGGCTAACCGCAGATAGTGTTCTGCCCAGCTCGCCAAGCGCAAAGCTGAGAATCCTTGGGTTGGTTTCTTTGTCCACGACCTGGAGGTAAAGGATCCGGGCTTCACTCCAACGATTCAATTCGAATAGGGCATAAGCTTTGTGCACATAGCCCACGTTGCGAAAATGTTCGTTGTCAGAAGTAAAGCTCAGAAAGGCGTTGCTCAGGTTCAGGCATTCAGTAAACTGAAAGCGACCGTCTATTTTCCAAAAGAGATCCTCAAAGTACTGAGCTCCATGGTCTCTATCAAGTTGCAGTGCATGGTAAAGCCGCTCGATTGCCAGGACATGCCAGTTCGGGCCCAGCTCACGTCGCGTCCCTGCCGTTGCCGCCATTTCCTCGTCATAATAGGCAATTGCTGCTTGCTGCAGTTGGGTGAAGAGAGGGCGGTTCTCAAGTTGAAGCCTGGCACATGCGAACTCGCGTATACTGTCGTGTACAGCCGGGAGGTCACCGCGGTAGACAATGTACGGCCGGCGGTGGAGATCTTTCAGGATGGCGGCTGCATCTCGACCTGGCAGCAAGTATTGAATCAGGGGAACGGTCAGCATTCGTGGGATGGCACACCCAAACAGAATCTCGGTTTCCTGTGAGTTCGCCACTGACAGCATGCGTTCCAGGAGTTGGTTCACGATCTCGTGCTTCTCCGACGAGTGCCTCAAGCTGCGAATACCACGATTCAGAACCAAGTCGGCAGCAAGGTAGAGAGCCAGAGGCACGCCACCTGCAAACTGGACGATCTCCGTCTGGAGGCCGGGGCCAGAGACGCCGATGCGCTCCAGAAACTCGTGAGACCCTTCAATCGAGAGGCTATCCAGCGACATGCGGCGCACGCCGGGCACCCCTGCCCAGCGCGTGTCTAGCCGCACCTGGCCGGCAAGAACCATCCACACCGGCTCACCGGCAAGCGCCTCGGCCAGGTCGCGCAGCCAGGGGTCGTGATCCTGTATCTTTTCATAGCTATCGCACAGGAGCAGCAGCGGCTGGTCCGCATTTCGAGCCGCCGCGCAGAACTGGTCCATCCAGAAGCGATCTCCCGCCTGGTACAGCTCCAGCTCTGCCGCTTTGAGCACGTCCTGGATGCTGCCGATCGCCTCCGCTCCCGAGTCGGGCACGGAGTGAGCGCTGGACGGAGAGGCCAGCCGGTCTCTGTGTATCTCGTACTGCCGGGGATTTTCTTGCTCGATCTCGGCCAGCAGCTTGTCGAGCAGCACTTGGGTCCTGCAATATTCGATCAACTCGTCGGCCAGGTCGGCCAATCCGGCTTCAGAGCCGACGAGAGCCAGAACGGGGCGCAAGTCAGCTCGATGCTGGCAAAAGCGGCGCAAGCTCTTGTCGGTAAAGGCATCCAGAATCAGCTTGTGAACCGCGCCGAGATCCCACTGCTCGGTTCTTGCCGTGGGCAGTGTGGGCGCTCGCGGGGCGAGCGTGAGCAGCGTCTTGATCCGCTTGTACTCGCGCAGCTTGCCGGTCAATGGATCAAGCCGGACGCCCTGGCCCTCTATCTGCTGTGCCACGGCGTCGAGCAGGCGCGGGATGTCACCGGCCACCGTCTCGTCCACGCGCGCCGACGCAATGCCCCACTCTGTCGCCATGCGTTGGAACTGCTTGAGCAGCTCCGTCTTGCCGATGCCGCCCATGCCAGAGATGGCCAGAACTCTGGTTGGCTCATGGCCTTCCAACATCGAGCGAAAGAATCGACGCTCCGCCTCACGACCTGTAAACAGTGTGTCTGGCATATTCGCCTTACCGCCCAAATTCCAGCCGCGATTCTATCTGTGCTGCTTGCAGCGTGTGCTCTTGGCCAGTTTCTCCAGCATTCCGAGCTCGGCGCCGCATTCCTCGCAGCGGCCCGCGGTTCGCCATTCATACCTCTGGATCGCCTGCTGCAACTTTTCCCACCTGGCCTTCGACATCGCCAGGGGCCAGAACCGGATCGTGCCATCCCAGGAATAAGAAGCCAAGATCGTGCCATCTGGATTGAAAGTAACGCCGCTTACGCTCTCCTCGTGGCCTTTGAATACTCGTTGGATCCGCCCTGTTTGTCCGTCCCACAACCGCACCGTTTTGTCAGCCGAGGCCGACGCGAGCATCGCGCCATCCGGGCTGAGCGCAATGTCAGTCACACTGCCAACGTGTCCGCGCAGTTCCGTCTCTCCAAGCCAGTTTGGCGCATTCCAAAACCGCAGCGTGCCGTCGGCGGAAGCAGAAATCAACGTCTTGCCATCGGGACTGAAGGCGAGATCTGTTATCCAGTCCGTGTGGCCTCTGAGCTCCTTCACCAGGCGTCCACTGGCTACATCCCAAATCCTTGCAGCGTTGTCACCTGCTCCAGAAGCCAGCAAGCGACCACTTGCATCAAACGCGATCCGAGGAACGTGGTCGCTGCGCGTTTCCAGGATCGTCAGAAGGCGCTGGCCCGCGACGTCCCACAACCCGACCTTTCCTTCCTCTGAAGAGGTGGCCATCACCGTGCCATCGGGACTGAACAGGACGGTACGTGTGTGGTGCTGGTGCTCCGAGAATACTGCACGCTTCGCCTTGGTGCCTACCTCCCACAACGTCACAGAACCGCCCTTTGTTATCTCAACCAGCGAACCGTCCGGGGCGAAGGTGAGCCCGCACGTGCCCAGGGTATCACTGAACAGCTCGGTCACCTTTCGCTCCGGCGTCAAGTCCCGCACATAGTTCATATAGTTGATGCCAAAGGCGATTCGAGTGCCGTCCGGGCTTAAGGCAACGTCTGTCATGTGGCCCTCGTGGCTTTTCAGTAGAGCCAGTTCCTTTCCACGGATGACGTCCTGCACCCGGATGGTACCACCGTGCGCCCACGAAGCCAGGGTCCTCCCATCGGGGGCAAAAGCGATCCCCCGTACCGATTTTCCTTGTCCACGCAGTACGGCACCCTCCAGCGCAATCTCCCACCGCTTTGCGCAATCTTTTACCTGATTCCACGCAGCCTCGGCTTCGGCAAAGCTCTGCGCCGCTTTCAGCAGCTCGTCTCCCCTGCCGAGCTCCGCTGTCAAGAGGTCCATCAGCGCCTCTGGCACGACGCTGTCCTCCATTTGCGACCGGATCGATTCAGCAGTCTCCTTGCCCTCGGCCAAGAGCCGGTCCCGATCGGGCAGGTGCAGATCGTCGAACGCGATTCGGCATTCTTCTATGTCTCTCCTCGCTGCCAAGTAGCCGAGGTAGGTATTTGAGGCCAGCGATGCCTCGATCTGGCTGCACATCGTTTCCAGCATCTCTCGGTCCTGGGGAGCAGGCACATACGCGTTCATCTCCGCTTGCAAGGGCTGCCAACGCGTTTCTGTCTCTAATCGGGCCTCGGTTCGCAGTTGATTCATCAGCTCCGTAACCTGATCTTCTACCTTGCAGAAATCGGCGTCAGTGCAGGCCTTGGCAGCATAGTTTGGATCTGCACGAATAGCAGTCTCTAGCGAGGCAATTGCCACTGCTCCCTGGCTTGCCGTAGCCGCGAACTTGGCATGGTTGTAAAAGGCCTCGATTAGGTCCGCGTGGAGCTCCGTCGCGCGGCGGCTAAACTCGATCGCTTCCTCGTCGTCGCCCTGAAGATAACACACGAATCCGGCGTGCAGGTAGCCCAGGGCGGCGTAATAGCTCGACTCCGGTGTTGCATACTTGGCAGCCTTCAAGTAGTATTCTCGCGCTTTGGCCAGATCAGCAGGTTGTTGGTGGCACAGGTAGATGTTGCCGAGGGCTTGATGCACCGCAAAGTCCTGGTAGTTCAACGCTTCCGATTCCAGGAAACCGGCCAGCGCCTCTTCGTACCATCCATTACGGTAGGCTTTTTCAGCCCTGCGCTTCAGCTCTTTGGCCCGCGTGTCCAGAGGCGCCTGGATGGCTTCCATGATGGCCTGCAGCTCTGCTTTTTCTATTTCCATGTTCCACAACACGGCGGCCATCGCCCAGTCAAAACTGGCACGCAGCTTGTCAATGCCCTCTGCGACCTGATTCAGCCCATAGTCCAGGGCATGAATCATTTCTTCTTGCGTCGCGACAACTTGTGTGAACCCGGTGTCCAGTGCCTGCTTCTGATACTCAAGGCCGCGGACAATGTCGTTCGTGAGGCTCCGGTGTGCCAGGTAATCATCCCAAGCTGTGCTTCGGTCGTACATCCTTTCGCCTCCTCCGTGAGCAGCTACACCAGCGCGACGACGTCACCTTTGTCCAGCGCCTCGTCGATGGCCTGCTTGAGCTTGACGAGTGCCTCATCGCGCTCTGTGTCGTCAGCGATCTGCTTGCCGCCGAGCACCGCCGCCAACGATAGGTACACCACCTTCTGCCCCGTGCTGTCCGCGTGATCGATCCGCGCCTGCTGCTCGCGCACGATCTGCTGCCGCGCCACCGTCGGAATGGCCACCAGGTGCGTCGGCAGCTCATGCAGCCCGGCGCGACACGCTTCGCACACCAGCTCACCCGCCGTCCACTGCAGCCCACGGCAGCCGTACGGCGCCAGCACCGCCGCCGACACTCCCGCTTCTTCCAGCTCGGCCCGTGCCTTCTCCAGCGC
>JAFGOG010000114.1 GCA_016926595.1 Anaerolineae bacterium
ATCAGCCAGCGGTTGACCAGCTCGGCCGCCGGTTCAGAGAGCTGATCCTCGGCCTGGGCCATGAGCGGCGGTACGCCGGTCTGCTGAGGGTCGGCGTCGCGGATGTTGGCGTGCAGGGTCTGGCTGCCGGGCGGGGTCGGGCGCAGGACCAGGACAAAGCGATACTCCTTGACCGTCTCGACAAAGGTCTGGACGCCGGGCAGGGTGATGGCGCGCAACAGGGCCACCAACTGCTGGTTAAACTCGGTGGGAATGCGGCCAGCACGCCGGTCGGTGATCAGCCCTGCGCCGTCCACGGTGCAAAAGTTGCCGCGCGCGGCGACATCCTGTGGCTGGAGGTCAAAACCGATGCCCAACGCTTCGAGGACACCCCGGCCGATGTCGTAGGTGAGCGGGTCATAGCCGAACAGGGCCAGGTGGGCAGGCCCGCTGCCGGGGGTGATCCCCGGGCCGACCGGCATGGCCAATCCAAGCTGCGAACGGCCGGCCAGGGCGTCGAGGTTGGGGGTATTGGCCGTCTCTAGCTCGGTCCTGCCACCCGGCTCGCGGGGCAGTCCACCCAGGCCATCCATCACCAGGTGGACGATCTTGGTCTTGGCGGGAATGTGCAACGCTTGCATCATCTGAAAACTGGACATATCAAGCTCCTAGAACGCACAATGCACAATCCCCAGGTGGGAATTGTGCATTGTGCATGGTCAATTGTACCTGGGCCTAGCGGATGGCCCGCTCCGTGTCACGGTCGAACAGGTGCACAACGTCCATGTTGACGACCATGTCGATGCTGTCCCCGACGTGGGCCTGCGTGCGGGGGTCCACCCGGGCGATGAACTGTTTTTTGCCGACGAGCAGGTAGAGAAAGATCTCGTTACCCATCAACTCGGTCACATCCACGTTGACGGTGAGCGGTTCGCCGTGGATGCCAGGCGGGGTGAACTCGCGGACGTGGATGTTCTCCGGGCGGGTGCCAAAGATGACCTGCTTGCCCGCATAAGGCCGGACGGCTGCCGTCTTTTCGGGCGGGAGCTTGAGCTTGAAGGTGCCACCGTCGGCGTACAGGTTCCCGTCCTCTTCGACCACGGTCACGTCGAAAAAGTTCATGGCCGGGCTGCCGATAAATCCGGCGACAAAGACATTATCCGGCAGGTCGTACAGGTTCTGCGGGGTGTCGATCTGCTGCACCTGGCCGTCCTTGAGGACGCAGATGCGACTGCCCATGGTCATAGCCTCGGTCTGGTCGTGGGTAACGTAGATGAAGGTGGTTTCCAGGCGCTGATGCAGCTTGGAGATCTCGGCGCGGGTCTGCACGCGCAGCTTGGCGTCGAGGTTCGACAACGGCTCGTCCATCAAAAAGACGGCCGGTTCGCGGACGATGGCCCGGCCCAAGGCGACGCGCTGTCGCTGGCCACCGGAGAGCTGCTTTGGCTTGCGGTCGAGCAGCATCTCGATGCCCAAAATACCGGCTGCCTCTTTCACCCGGCGGTCGATCTCGGTCTTGGGCGTCTTGCGCAGCTTGAGGCCAAAGGCCATGTTGTCATAGACCGACATGTGGGGGTAGAGGGCGTAGCTCTGAAAGACCATGGCGATGTTGCGGTCCTTGGGCGGCACGTCGTTGACGACGCGGTCGCCGATCAGGATTTGACCCTCCGTGATCTCTTCCAGGCCGGCCAGGCAGCGCAGGGCGGTTGATTTGCCACAACCAGAGGGGCCGACGAAAACGAGGAACTCTTTGTCGGGAATAAAGATGTCGAGGTCCTTGACCGCAGCGACATCCCCGAAGCGCTTCCAGACATGCTCGTAGGTAATGCTTGCCATTAAGAATTATCCTCCTTGATGCGTCGAGACGGTAAAGACAGAATTTTTCGGTCACACCTACCGGTGCGGGCTCGAGGCCAAAACCGCTCTTTAACGTCCCTGGATTTGGGTTGATTATGTGTTCCCTATTGGTTCCGTGTGCGCTGCTTTTCACCTCCCAATCGCCGGCCGAGGAAACTCGAATCCCGGCCGCTCGCTGCGTTTCCCTTCCGGCGCTGGCTGGACAGGAGCGGAACAAGCACTATTATACCTCATTTCCGTTGGGGGCGCAAGATGGAGGTTGGAGGTTGGCTCGTCCTGCGCACGCACACGGCAGGCATGGGGAAATTGGAGAGGTTGGGTTTCTGGGGTATAATGGAGGGCGCCCAGGGCTCCAATCAAGGGCGAGAGGAGAAAGAATATGACTGCTTCCGATTTTCGCATCATCCCGGTGACGACGAAGGGCCAGCGTAAAGCGTTCGCCCGGTTTCCGTGGCGCCTGTACCGCGACGATCCGAATTGGGTTGCGCCGATCTACTCCGATCACCTGGACATGCTTGATCCGGCCAAGCACCCGTTCCACCAGCACGCCGAGGTGCAATTGTTCCTGGCCGTGCGGGGCAAGGACGAGGTAATCGGGACGATCAGCGCCCACATCAACCACCGGCACAACGAGACCCACAAGGACAAGGTGGGGTTCTTTGGCTTTTTCGAGGTGGTTGAGGAGTATCCGGTGGCCGAGGCGCTGCTGAATGCAGCGGCGGACTGGCTGCGCGAGCGGGGGATGGAGGCGATACGCGGGCCAGAGAGCTTTTCGCAGAATGAAGAGTGCGGGCTGCTGATAGACGCATTCGACCGGCCGCCGGTGGTGCTGATGACCTACAATCCGCCCTATTACGTAGACTTGATCGAGCGGACCGGCTTTGAGAAAGCGCAGGACCTGTATGCCTGGGATATCCTGACCAACATCTTTGACTATGACGTGCAAAAGCTGCCGGCCAAGTTCGTGCGGGTGGCCGAGCACGCGCGCAAGTGTCCTGGCCTGGAGTTCCGGCAGCTCAACATGAAGGATTTTGACCAGGAGATCGAGCGGGCCAAAGGGGTGTACAACGAAGCATGGGAAGCGAACTGGGGCTTTGTGCCGATGACCGACCCCGAGTTCGAGCATCTGGGCGCATCACTCAAAATGGTGCTGGACCCGGCGCTGGTGTATATCGCCTGCATCGACGGCAAGCCGGTCGGCATCTCGGTAGGGGTGCCAGACGTGAACCAGGCTCTTCGCAAAGCCAAACCTCAGCCCGACCCGTGGAAGCTGCCCCTTTTCCTGATCAGGTTTTTGTGGCACCAGCGCAAGATCGACGCCTTCCGGCTGGTGATCATGGGCGTGGTGCCGGAACACCGGTCGCTGGGCATCGACGCGTTGTTCTATGTCGAGACGGCGCGGGCGGCTTTTCAGAAGGGGTACAAGCGGTGCGAGATGTCGTGGATCCTAGAGTCGAACGACATGATGAACCGGATCATCGAGCGGCTGGGAGGGCGGATCTACAAGACCTATCGGTTGTACCAAAAACCGGTATAAGTTGGCTCACTCCGCGCGTCTCACAGTCCGGGCGGCTGACCCAGCCGACGCGCCGGCCGTCGCCGAGCTGCTGGTCGAGTTTAACGGTGAAGGGCTGCCGGCTGAAGCTCTGACCCGGCGCATGGAAGAGGCGCAGGGCCTGGAAACCGCTTTCCTGGGCGAGTGGGAGGGTGAGGCCGCCGGGCTGTTGGTGCTGAGGACCGTGCCCACCCTCTCGGGCGCTGACGACTGGGCCGAGATCACCGAGATGTATGTCCGCCCCCAGTTTCGCAGGAGGGGGATCGGCCGGGCGTTGGTGGAAGCAGCGCTCGACTGCGGCCGGAGGCGGGGCTGTCGCGAGTTTCACCTCCTGGTTGACCCCTCGAACGAGGCAGGGCAGGCCTTCTACGCCAAGCTCGGTTTCCGGGTCGATTCGTGGGAGATGCGGCGGGATGGCTGACCCCTGCCGCCGAGCAGTTTGGAACCTCGGGCAATAGTTGGTATAATGGCACCTGTTTGTCAGATCAATGCATTGGCGGACCTATGGATGATTTAGTAGAAAAAGCCTGGCACACGTTAAGCCCTGAGGATACCGTCGCTGCGCTTGGCAGCGACCTGGAGAATGGACTGACGGAGGCCGAGCACCAGGAACGGCTGGCCAAGTTCGGCCGCAATGAGCTCCAGGAGCGGGCCGGACGTACGCTCTGGCAGATGCTGCTCGATCAGTTCAACAATTTCCTGATCCTGGTGTTGATCGCTGCGGCGATCGTCTCGGGGCTGATCGGTTGGAGCGAGTACAACCGCACCGGCAGCACGGCCGAGTTCGTGGACGCGGGAGCTATCCTGGCCATCGTCATCCTGAACGCCATCCTGGGTGTAGTCCAGGAAGGCCGGGCCGAAAAGGCGCTGGCGGCGCTCAAAAAGATGTCGGCGCCCAACGCCCGCGTGCTGCGGGATGGTCACCTGCTGGCCGTGCCATCGCCCGAGCTGGTGCCGGGGGACGTGGTAATCCTGGAGACCGGCAACTATGTCCCGGCCGACGTGCGCCTGGTGGAAAGCGCCAACCTGAGCATCGAGGAGGCATCGCTCACCGGCGAATCGGTACCGGTGACCAAGAAGGCAATGGCGGTGCTGCCCCTGGAGACAAGCCTTGGCGACCGCCGCAACATGGCCTTCATGAGCACGCTGATCACCTACGGGCGGGGTAAGGGGCTGGTGGTTAGCGCTGGGATGAGGACCCAGATCGGGCAGATCGCGGAGATGCTCCAGGCGTACGAGGAGGAGCCGACGCCGCTGCAGGTCAAGCTAGACCAGTTGGGGCGGGTGCTGGGCATCGCCGCGCTGGTGGTGTGCGGGCTGGTGGGGCTGATCGGCATAGTGCGCGACACCCAGATCGGAGTCCTGTTCGGCCAGGGGGTGAGCGCCTATTTCGGGCTGGAGGAGACGCTACCCAAGCTGGTGGAGATGTTCATGGTGGCGGTCAGCCTGGCGATCGCCGCCGTGCCCGAAGGCCTGATGGCAGTGGTGACGATCACGCTGGCGTTGGGCATGCAGGAGATGATCCGGCGGCACGCCCTGATCCGCAAGCTGCCGGCGGTCGAGACGCTGGGCTCGGCGACGACGATCTGCTCGGACAAGACCGGCACGCTGACGCAGAACGAGATGACGGCGGTACAGATGTACGTCGACCGCAGCCTGCTGACGATCACCGGCGAAGGGTACAAGCCGGAAGGCGGGTTCCTGGATGACACTGAGCCGGTGGGCCTGGAGGGGTACCCCGGCATGAGGCTGCTGCTGCGGGCTGGCTTGTTGTGCAACGACGCCCGGCTGGAAAGGGCGGACCAGGACGGCTCAACCTCATGGGGGATCGCCGGCGATCCAACTGAAGGCGCTTTCGTGGTGGCCGCGGCCAAGGCCGGCTACTGGGTGAATGAGCTGGGGAAGGAATATCCGCGGCTGGCCGAAATCCCCTTTGACTCGGAACGGAAGCGGATGACCACGCTGCATCCCGATCCGCGCTATGGAGATCACGTGGCCTATATCAAGGGAGCGCCGGATATCGTGCTGGGCCTGTCGACGACGGTGCTGGAGGATGGGATAATCCGGCCGCTGACCGACGAGCGGCGGAACAATATCCTGGAGCAGAACACCTCGCTGGCAGCCAACGCGCTGCGGGTGCTGGGTGTGGCTTTTCGCCCGCTGAAGCAGATACCGGACGAGGTGACTCCCGAGACAGTGGAGCGCGATCTGACCTTCATAGGGCTGTTGGGTATGATCGATCCGGCCCGACCGGAGGTCAAGCCGGCGGTGATGACGGCCCGCAAGGCCGGAATCCGGTCAGTGATGATTACCGGCGACTATCCCAAGACGGCAGGGGCGATCGCCGAGGAGATTGGCCTGCTGCGCAAGGATGGCCAGGTACTGACCGGCGCTGAGCTGGACCAACTGAACGAGGAGGCGTTCCGGGCCATTGTCGAAGAGGTGGACGTGTACGCCCGCGTCTCGCCACAGCACAAGGTCAAGATCGTCGAAGGGCTCAAGGCCAAGGGGGAGATCGTGGCCATGACCGGCGACGGGGTAAACGACGCCCCGGCGCTGAAACGGGCGAACATAGGCGTGGCGATGGGCATCACCGGCACCGACGTATCGAAAGAGACGGCCGACATGGTGCTGACCGACGACAACTATGCCAGTATCGTGGCGGCCATCGAACAAGGGCGGATCATCTATTCGAACATCCGCAAGTTTGTCTATTACCTGCTGTCGTGCAACATGGCCGAGATCAGCATCCTGTTCCTGGCGATGATCTTGAACTGGCCCCTACCGCTGGCGGCCATTCAACTGCTGGTGCTGAACCTGATCACCGACGGCGCGCCGGCCCTGGCGCTGGGCATGGAAAAGGGCGATCCCGACACGATGGAGCTGCCCCCACGGCCGGTGGGCGAGCCGATCATCAACCGCGACATGATCATCGGCATCGCAGTGCAAACGGTGGCGATCACAGTGGCGGTGCTGACGGCGTTCTGGCTGGGGGACCCGCGGGCGAACCAGGACCACGCCCGGACTATGGCCTTTGCCACGCTGTCGATCTCGGAGCTGCTGCGGGCATACACCTCGCGCTCGGAGCGTTATTCGGTGTTTGCCATCGGCGTCTTGACCAACAAGTGGATGCAGTGGGCGGTGCTGGTGTCGCTGGTCATCCTGCTGGCGATCATCTATGTGCCGGCGCTGGACCCGGTGTTCGAGACGACCTTCCTGACCGCAAGCGACTGGCTAAAGATGCTGCCGCTGATCCTGCTGCCGTCGATCGCAGCAGAGGCCAACAAGTGGTTCTTGCGGCGGAGCGCCCGCACGTGGCAGGCGCGGGCGGCGTAGACAGAAATCCCCTCCCCCAGTCTGTGGGGGAGGGGATTCTCATTATGACAAGCGCCACCAAGGATCATGGCAGGTGGCGCAACCAGTCCGGCCTTTCGTCGTCGCCATCGGGGTCCTGCTCATCGCCAACAGCTTTCAGATCCGAACGGTTCAAACCTGGGACTGATCCGGCTCCCTCGTCTGCCGATAATCTGCTGGCGCCAGATGTCTGGCCAAAGATGCCTCGAACACCGATATAGGAGAACAATCCGCCGAAAAACAGGAAGATGATGAGAAGCAGCGTCCCAGACTCACTTATGGCCAGGTACAAGGCAGTGCCTAGACACAGCAGCCCCCACGTGAGGACCAGAGCTTGCTCCCGCGGGCCGAAGGTAATCTTGCGCCTGTTCCCCACGCCCGTTGGCATATCAGGTCGCAACGGTAGGTTCTCCGAGCTCCCCTGGCAAACCGTCAATAGGCGGTAGATCAAGAACGCCAGGTGAGAAGTGCAATCAGCATAGGTGCTGCTATACAAATAGTAGACTAGAGCGAACAGGAACGCCAGGCCGATCGAAATCCTAATGAATTCGTCGACATTGTAGGCTTTTAACACGGTTGCGATCAGAGCCAGAGCCGCGAGGAAAAAGAGCAGAAATGCGCCGACGAATTTGGTTAGAGTGCCAAGGCGAATATCAACTATGACTCTGGTCGATGCTCCCTGGCGCTCCAGATAGCCAGTGACTCTGATGTCTACGGCTGCAGATCGAAATCGTGAGCGGGCAGCCGAGCGCCCCGTAGCGTGTAAACGAAAGCCAGCTTGGTCCACTTTGCCACTCGTTCCCCGGCGTGTGACAATGATGTCCATTCTGGAGCCGAAAACAAGTAGTCCTCTGGCAAAGTAGTCAGAGCGTTTTGCGGTGAGATCCTGCAGTCGCCGGAGACATTCAGCCGGCGGATGGGGTGAGAGGAATTCTAGTCTTGTGGCCACATGCTACACTCCCCATCGCGTCACTCCACGTCGTGCACGGCACTCTTGCGCCAGGCCAGCATCTGTCGCAGCCGCTATTCTATTCGTAGACTTTTTCGTCAGCCCGCTCTGCCTCGGGCGCGTCAGATTCGACGTCGCGGACGGCGGCCTGGCTGGCAAGCAGCTCGCGATAGTACTCATGCTGGATGATGAGGTCCATCACCTCATTAGTACCCGTCCATATCATGATCAGTCGCGTATCGCGCAGCAGACGCTCGATGGGGTAGATGTTGGTGTAGCCGATGCCGCCCAGAATCTGCATGGCGTGGTTGACCACCTGCCAGGCAGTGTCGGTGGCGAATTTCTTGGCCTCTGACACCAACCGCCGGCACCTGCGCGGATCGTCGCCGGCGTCCACTGCCCGTGCCGCCCCATAGACCAGCATCCGCGCTGCGTCGAGCTGGGTGATGCTGTCAGCGATCTTGAAACTGACCCCCTCAAAATTGCGGATCCTTTGGCCGAAAACCTTGCGCTTGTCGCTATAACGGGTGGCTACCTCCAGCGCGGCGCGGGCCATGCCCAGGGCGCCCGCGGCGCTGGTCATCCGCTCGGGGATCATCATCTGATGAAAGACGTCAAAGGCGCCATTCTCAGGGCCAATCAGATTTGCAGCCGGTACCCGCGCATCGCGGAAGGTCAGCCTGCCTGTCCCGCCGCCCCGCGTGCCCATCAGGCCATAGACATGCTCAACCTTCACCCCCTCCCCCCGCTCGACGACAAAGGCGCTCAGGCTCTGATGGGGCTTGGCCTGGGGGTCGGTGCGGGCATAGACCAGGAGCAGATCGGCCCCTTCGGCGCCCACGACGAACCGCTTCTGCCCGTCGAGCAGGTAGCCGTCTCCGTCGCGGCGGGCCTCGGTGCTGGTGCCAAAAAAGTCCGAGCCGCCGCGCGGCTCGGTGAGCGCTTCGGCGACGGTCAGCCGGCCGTCGATGATTGGGGGCAGCCAGCGGGCCTGCTGCTCGGGCGTGCCAAAGCGATAGATCGCCTCGCCGACGATGCTGGGCAGTGAGTAGAGGCAGGCCAGCGAGGTGCCCAGGACGCCGACCTCCTCCAAGGCGACGATCTCGTCGGCCCAGCCCAGGCCGCGCCCGCCATATTCGACCGGGAAACGCAGGCCGAGCAGGCGGCGCCGGGCCGCTTCGGCCACGTACTCGCGTGGGTAGCGCACCTTGTCGGCGTCCATGTCCAGGATGAGCTGGCGTGGGACGCTCTTGACGAAATCGCGGACCTCGTCGCGCAGAGTTTTCTGAGCTGGGGTCAGAATCGCTTCGAACATGGGCTATCCTCCGTCGATCGCTAATGGTGTGATCAGATTTTGCCCCGTCCCAGCTCGCGGAC
>JAFGOG010000611.1 GCA_016926595.1 Anaerolineae bacterium
GTCATGGGCCGCCACACACCACGACGCGGTAGCGTCTGCTCTACATCTACTCCATCTGCGGAGCTATTCAACAACAGAAAAATGGACGACAACTCGACCGATGCTGAGAAAGCACTGGCCATCTTTTGTCTGACATAAACATCGGATATCTCCCGAGTTCCCAGTAGTGCAAACACGTGGTATAATAGTGCGAGGCGTGATCCACTCTCCTACCACGACCAATCGCCAGACCTGCCCCCCCGCCATCAGTGACCGCCCAACAACTCTTACACGAAAGCCCAAAGACATGCGAAGCAGGGTGGATGAGCCACCTGGCGACGAAGAACTGATCGCCCACTGCCTGACCGGCCAGGAGAACGCCTGGGGAATGTTGGCCGAACGGCTGCGCCGCCTGGCGCAGCGCCTGGTCGCGCCTCGCCAAGCGTGGTCTCTTGTCGAAACGGACGATCTGGTTCAGAACGTCCTGGTCACCCTGCTGGCTGATGACTACCGACTGCTGCGCGCCTATGATCCCCGCAGGGCGCAACTGAACACCTACCTCGCGGTAATCCTGCGCCGCCGGGCGGCTGCCGAGCAGCGAAAACAAATCCGAGAGCCCTTGCTCAACCAGCTTGGGCCCGATTTCGATCTCCCTGCTTCCGGCTCTGGCGCTATACAGGCGCACGACACGTGGGATTTGGTGGAGCGAACGTTAGCACCTCTGGACGTACTCATCCTGCGCTACACGGCCGAGGGTTACCAGGCAGATGAAATCGCCGACCTACTGAGCCGCTCTCGGGGGTGCCCATTCACCGCCGCCGGCATCCGGCAGCGACGCAGTCGGGCCCGCCAACGGCTACACCGGCTGGGGACGTCACTCTGACCAATTTCCAATAGTCACGCAGGTGGATGTCACGTTTGGCCCGAGTTGTGACAATATAGTAGTAGAGACGATGAACGAGCACATGACGGAACTCGAGATTGCGACATACCTGGAAGGGCGGCTCTCCCCCTGGCAGCGCCGCCAGGTTGAACGTCACCTGGCGCACTGTTCAGCTTGTGGTCGAGAGATCGGCGAAATCTCGCGCTGGCTGCGCGAGGCTGATTTGCTCCCTCCCCGCGCACTTTTTCACCCTCTGGAGCTGTGGCTACTGAGTCTCGTGTCGTGGCGCCGTGGGTTGGGATTGAGCAAACCACAAGTGCTCTTGCACGTCCTGTTCTTTGCGCTCACGCCACTCTTGTGGCTTGCGCTGGTGGACGTTGCTGCCATCCCCCACCTCCAGTCTCCGATTTTGACCCTGGCGCCCTGGCCGGCCGCGCTGCTAATGACCGGGCACTTTGTGTGGCTGCAACCTAAGCTTCGGCAGTTGATCGCCGAACTGTGGCAGGCGGGAGCACCGTATCAGGACGTGGAGGCTTTTCAGGAACGCTTCCTGGTCCCCTTATATGGGTGGCGGTGGGGAGGCATGTGGCTCTTCCTGGGATTGGGCCTGGCGACGACCCTGGCCAACTGGGTGATTATCCCGCCCGATTCGACCTGGGAGGGCATCAAGCGCGATGTGTTGGGGCTTTACGCCGTGGTGGCGACGATGGCCATGTACTGGGGCTGGCTATGGGGAGGGCGGCTGTGGTGTGGCCTGGCGCGGTTGTGGCAGCACGAGCCAGCCCTGGTGAATCACCCCGTGTCTGCCCATGCCCGCAGACTGGCCTCTGCCTGGGTGGGGGTCGCCGGCGGGAGCATGGCCTGGCACCTGGCGATCACGACACAAATGACCTCGGTCCGCCCGGCGCACCAGGTGTGGGGCGCCTTGATCTCCCTGGCGCTGCTCTCTCTGTGGAGCGGGTATGCGGCGTTGGAGTGGCGGGTGGGGCAGGGGCGCCCGTCCTCACTCAGTTGGGGATGGCTTCCTGCCTCGAGGCTGCTGGTTACGGCGATCCTGGCGGTTCTGCCGTTTGGGGTCGTAGTGTGGTAACTGGTGCGTCACGGCACAGGTGGTGGGCTGGCGAGTTGCGATGCTCTGGCCAGGTCTGTGACCTGGCGGGCTCTGGCGCATAGACAATGAGGATATTTTGCGAGGAGGTGATGCCCGGAAAAGAATCTCCAAGGACCCCCTGATTTTCCTCTTTTGGCAAGTCACACAACTAGTTTTCACAAGGAGATGCAAAATGAAAACGCGAATCTTGATGGTCTCGAGCCTTTTAATCACGCTGGCCCTGCTGTTCAGCCTGGGCGCGGCAGCGCAGATGCCCGATTCACCCTATGGTCCACAAACCCGTGGATCGCAGCCGCAAGCCCTTCCTGCCCACAATGGGCAAATTGACGAGTCATTCCCCCACGCGCCGGCGCCTGCCGGCAGTGGTGTATCGAGCGCAAGTGCGCTCAATGTGGATCTGGGTGAGCCAGGACTGAGTTTCCGATACGTGCAAACGTTCGGCGAGACCGAGACCGCATTCCTGGAGGACAACAACCATTTCTACTACGTCGAAGGGCTCGGTGTCGACGGAAACAACATCTGGGTCACCGACTCGTGGAGCGACCGGGTACTCAAGTTCGACTCCGACGGCAACTTTTTACAGAAAATCGGCAAGGCCGGCTTCCGAGATGCGACCCCCACGAGTCTGGAATATGTCACCGACGTGGGCGTGGACACTGCCGGCAACATCTGGGTCGTGGACGCCGCCGCCGCCCACGTAGCCAAGTTCGATGCCAGCGGCAACCACGTGAGCGAGCTGGGCCAGACCTGGAACTCGGGATCTGACAACAACCACTTCAACGACCCCATCGGCATCGCCTTTGACGGCGCCGGCAATATCTATGTCAGCGACTCGGGCGTGTGGGGCGACTATGGCAACCACAGGGTGCAGATCTTTGACAGCAGCGGCAGCTACCTGGCGACCCTCGGCCAGACAGGCAACCCGGGCGCAGCCGACGACCAGTTTCGCCGGCCGCGCCACATCGCCATCTATGGCAACCTCCTCTACGTGGCCGACGCCGGCAATCACCGCGTCCAGGTTTTCAACATCTCTGTGCCAGGTTCGCCGGCGTACGCAGCTACCCTGGGCACGACCGGCTCCCCCGGCTCGGACAACAGCCACTTTGACTTCCCGGAAGGCGTCGGCGCAGATGCCAACTATATCTATGTAGCCGATAGCAACAACCACCGGGTGCAGGTGTTCAGCCGCACCAGCTACGCTTACGTCGCCACCCTCGGCAGTGGCTACGGCCAGGGCGACTACCAGTTTGTCCGTCCCACCGATGTGGTGGCGGACACGGCTGGCCGTATCTATGTGGCCGACAAGGATAACAAGCGCGTTCAGCAGTTCGACAGCAGCCGCGTCTATCAGCGCACGTACGGGACGACGGGCGTGTCGTACGTGACCGATGGCTATCACTTCTATACCCCCCTTGGCGTGGCCGTGGGCAGCGATGGCAGCGTCCACATCGTGGAGGAGCGGGGGCATCGACTGGTCAAATTGAACGCGGATGGTGTGCCGCAATGGGCGGTAGGCGAGCCAGGACAGAGCGGAGGGGACAACAGTCACTTCTTTGGCCCGCAGGACGTGGCTGTGGATAGCCATGGCCGCGTCTATGTGGTCGAGGGGTGGGGCAACGATCGGGTGCAGATCTTTAACAGCGATGCCAGTTACCATGCAACCATGGGCACCGGTTGGGGCGACGGCAGTTATCAGTTCAAGGGCCCTAACGGTATAGCCGTGGATGCCACGGACAGGATCTATGTTGCCGACAGCGAGAACCATCGCGTGCAAATCTACGAGCCAATCGGTGCCTATCTGGCTACTCTCGGGCAAACAGGCACATCCGGCAGCGGCAACGGCCATTTCAACCTCCCGACCGACGTTGCAGTGGACAGCAGCGGGACAATCTATGTGGCCGATGAAGGCAACGACCGGGTGCAGGTATTTAATAGTAACCGCCAGTATGTGCGGACCATCGGCCAGACGGGGAGCCCGGGCAATGATTTTGGTCGCTTTAGCAGTTGGGGCCCACACCGGCTGGCGGTAGACGCCCAGGGCCGGCTGTACGTGAGCGACAGCGGCAACAATCGCATTCAGGTCTTCGACAGCACGGGTGCATACCTGACCACCATCAGCGGCAGTTGGGGCAGTAGAACAGGGCAATTTCGCGGGCCGTTTGGCCTCGCAGTCGGCCCGGATGGTGCGGTGTACGTAGCCGATCGGGATAACAGCCGTATCCAGAAATTCGCCCTCGGCATGCCGGGTTGGGTGCAGACCAACATCAATGGCTTTGGCGAACGAGCCAATCGCATCGCCGCGCTGGCGCCCTTTGGAGGGCATCTCTACGCTGGCACCTTTAACTCCGGCAACGGTGCCCAACTGTGGCGCGCCGCCGACGGCCTGAACTGGACCGCGGTTATTACTAACGGCTTTGGCAACTCTGCCAACATGGGCATGGACCATCTGGTGGAGTTCAGCGGCCAACTGTATGCCGGCACCTGGGCCGATGACGTCAACGGTGGCGAAGTCTGGCGCAGCGACGACGGTCTAGCCTGGACCCAAGTGGTCAATCAGGGCTTTGGCGACCCCACCAACGGCGAGGTCTTTCACATGACCGTGTTCAGCGGCACGCTGTACGCCGGCACCTGGAGCTACACCTCCACCCACGGAGCCGAGATCTGGCGCAGCGATACTGGCGACAATGGTGACTGGGAGAACGTTGCAGCCAACGGCCTCGGCGATCCCAGCAATGTGGCCGTCCTGACGATGGAAGAGTTCGACGGCAATCTCTATGCCGGCATTTATAGCTGGAATGCAGGGCAACCGGCTGGCTGCGAGGTCTGGCGCACGGCTGATGGATCAACCTGGAC
>JAFGOG010000612.1 GCA_016926595.1 Anaerolineae bacterium
CGCACCGACATCATGCGCCAACTGCTGGGCGGGCCGGTAGCGCTAGAGGCCATCGAAATCCCGGTCGGCCAGATTGTGCCCAACCCGCACCAACCGCGCGATCTGCAATCCAGGCCATTCGACCCGGAGCACAACGAAGAGGACGCCGGGCTGGTGGACAGCATCGCCCAGCACGGCGTGATCCAGCCCGTCGGCGTCATCGCCTTGCCAGGCGGCACCTACCAACTGATCTACGGCGAGCGCCGCTGGCGCGCCTGCCTGGCCCTGGGCAAGGAATACATCCCGGCCCTGGTCAAGGACCGCGACGGGCAGCTCGACAGCCAACAGCAAGCCGTCCTCGCCCTGATCGAGAACCTGCAGCGCGCCGACCTGTCCGCCCCGGAGATCGCCAACGGCCTGGAGCAGCTTCAGCGCTTGACCGGCTATACCTGGGATCAAATCGCCCACCTGATCGGCAGGACCACCCGCATGGTCAGGTACTATCGCGCCTACAACGAGCTCGAAGCCGAAACTCGCCGCCTGGCGGCCGCCGCCGGCCTGAACCTGGCCCAGGTGGGCGCCCTGGCCAGCGCACCACTGCGTGCCCAGAACGAGCTAGCCCGGCAAGCCATCGAGCTTGGCCTGCCCGCCCCAGCCATCCAGAAGGCGGTCAACTGTATGCTCGACGATCCAGCCGTGACGGTAGACATCGCCGTCCAACAAGCCGCCAGCGCCCACAGGTCAAGACGAAAAGCGCGGCAGGCGAGCACACCGCCCCAGCTTACAGCAGGTCAAGCAGCATCCGCCGAGTCATCACCAGGCGAACCCGGATCTGGCGATTCGCCTGGAGTGCAGAACCAGGCCATGTCCGCCTTCCACGAGCACGCCATCGCCAACCTGCTGGCCCCGCCGCCCGACGCCGCACCGCAAGAAAAGCGCGAATGGACGCTGCGCGCCAGGTCGCTGCGCGAGCAGGTGACCGGCTTTGGCCTCGACGTCGTCGACACCCGCCACGCCGCGCTGCTGATGCGCCACAACCGCAACCTGCCCGCCCCGGCCGCCGTGGGGATGGCCCAGAGCCTGCGCGGCACGCGCACCGGTGGAGCCATCGGCAAGATCGAGGCCGCCCTCGACACGCTGGGCAGCGGCGAGCGCATCGTCGTCGACCTGACCGAAAATCAACGCGAAGCCGTCCTGGCCATCTCGGCCTACCTGCGCCACTGGCTGGACGATTTCGACGCGGCTTTGAGACAACGCAAGTAAATCCATTGAAGGAGTAGAACTGATGAAAGGCATTCTTCGCAGCGCCACATTTCTCGTCGGCCTCGCACTCACCGTGGGGGCCTTCCTGGCTTTTCTCGTCCTGGGCAACGTCTTCAACCCACCACCCTACCAGGTCGTCGTCGTCGTGCGCGACGTCACGCCCGGCACACCGCTGACCAAGGACCTGCTGACCACCAGCGCCCAAGGCATCTCGTCACGCGTGGCGTCCGGTTACGTGCTGGCCGGCGAGCTGAGCCAGTATCTCGGCGCGACGATCATCGAGCCGATGCACCCCGGCGACCCGCTGACCAAGTCGCGCCTGGTCAAGGACGGCAACCCGGCCGCCATCCAGCGCGCCGCATTGGGATTGGACAACCCGGCCAAGACGCTGATGGTCGTGCCGGTGGACGACAAGACCGCGCCCGACAACATCGCTCACGGCGATCACCTGGACCTGGTCTACACCGTCGGCCGCGAGCCTACCAGCACCGAGGACCAGCTCCCTTCAGGCTACACCGCTCCAGGCTCGACGAACAAGACGCCGGAAGAAGAGGAAGAAAGCCTGACCCTGCCGCTGGCCAAGCTGGTGTTCAAGAATCTCAAGGTGGCCCGCATCCACCGCGAAAAGCAGCCCAACCCGTCCTACTCCGGCGCCGAGGGCGAGTCGCCCTACATCGATGGCAAGCTCAACGGGCTGGAAGTCGTGGTCGACCGCGAGCAGGAGGAACTGCTGGGCTGGGCCGTCCAGCACGGCAAGGTGCGCGTGGCGCTGCTGTCACCCAACGCGCCGCCGGACACCTCGATCGCGACGATGGGCATGACGTGGGACGACCTGGTCGAGTGGTTCAAAGCCGCCCGCCAGGGAGGTCTGGCCACGCTGAGCGGCGAGCCGGCTCCAGCCCTGCCGCCCGCCTCCGGCGCGGCCGCCGTGGTGCGCGCCACCCGCCAGGCTGAGGCAATGTCGGCCTATGCAGGGATCGCGCAGCCGACACAGACAGCAGGAGCCGGGTCTGCAAGGGCGGTCGTTACGCCGCTGCCATCGCCCGGCACCGCCGTCAGCGCGACGGTCGTCGCGGCCGCGACTATGCCTGTCCCCACCGCGCAGCCGCCCGCGCCGCCAACCGCCGTGGCCATCACCTCGCCCACACCCGCGCCCGGCAGCGTGCCGCCGACCGGCGACTCGCCGTCGCTGCTGGCCTCCGGCGTTTCGTGCCTGCTGTGCGGCTCGGTCGTGATTGGCGCGCTCGTCCTGCTCTTTTCGATGCTCAGAAATCGCAACAAGGGCAAGGTGACGAGACCGTAGACAAGTTGCAGGTTGCCAGTTGCGAGTTGCGCCCCAGGCTGGTTTGGGAGAGCTCACAACTCAAGACTCACAACTCAAAACTCACAACTTGGAGAGTACAATGAGTGGATTCGCAGACATCATCAGCGGGCAGCAAGGGCAAGCCGCGCCGGCCGCGCCCACGCCCCAGCCGGGCAACGTGCGGATGTTGATCGCCGCCCCTTACTCGGACGTGCATCCCTTGATCACCGCCTTTCCGCCCTCGGGCAGCCGCGGCCTGGCCGCCCTCAGCGTCACCGGCGACTGCTCGACCGTCTACCGCGACGCCGTCGAGATGGATGTAGGGGTTGTGCTCCTGTCGCCCCACATCCAGCACTGGGACGTCGAAGTCGTCCAGCGCCTGCGCCAGTACGAAAAGCATCCCATCGTGGTGATCGCCCTTGTCCCCGACGGCGAATGGGCCGCCACGCTGGAACGCGCCGGCGCCGCCGCCCACCTGGCCAGCCCGGCCACGCCCGACACGGCCGACAAGCTGGTGGGGATGGTGCCCGGCCTGATCCAGGCCGCCTACCAGGAGCGCACCAGCGCCCTGTACATCCCACGCCTGGACGCCCAAACGGCGGCTGCCATCGCCAGCAAGGGCTACAAGAAGCGCGTCGTCGCCTCCTACTCGCCCAAGGGCGGCTGCGGCAAGACCACCCTGGCCGTCAACCTGGCCGCGTTGCTGGGCATTGTCGCCAACCGCCCCACGCTGCTGGTCGATCTCAACATGAACGGCGGACACGTCGCCGTCCACCTCGGCCTGCGCGATCACGACCGCACGCTGTACACCCTGGCCCGCGCTTTCATGGTCGGGCAGAACAAGATGTCGCCCAAGCTGGTCAGGGAACACCTGACCCACGTCACCGGCAGCCTCGACGTGATCCCCGGCATCGACCGCATGGAGATGGCCGGCGAGCAGTACCTGGCCGGCAAGCAAGGCGCCGATTTCGCCGCCGACCTGCTGCAGAGCGCCTACCAGATGTACGACTTTGTCGTGCTCGACATGGGCTCGTCGTACAACAACGCCCTGCATCGCCAGGCCCTGCGCGACGCCGATCTGATCCTGATGCTGGTCACCGCCGATGCCACCAGCATCATGGACGCCGCCAAGGCGCTGGAAACGATGAAGCAGTTCATGAGCATCACCGACGACAACTTTCAGATGGTGGTCAATTTCTGGACCCACGAGTCCGGCCTGCGCCAGGGCGACCTGGCCGGCTACGTCGGCCTATGCCTGTACGGCATCATCCCTTTCGAGCCGAGCGGAGACCTGATTCACTGCGTCAATACCGGCCACCCCTACGTGGTCTCTTTCTACAACGATCCCAAGCGCCGCCGCGAGGACCCGGTGCTCAAGGCTCTTATTCACATCGCCGCCGCCGTCTACCCGCCGATCGAGACCATTGCCGGGCTGGACGAAAGCAAGAAGCAAAGCGGGTTGAGAGGATGGCTGGGGATTTAGGAGAATGTGAGACACAAGCTATGAATACAAGTTGGCTAGACGGACATAACGAAGACGATTTTGTGGCCCAACTGCGACTGGCAGAACAGGCCACAGGCGACGCACAGCAAGACGCACTGGCCGGCATTATCGCTGCCGTGCGCGAAAAAGCAGCCGCCCAGTTCAAGTCGGTCGAGCTGCGCCACCCCGACGAGCGCGTGCGCGCCACCATCGCCGAGATGGCCCGCCAGCACCTGGAC
>JAFGOG010000115.1 GCA_016926595.1 Anaerolineae bacterium
CATGCGCGTCTAACCTCTGGACTAATTATGCCTAGCTGCCCCTTTATCCTGTGGAGGAGTGGGACGGGCAGGCGCAGGTAGGAGGCGCCAACCCCCAACCCGTGATTTGCATAAAAAACCGCTTTCGGCTATAATGCAGGCGACCCGGAACCGGACTGAGAGACTGGCTCTCAGCCTTTTTTTGTTCGTATTACGGGTTATCGTACCGGGCCCTGGGGCGGTGCGCCTCAGGTGCTCTTTTTGCTATTAGCGAGGTTTAAAGGACAATGTTGGACAAAAAGACTTTTTTGACCCCCGAAGGCCATCAGAAGCTGCTCGAGGAGCTGGAGTATCTCACGACCGTGCGCCGGGCCGAGGTCGCCAAGGTCATCCACGAGGCCAAGATGGACGGGGACGTGATGGAGAACGCCGGCTATGACGAGGCCAGGCGGCAGCAGGCCTTCCTCGAAGGCCGGATCCTGACCCTGCAGGCGATGCTGGAGAATGTGGAGATCATCCAGGCCAACGGCAACAGCGACGTGGTGGACCTTGGCTCGCGGGTGACTGTGGCCGAGGATGGATTCGAGCCCGAGACCTATACCATCGTCGGTTCGGCAGAGGCCGACCCGGCCAGCGGGCGGATCTCGAACGCCTCGCCGCTTGGCAAGGCGCTGCTGGCCCACAAGGTGGGCGATCTGGTTTCCTTTTCGACGCCGAACGGCGCCGTAGAAGTCAAGATAGTGGCTATCGAGTGACCATGAGCGAAGAGCTGACTGACCAGGAGCAACAACGCCGGCTCAAGCTGGAGCGGCTGCGCCAGGCGGGCATCGACCCTTATCCGGCGCGGGCGGAGCGGACCCACACGACGGCGCAGGCCATCGCCTCGCTGGCGGGCGCAGAGCAGGGGACCGAAACGGTGGTAACGGTCGCCGGCCGCCTGGTGAGCATCCGGGTGATGGGCAAGTCGTCTTTTGCCCACGTCGAGGACGAGACGGGGCGCATCCAGCTCTATCTCCAGCGCGACCTGCTGGGCGACGAGACCTACACGCTGTTCAAGCGTGACCTGGACCTGGGCGATTTCGTCGAGGCGCGGGGGGGCATGTTCTATACCCGCACCGGCGAGGCCAGCGTGCGCGCCGACAGGCTGCGCGTCGTGGCCAAGGCGCTGCGGCCGCTGCCGGTGGTCAAGGAGAAGGATGGCCAGGTATTCGACGCTTTTGGCGACAAGGAGCAGCGCTACCGCCAGCGATACGTAGACCTGGCGGTCAACCCTGACGTGCGCGAGCTGTTCCGGGTGCGGGCCCGGATCGTGGCGGCGCTGCGCCGCTTCCTGGACGAGCGGGGTTTTGTCGAGGTCGAGACCCCGGTCCTACAGCCGATCTATGGCGGGGCGGCGGCGCGGCCGTTCGAGACCTACCACAACCAGCTCAAGCAAAAGCTGTTCCTGCGCATCTCGGACGAGCTGTACCTGAAGCGGCTGATCGCCGGCGGCCTGGAGCGGGTGTACGAGATTGGGCGCGATTTCCGCAACGAAGGGGTGTCGTTCAAGCACAATCCCGAGTTCACCCAGCTCGAGTTCTACGCCGCCTATGCCGATTACCAGGAGGTGATGGTCCTGGCCGAGGAGATGGTGGCTTATGCCGCCCAGGAGGCATTGGGCACGACGACCATTACCCGCGCCGGGTGCGAGATCGACCTGAAGCCGCCCTGGCGCCGGGTCAAGCTGCGAGACGCGATCCGGGAGGTCACCGGCATCGACTATGCGGATTATCCCGACGCGGCCAGCCTGCAGCGGGCGATCGAGGGGATCGGCGGGACGCCCGAGCGGAAGGATAGCTGGGGCAAGCTGGTCGATCCGATGCTGATCGACATGGTCGAGCCGCACCTGATCCAGCCCACCTTCCTATACGACTATCCGCTCGAGGTCTCGCCGCTGGCCAAGAAAAAGCCGGGCGAGCCGGGCGTCGTCGAGCGGTTCGAGTTCTTTATCGGCGGCTGTGAGATGGGCAACGCCTTTAGCGAGATCAACGACCCGCTGGACCAGCGGGAGCGGTTCCTGGCCACCAGCCGGGCGCTGGCTGCCGGCGACGAAGAGGCGCACCCACTGGACGAGGATTACATCGCCGCCCTGAGCTATGGCATGCCGCCCACCGGCGGCTTTGGCATGGGCATCGACAGGCTGACGATGGTGCTCACCGGCCGGGAGACGCTGCGCGAGGTGATCCTATTCCCGCATTTGAGAGCCAAGTAGCTCGAGCTTGCGCCTAGACCCCAAGGGTTTCCCAAACCCTTGGGGTCTTTAATTTTGGCGAAAGTCGAGCCAGAGGACCTGGGTGCCCTTGCGGCAGTTGGAATCGGTGGTGGCGTCGACGATGTTGGAGATGCAGGTGGTGCTGTTTTCGGCAGGGACGACGCACAGGTGCCACACGCCGGCGCGCGGGGCTTCTGGGTCGATGATGGCTTCCCAGTTTCCCTCGTCCCCCTCCCAGTCTGTGTCGGCGCCGAAGATGAGGGTTCCGGAGGAGACGGACCAGCCGCTGACGTCGCCTTCGCCCCAGTAGTGGATCCACACGCCGCCGACCAGGCCGCCGCCCTGCGTCCGGGTAAAGCCGAACAGGCGGGTCTGGCCGCAGTTGTGAAAGCCGTCGAGGACCGAGCCGGTCCACTCGATCACCGGCTTGGGTGTGTTGGTGGGCGCCGGAATGGGGGTGTTGGTGGCGGTCGGCCTGGGCGAGGGCCTGGTGGTGGGCGTCGAGGCGGCGGTAGGGGTATCGGTGGGGGCCGGAGTGTCGGTCGGCGCCGGTGTGTCGGTGGGGATCGGAGTCGGGGTCGGGGTGAAGGTGGGCGTCGGAGTATCGGTTGGAGTAGGGGTCGGGCTCGGCGTCACGCTGGCCGTCCAGGTTGGCAGGGGGGTGTTGGTAGGGGTGGGCGTCGGCATCCAGCGCAGGGCGAGCAGCATGCCGGCCATGCAGACGAGGATTACCGCCCCGGCCAGCAGGGTTATGGCCGCCGCTACGACGATTAGTCTATTTTGCGCCATGCTTGTCGCTCTTTTCCGGTTGGCTCACAACACAAGGCCGGGCGCAGGCGCCCGGCCTTGTGGGTGGCAAGACTGCTAGTTCTCCTGGAGTGTGAGCCAGACCCACTGGACGCCATTGGAATCGGTGTCGCAGGGTGAATCGACTGTCGGGGCTGGGATGCGGGCCGACATGACCTTGGTGATGGCGTTGCACCCGGCTTCTCCGTTCTCTCCATTGGCCGTTTGCACCGCCTGGATCTCCCAGTTGCCGCCGCGGGGACCTTCGGCCGATAGAATAAAGTCGGCGGAACCGTCCATCTGGTTGGCCCAAGCAGAGAGCCCAACGCAGGTGGCGCCGGTGTAGACGGCGAACTGCATGCCGGGGTAGGGCTGGCCGCCCCTGGTCTTGAAGTAGACTTTGATACCGGTCGACCCGCAGTTGGGCCAGTTCTGTTGGGACACCAGACGGAATGGGTACTGCGGCGCCGGCTGGGTAGTCGGCTGCGGTTTCTGGGTCGGCGCGGTCGTGGGCCTGGCCGTGGGCCTGGCCGTGGGTTTCTTGGTCGGCACAGGCGTATCGGTCGGCTCTGGCGTCGGGGTGTCGGTCGGCAGCGGCGTGTCGGTCGGCAGCGGGGTAAAGGTCGGCGTGGGGGTGGGGGTAGGCGTGTCGGTTGGGACAGGGGTCTCGGTAGGCATAAGGGTTGCCGTAAAGGTCGGCTTGGGCGTCTTGGTAGGCGTGGACGTCGCCTCTGACCTGCGCGCCAGCAGCGAGCCGGTCGAACAGGCGACCATGACTGCAATCAGGGTTATCGCCACCAGCAGGATAACCACGCGGTTTCTCATCGTAATCGTCACTCCTCTCTTGGCATTTGGTGAGCAACCAGGGGCGCATTATACCACACAGTCCAGGGCGATGACAAATCAAGGCGAATAGCTATCCGCTGCCGGCAGCCAGCGGACGCGGCGCATATCTGCCGGACTTTTTTCCTATTGATCTGTGGGGTGTCGTGTGCTAGAATGACAACATCTGATATTCATTGCCTGCCAAAGTACCATGTTGTTCCAGGTGGGCGCGGCAACCGCGCCCCTACAGATGGCGCTTGGTCTGGTGAATGGCATAACAAGGCGGGGAAAAGGGTCCACAGCAGATGACGAAGGAGGGAAAATGAACAAGCAGCGCTTTGCTTTTGGCACGATCGGAGGGTTGGCGCTGAGCCTGGTGATGGCGGCGGCGCTGTTGGCGCCAGCGGCAGCCGTATCGCAGACTCTGGGGGTCGCATCGCAACCGGAGGCGACCAGGCCGAGCCGGCTGGTCCTTCTGAGCAAGCTCGACGGTCCGCCGCTGCCGGCGGACCTGCTCGTTTTAGAGGACTATGACGCCTTTGTCCTGGCCGAGGTATCCGAGGCGCAGTTGGCGGCGCTGCCGGAAGCCAACGTCATGGACCGCATGGCCGACCGGACGGTCATCTCGCTCAACGGGACGGTATGGGACACCCGGCAGGGGGAGCCAGCCGTCCCGGATGACCTGCGCGCTGCGGATGACGACCCCTACTTTCTGATCCAGTTCTACGCGCCGGTCAAGAACGAATGGGTGACCGGCCTCGAGGCGCTGGGCGTGACCTTCCTGGGGTACCACCCCAACTACACCTACATCGTGCGCATGGATCCGGCGCTGATGCCCAGGGTCCAGGCAGCCCACGCCGTGCAGTGGGTGGGGCGCTACCATCCGGCCTACCGGCTGGCGCCGGAGGAGGAGATAGCCAAGGCGCTGGCTTATGACGGGCGCATCGCCCTGGTGGTGCGCGGATTTCCCGGCATGGACGTAGCCGTACTCCGGGTTGGACTGGAAAAGGCCAGCGCCTCGGTCTGGCTCGTTGAGTCTTTAGAACCGCCCGTCGTCCGGGTGTGGGCTGCGCCGGAGCTGCTCGCCCAATTGGCGGCGTTGCCTGGGGTCTACTGGATAGAGGCGTATGACCCGCCGGAGTTGCACAACGACAAGGCTGCCCAGACGATGGATACCTGGAACGTGTGGCGGGCCGGCCGCAACGGCCTGTTGCAGGACCTGATGGGGGCCGGCCAGATTGCGGGCATGGTGGATTCGGGCCTGGACAACAAGAGCACCAACCCGACGATCGAGGACTTTTACGACTATACGGGTGGGACGACCACAAGCCGCGTGGTGTACAATCAGAACGGCGCCGGCTGTGGCGGGTTCTGCCCCTGCACCACGACTGACAACCTCAGCGGACACGGCACGCACGTAGCTGGCTCGATCGTGGGCAACGGTTATAACTCGCTGGCGCAGCGCGGCCTGACCGCCTATGCCACGGCGGCCGACCCGTCGTTTGACTATGCCTGGGCAGTCGGCCAGGCACCCGAGGCCAGGATCGCTGTCATCCATGCCGGGGGAACCAGCGGTGGGATTTGCGTCTCGGCACAAACCGACTGGGTGAATCTGTACAACCAGGGGGCACGCAACGTGAACAACTCCTGGGGTAACACCTTCTATTATTACGGCGGCAACTCGCGCACCGCAGACTATGTAATGTGGATCTACCAGGATTATCTGGTGGTGACTTCGGCCGGGAACGCCGGACAGGCAACCAACACTCTCAGCCAGCCGGCCAACGCCAAAAACACTGTAACCGTAGGCGCGGCGCTGAACCACCGTTCGCCCTGGATCTTGACCAGCGAGGCCTCCAATCTGCTCACCTATTTTAGCAGCCGGGGGCCGGTC
>JAFGOG010000613.1 GCA_016926595.1 Anaerolineae bacterium
GAGGCGGTCCTCTTTGATGATGCCGTCGATGCCGCCGTCGCCGGTGCCGCCGATGGCCTGGCCCGCGTCCTTGCGCGTCCCGCCGTAGCCCATTTTGACCAGCAGGTCGACGACAAGGCGCTCAAAGAAGGCCGGCGAGCAGCCCTTGAGCGTCTGCAACAGCTCATCGGCCAATCCCTGGCGGATCTGCTGGTATGCAGCTTCGATCTGCTCCTCGGGCGTCTCTGTGTCTTCTACATCGACGGAAACGTCGGCCTGTGCGCCCGCGCGTGGCTTCTGAAAGTCGCGGAACTCTTTGTACCCGCGCAAGAAGTCGATGTCGATCGCCGTGGGGTGCTGGGCGAGGACCTGTTGGCCCCGATCGGTGATCCGGTAGTAGCCGCGGCGCGTGTATTCGAGCAGGCCGGCCTTTTTGAGATAGGTGCGCGCCCAGCCGACGCGGTTGTCGAATGCCGCCTGGCGGCCGCTGGGCAGGAGCGCACGGCGCTCGTCTGGGATGAGGTCGAACTGGTCGGCGAGGGCGTCGATCGTCTCACGTAGGGAGTGCTCCTGGCCGTCGGCGGTGAACTGTAACAGGGGGAGCATGATGGTTTGAAAGTTGGGGATAGACATTGTGTACCTCGCTACTGTCGGGGCTGCCGCTCTCGGACGAGGCGGATGCCTTCGAAGGCGGGGAGCGTACCCTCGATCCGTCCTTCCAGGATACAAAGGTCTAGGTAGAGGTCTAGATATCCATCCGCGATTCGCCGGACTTTGACTTCTTTTTCTTCGGACGCATCGCGGGGCCGTACGGAGACTGTCCAAGGGCTTAACCGGGTAGCCAGATAGTCGAGTAGAACGGCAGCAAGTAGCAGCGCATCCAATCGCACTTGCTGCCTAAGAGGCCTTTTTGCCTCCTGCGTATGAAAGACTGGGGTGCGTTCACGCATAGATCTGAGGTGGACATCCAGGCTACGGTCGAGAGCATGAACACGGTCGAGAGTGATGTCGAGGTCGATCTCATGATGCAGTGCGCGGTCAGAGCCACGGATACGGCTCAGGTCCAGCGCGCGCGCGAGTACGCGGTCAAGGCTACGGTCAATCGCCAGCGACCCAGGATGTTCCTTCGCGCGCTCCAGGGTTCGGGTCCGAGCAAGGGTCAGGTCGAGGTCGTGATCAAAGTTGGGATCGAGCGCACACGCAAAGACAAGAGTGAGAGCAAGGTCACGGTCAATCTGCTCAGCATGTACAGATATAGGGCTGTAGGAGTCACAGACGCTTGCACACGTAAAGGCTCTTCCATTTTGAATCCAATATACTGCTTCCTTTGCCTGTTCTACAGAATCCACTACAGGCTCGTCGGCCCAAGGCAGACGGTAGCGCCATTCTCCACCCTCGCGCCTCGTAAGCCAGGCACAAAATGCGGTGGCATCAGAGGGACGCACCCCGACGACTGGCTTGCGCCCGTCACCGACAGAAAATTGGTAGTCCATCCAATGATCTGGCTGATAAAACTCTCCCTCACTGCGTTTCTCGGCCAAAAAGATCTCGTATTCGGCGTGTGTTACGAGGGTGTTGTCCACGTAGTGGTCCTCGTCCACGCGCACCATGTGCCGCAATCGAAGCGCGAGTAAAGCTTCGGCGATGAGGCGGCGACGCGCAAGATCAGGAGATTCGACTCCCTCGCTCAATACCTTTTCCAATCTGTGTCGCAGCGCGGGCTGAAGCCTGAGTGCTTCTTCCTGGCATTCGATCGCCAGCGTGAGGGCAGGGATGTTTGGTGGATCGCCTGCCAGGCATCCTTCAATTATTGCAGATGCGTCGGTTTGAGCCACGTAGAGGCGGATCGTCTCGTGCCACCAGTCCTCGCCTACTCTTTGCGCCAGTTCCGCCTCCAGGTCTTGGTTGCCGATCACGTGCGCTGAGGAGAGGTGCTCCTGGAAGGTCTTGTGGGAAAAGGCATAGACATGGTTTTCGCGCTCCACGAGCAAGCCGCTCTCGTTTTCGATACCTTTGAGAAACGCCTCGGCCGACATGCGCGGGCTGACGTGGGCCAGCGACTCGGCGATGACAGAAATAGCTTCTTCCAGAGGCGCCTCGCGCCGAGCCTGACACATCAGATGGTAGGCGAGGGGCTGAAGGACCTCCTGTTTTTGCGCGGGTGTGAGGTCGAGGGTCAGGCCGCGGGCCTGGCGGTGCTGGCCGAGGAACACATCACAGATCTCTTTGTACAGCTCGACGCGGCGGCCAGGCAGCGAGCTGCGGTAGCGGTGGACGGTGGCGATCATGGTCAGGAGCAGCGGGTTCACTGCCAGGTCTGCCAGGTCCGAGGTGCTGCGTAGACGCTGAAGCAGGTCGGACGCGCCTTTGGCGGCATCCTGGCGGACGCCCGCGTCATCCTTCTGCGCGCTCATGATCTCGTTGGCTGTGTACCAGTTGTGCACGAACCGCTCGACCTGATCTCGGGTGAACGGTGACACCTGGAGGACGGTCACACCACTGAGGCGGTGGTCGTAGTAGCCGTAGGGGCGGGACGTGACGACGAAGCGGTTGCCACCGCACGCTTCCATCTGGCGCTGCACCCAGGCGACAACCTGGCGACGGGCGTCCGAATCTGCGACCTCGTCGAGGCCGTCGAGCATGACTAGGCAGTGGCCGCGCCCCAGGCGTGATTCAAACCAACCTGGTGCAACCTCCAGATTCCAGCCTGCCAGCGCGTCGCATACCAACTCGGCAAGCGAAACACTCGGATCGCTCTGGATTGTCTGGGCATGGTCGCGGAGGAAGAGGAGAATGGGCAGCCTGTTGGGTGCCTTCCACTTGCGACGATGGGCGCGGCCCGCCGTAAGGGTCAGGGCCATGTGCTTCAACAGCGTCGTCTTGCCGCAGCCGGGCGGGCCGATGATGACCAGGTTCTGGTGGGTCAGCGCCTCGAGGTTGAGGTAGGACCAGATGCTCTGGCCGCGGCGCGCATTCTCGGGCAAGGACTGGATGGGATCGGTAGTGGCCTCGTGCACAGAGCGAGGCGCAATGGTTAGCTCGACAAAGACACGCTCAAGCTCAAGGGTATAGATGCCCTGTGTGCTCAGACCCTTGACGTCGAAAAAGCGGTGGCGGTTGATGAGGTGTTGGCGGTAGCGGCGGTCGGTGAAGGGTAACTGGTGGCGGCTGCCGTTCTCGAGAAAGCGTCGAACCTCCCAAATGAGTCGGGAGACCAGGTAAAGCAGACCGAGGAGGCCAACGAGGGTAGTAGCGGAGACCAGGTCGATCTCGCTCAGACGAAACCCTTGCCTGGCCCAGTCAACGAGGACGTAGCCAAAGGCGAGAAAGCCAGCAAGGTCGGCGACGCGCGCCACGATGTCCAGAAGATCGGGTGGCTTGTGGTGGGGTTGCTCCTGGCGGTACGCTTCATCTTTACGCGAACGAACCGCGCCGGCCGCACTATAAGACTGCCGACGGGAGGTAGATGGCGCGGTGTAGGGTGCGTGCTCCTGGTACTGGCGCGGGTATTCACTCTCGATATCAGCCAGGAGTCCCCGGAAGGTACCCTGACGTTCGCAGTAGTCGAGCACCTCGTCGACCATATCGTCGAGACCGTGCTCCCGCCCGAATTTGCGAAGAACAGGCCGGAAAGAGGGGCGGTCCTGGCAAAACCGGCGCAGCTCTGCGGCGCCAAAGGCGGAGAGCAGCAGCTCGCGGATGGCTGCAATGTCGTAATTGTCCTGGCTGTCGTTCATTCGTCCGTCCCGTCTGGCTTGGCTTACACCTGCACCGATTCCGGTACACTGAGCAGTGTAGCGCGGCAATGAATTTCTGTGCGGAAACCTTCCTCACCGCCTTCCGGTAATCGGTGTCATGCAACTCATCCTACCAGAAAACCGGTGCTTGCGCTATTTCACATTGGCGGAAGTCCAATAGTGAACACGGTCAAAATAGTAGACGCCATCATTCCATTCATAAAGCTCGATGGCAGTGACTTGGCTTCCATCGAAAGGTTTCCCCCAAAGCTCCTCTGGGCAGCCCACAAGCTGAAACTCTGGTTTTGCTTCGACGCTCAAATTTTCAAAGTCTGATGGATACCAACAAATCCGCGTCCATTGGTCTCGAGTCGCTTCCTCCCGTGACCAAACACCCTGAGACAGACAAGGGATGTTATTATGGAGTCTCAATTCTATAGTATTGGAGCCTTGAGTGTCATTCACCTCAATACACATAGTTATGGATGACGAAAGATCGAGAGGGCTCTGTATAGGATAGATCACCACTGTCCCGCCGTTTCCAGGTTCATTCGGTTTCTCATGTGCATAACAACCGAGTGATCGTTGTCCTTCATAGACAATCTGATTTTCAAGCCAGCAGGTTGTACGCCACTTGTCGTCCCAACAAGGTATAGCAGGAGTGCAGTGATCCGGCTCGAAATCATGAAAGACCCGAGAAGAGAGATGGGTCTTTGCTATCAGAGGCAAATAAGTAACGTACATCCGCCATTTGAACGTGGCCACTGACTGTGGTTGGAGGATTTGAGAGAAGTGCAGCCCTTTCCACTGTACGTCGAATGCAACAGTCTTCTCGCCGGCGCCATTCGGATCTTTTGGATTGAGGACGACGAGCACGATTGAATCGTCGGGGTTTTGGAAGGCAACGGTTTCAAGTATGTTGGGGAGAAAACTTGACTCGATACGGCGAGCGCCGGGATCAATGAACTTGCTCAGATGTCCAACGATATAGTACTCTGCACTTTTTGTGTACGTACCGGTGGAGTCAATAGCGACGAGTCCACGGCAATCACGACACCCACCCGTGTGCGGCTTGCCTTTCTCGTCCAGTGCCAAGTTCCAGTAAAGAACCGTCCTGGCCCAATTTCGGATAGTGCCGATGGCTATGGTCTGGACTCCCCACTTCAAGTCTTGACCAAAGTCATCTAGGATCCCCCCAGTGCCAGTGCATTCGGTGAAATAGATGTCCTTGTCTGGATGAGCGTCATGCACCAGGTCCTGCTTATCAGGGGTGTTCTCTTCGCAATCAGGAGGGGCACTGCAGTAGCAATGCCAGGCAGAACCATCAACATAGTCTTTCTTGTCCGTGTCGCTTAGGATATCCATCACCGTGATCGGATACAGCCATCCATCCCAATTATGATCCCAGGTGAGGATCTTGGTGTTGATCCCTGCATCAGCAAAGGCCGGACCAAGGTAGCCTCCAATGAAATCGGCTTGTTGCTCTGGTTCCATAGGCATACTAGGGTAATTGCTAGCCTCGTGACGCGGCTCATTTTGCACTACCACAGCATGAATGGGCAACCCTTGCGTTTGAGAATAAGCCAGCACGAATTTGACAAAGTATTGGGCATACTCGTCGTAATAGGTTGTCATCAGTGAGCCCGTAATGGGAGAGCCGCTGTCCTTCATCCAGGCGGGCGCGGTCCACGGGCTGCCCATCAGTTTCAGCTCTGGATTGATGCTTTTCGCCTGCTGAAGAAGCGGGATGCGCTTGTAGTGATCGACGTCATCGCGTGCGATCGAAAAGTTAGCGAGACCGGGATCGGGTTGGCCGCCGTTGTCATCATAGGTATAAATGATAGGAAACCCGGTCACTGAGATCGGCGGAGTGAAATCGCAAGCTCCCATGGGCAGACGCAAATAGCTGAGGCCAATGCCGGCGGTTGAGGAGAATAAATCGTTCAACAGGTTGGTTCGTATGGGTTCGGGTATGTTGAAAATCAACCACGTTGCCGAATCGGTCAAAGCAGCCCCAAACCCATCCATCTCCTGGTATGTAGTGGTCCCGTCAACCTGGATCTTCAGTTCCTCGTCTCCAGCACCCGGGCTGAAATTCACATCGACTCGCCGGTTCAGTTTTTCGGTTTGGTCACCAGTTGTCACCCATACCTCCGCGGTGTAAACGGTCGACGCCGCAGACTCGAGCTCCAATCTGGCAAGTCCATCAGAACGTCTTGGGGCCTCCGCTGCTGGGATGATGGTCGTCGTAGGCTCAGGCATCGACCCGGCAAAGACGATCAAGGTGGCTGTCAACAACATACCTGCCAGCATGCATAAAAGGAAGAGTAAGCGTTTCATTGAATACCTCCTCGTTGCAATTCTTATCTCGTCAGTTCCCCAGTCGATCCAGGCGTTTGCGCTGTTTTGTCATTTTGGATCAGAGTTCGATGGCTACCACCTCAACCTCCCCCGTCTCCCGATCCACATACGTAAACTCGGTCAGCGGAAACTCTTGCGGGCTCATCACGTGCAACTGCAGGCGGACGCGCAACCGCAGCTCCAGCGCCAGGTCGAGGAGCATCCGCGCGTCTTCCTTGGTCATCACGCCCGACGGAAAGATCAGCTTGGTCAGCCCGGAGAAGGTGCGGTTCACGCTGCGCGTGTCGCGCGTGCTCCACTGGCCCGGCGTGGCTTCGAACCACTGCTCCCACAGCGAGCCATAGTGCCCAATACGGCGCAGGTCGCGGTGGAACAGCTCGCTGATGTAATCCAGGATAAAGCCGACTCGCGGCGTGATGACCTCCGGCGTCAGCCGGGGCATCTCCCAGCCGGGCAGGTAGGCCGCCCACCGGTCGTGGAAGGCCAGGTCGTCGCTCACCGCCGGCGGCAGCGGCTTGAACAGATGCTCGGCCCCCATCCCTTCCCGCGGGTCAAAGTTGATGTTGCCGTTGAACACAAACCCGGCGTCGCCCTTGACCGTGATCGTGCCGCGGTTGACGCCGTTGTTCTCCATGTAACTCTTGTACAGGTTCTTGTCGTCCTCGGCGTGAAAGGTGCTGCCGGCGATCTCGTCGAACCCGACCACGTCGCGCTGGGCGATGAGGCCCGGCCGGGGCGGCACGGTGTTGCTCACGAACAGCTTGGGCACGGTTATGGCGCCGCCGGCCAGCAGCGTGCCGTAGGGGCTGAACTCGGTAAAGCAGAACGACTTGCCCGTCTGGCGCGGCCCCAGCTCGATCAGGTGATAGTTGCTCTCGACCAACGGGATGAGGCGCACCAGGTAGAGCAGCTTGACCCGCGGTGTGACGAGGGGGTGCGCCGGCTCGTAGCCCATAGTGCGCACCAGGGCGTCGATCCACTGGTCGCGAGTGAACCGCTCGCGGCCGGCCACGTACTCTTCCAGGCTAACGCTGCCCACCTGCACCGGCTCCAGGCGCGTGATGACAAAGGGAAAGGTGCGCCCACGGTAGCGGACGGTGTCGTCGTAGCTGACCAGCACGTTGCACCACACGCCGGCAGTCAGCAGCCGCTCGTACTTTTCAGTGATCGACGGCGCGATGTTCACGTGGTTGATGTTGGCCGTTTGCAGGGTGGCCCAATAGACGCCCTCTTCCAACCGCTCGTCCAGCTCCACCTTGACCATGTCGATCAGGCGCCGCGGCGGGCGCTCGCGGATCGAAGCCTTGATGGCCTCGGTCTCGTCACCGCGCGGGATGTAGCGCGCCACCTCTTCCTGCACCATCTGCAAGCCGTCCTTGACGTCGGCGTCGTCGAACAGGTTGGCGCAGTAGCGGTTGAGCATAAACTCGATGACGTAGGACGGCGCCTTGGTACTGCCCC
The DNA here is from genome assembly GCA_016926595.1 of Anaerolineae bacterium. Next base: position 7,539 of record JAFGOG010000613.1, read on the forward strand.
GGATGCGCTGCGTCAGGTCCTTGCGCATCACCAGCCCTGGAAAGGTGGCAAACAGCAGCCTGTCCAGCTCGTCGGGTATGTATCGCTCTTCGTCGGTCATCATCTGCTCCAATATAGATCACCCTCACCCCGCGCGAAAGAACTCGCGGCCCCTCTCCCGCGGGGAGAGGGAAAAGACGTTACCATCCGGTCAGGTCGATAGCCAAGCTGCTATCTTGACTATCGAGCACATTGGTTTCATCGTGGCTATCGCGTGCTTCGATGCGCAGTGCCGTACCTCGCCGGGCGGCACTTCCGGGCAGCGCCTGTACGCTGAGATCCAAGCGCTTGAGATCGGGCGTGGCACTCACCGGCTTGGACCGAAACAGGAGCGCCTGGGTGCTCGCGTCTCTGATCACCACTTCCACCAGGCGGGGCAGCGCTTCCTCGGCGAACAGGCTCTCGCGCTTGACGCGCAGGCCCACCCGCACCCGCTGGCCGAGCACCTGGGGCAGCGGCTCCAACTCGACGCTCACCGGTTGGGCCTGAAGCGGCCACTCGACGGCCAGGCAGGGGACGATCCACTCCTGGAGCGAGGCGCCGCCGTGAAAATAGCCCAGGCCGCCATAGGCGCGAAAGCTGGCTGCGCCGTGCGGCACCGCGGCCCGCCAGCGGCCGCCCGGCACCAGGCCCTGTGGCCCTTCAAAAGACACCTCGGCCGGATAGACCAGCGCCCGCCGCGAGGCATAGCTGGGCGGCGGTGCGGGCAGTGGGGGCGGCGCGTTCTTTTCGGCGCCGCTGGGCCAGTGGATGTAGCCATGGTCGGTCACAGCCAGGATGCGCAGCCAGCCAGCAGCGCGTAGCCGCTCCACAGCCAGCAGGTAGCGGTCGACCACCGGCCCCGTGCCCTGGGCCTCCAGCTCGTCGTCGTGGCCCAGCTTGTCGATGGCCGCGTCGTACACCACCAGCCGCGTGCGGTTGGGTCCCGGCGCCGGGATCTGCCCGCTCTGTACGGCGCCCATATCGAGCAGCGCCTCGGCCGGCACGTTCCCATGCGCCTGCCACCAGGCACGCCGGCCAGCGGCCGTGCCCAGCTCGGCCTTGTGGCCTTGCTGCCGCACCTGCCAGCCGCCGTCCACCAGGTCGGCCTCGATCTCGCCCGCAGGGATGGGCAGCGCCAGGGCCATGCCCAGCGGTGTGACGGAAGGCAGCGCAGTGCGTGCCGCCGTCACCCTGGCCCGCACCATGCCCTCCTGGTGGTTGATGCGCTCGACCAGGGCGCAGCCCAGGTCGTAGCGCAGCGCGTCCAGCATCAGGGCGGCGGTGGGCCGTTTCTGCTCCAATTGTCCGGCCAGCCACTCGCCGGCCGTCGACAACGCGGGCAGCGGGCAGCCGGCCTCGGACCAGACGCGCGACCACTCGATCATGGAGTTTTCCCAGCGGGCGCGGTAGGCGGCGCGCAGGGGGCCGACCAGCTTGAGCAGGGCGGGGGCCGGTTTGGTCAGGTCGCGCAGGATCTCGTCGCCCGCCCGCTCCGCCTGCCAGCCGTCCGACGTGTACCAGGCAATTGCGTCCTGCGGGCCGGACCAGGGCTGCGTAATGCCCGCCTCCAGCAACTGCCGGGCGGCCCGGCTCAGGCGCTGTAGCTCCCGCCACGGGATCGTCTTGGGGTCGACGTCCGGCAGCCCCCAGAAGCCCTGCGCATGGCGCTCCAAGGCGGTCTCGAGCCCCGCCAGCTCTTCCAGCAGTGCCTGGCCCGCCAGTTGCTCCAGGCGGGCGCAGGTGCCGGCAAAGACAGCCTGCTCGCCCGCCAGCGACAGGAAGGGACCTTCCAACTCCTGCGCAGCGGCCAGCAGTGGCCCCAGGTTGGCGATCTGGTCGGCGGCGTCGATGGCCCCGGGCAGCGCCTTGCTCAGGCGGATGCTGTCGGTCCAGCCGGCCAGCACTTGCAGGGCCAGGGCGCGCCGGGGCGCCGGGATCAACAGCGCGTGGGCCTCGGTCACCAGCCCGGGTGCGATGGTCTGTGCTTCGGTGACCAACAGGCGGGCCAGGCACTGCGCTCGCCAGCGGGGCAGGTGGGCGTCGTCGAGCGCGGGCAGCCCGGCCTGCTCGACCGTCGTGTCCAACACCAGGCGTTGGTCGGGCTCGGGCTGTGCCCCGCCGGCCAGCACCTCCAGCAGCAGCGCCCTGTCGGGTTGCAGGCCACCACCGCCCCAATCGGCCGGATCGGACCCGGCGTAGCGGCGAGCCAAGGCCGCCACCTCGGCGTCGCTCAGCGTCAGGGTGTGGGGCCGCCAACCCCAGTCGCGGAGTTGATCGCGTAGCGGGCGGTCATAGACGCGCTCGGCCAGCAGTGCCTGGGCCCATAGCCAGCCCAGCCGGTCGGCGGTACGCGGCACGCACAGCACGAACGATTCGCCGGCTGTGAGTCGGGCTTGCAGCCGGGCGCGGGCCTCGAGGCCGGCCGCGTGCTCGGCTGCTTCGGCCGGCACCTCGACCAGGGTAAAGCCGCCTGGCTGACGCTCGGTGGCCGACCTTAGCAAGGGCAGCCAGTCGCCGGCCGGGTCGCACCACACCAGCCAGGCGCCGGGATAACTGTCCAGCACCTGGTGCACCAAGGTGCCGATCCGTTCCAGAAGAGTGCCCGCCATAGTCACAACCCGTCCCTTACCCTAATCCGGCCCTGCCTGCACCCGGGCGAGCGCCGCCGTCCGCTTTTCTTCCAGCCTCAACCGCTCCGCCTCGCGCTCGGGGGCGCGCGCCGTCCACGCCGGGCTCTCGGGCACGTCCTCGTCCATCCAGCCGCAGCGCGGCAGCACGCCCTCGCGCACCCAGCGCCGTTCGTCGCTGCGCCACCTGGCCCGGTCGGCGATGGCCTTGGGCACGTCCTTGGCGTTCAGCACGCGAGCGGCCAACAGGCCTGCCGCTTGCAGCGGCGCGATGTTGGCCCGCACTCCGTCGTTGATGTCCACGTGCCAGGCCCGCTCATTGGCCAGCAGCTCGGCGCGGCTCGCCGGGGGAAACACCCCATCGCCGCTCCAGCGGTCCAGCGGCTCCGACTCGATCCACCCGTCCAGGTCGGGGCAGGAAAAGCCCTCTTCTTCCACCCGCCGCAGCCGTCCGGCGAACTCTTCCAGCTCGTAGATGCGCCCGGCCGCTAGCGCCGCGGCCGTCTCGTTGCCCTTCTTTCTGGCCTGGTCGGCCTGCCGGCGCTCGGCCTGGAGCAGCGTCTCGACGTAGTGGGTGCGGATGCGGGCCAGCACGTCGCCGGCACAGGCGTGGTAGTAGAGCAGGCACTCAAAGGCCGGTGGGCGGTTAGCCTTGCGGCGGCGGACACCGGCCCCGGTTGGGGCCGCCTGGGGCGTCGAGGCCAGGTGCCAGGCCACCGGCCGGTGCTTGAACTGGCGCACGTGCCGGGAGAAGAACGACTTGGCGAGCCAGGTTTCCAGGTTCTGGCCGGTCAGCTCGTGCAGCAGCGCCTCGGTCTGCTGCAAGCCCAGGTCCCCTTCCTCGGCCCGCAGCCGCGCCTCGACCCGTTTAGCCAGCGGTGTGTCGCCTGTGCCCCGTGTGAGCGGGATAATGCCGTCCGCGTCGGCCCAGGCGGGCACCGGCTCGCCAGCCTCAATCTGCCGGGGCCAGCGGTGCCCCAGATGCCGCAGCACTAGAACGGACAGCCGGTCTTCAAGGATCCGCTGTTCCTCAGGTTTGCAGCGCACGCCTTCGGTGCGGAGCTCTTCTAGAAGTCTGTAAACACTTATGGGGTGGATCTGAACCTTTCGGCTGAGTTCTTCCAGGAAGGTTTCTGTAGGGATGGGGATATAGGCTCCTGGGACGGATTGTTCATCGTTACTTTCCTGTTCAGGCTCAACTTCTTCGATCTCTTCTGGTTTGACACCTGGCCCCGCCTCATAGTTGATCCGCAGGTTGGATTTAAGCTGTGAGAGTTCCTCTTCGGTTACATGGATATGCCGATGAAGTTCCAGGTGGCCATACATCCGCTCAACTGTAAGCGGAAGGTCAATATCGAATGGTAACTCTGGGACGGTTTCATAGTTGGCAACAATAGGGTGCCACCCAGAGGGTGTATCAGTCTCGGCAAATACGACTTCAATATCTGACTCACCGAGGTGATGTTCCGACATCGTAGTACGTTCAATAAGAGCTTCGATGAAGTGGAGATGACAGGCAATCCGTTCCAATGCCTGACCCCTGGATAACCCATGAGAAGCCACTTCAGTGAGGAATGACGCTGGGCAAGGTTCAAAGTCGCGTTCAGTGCAATCTTGGCGTAACAGGGCCTGCTTAAGTTGAAAGGCAAAAAGCCCTGGAGCACCAAGACGTGAGAACGCGTCAGTTGATATTGGCAACCTGGTCAAGTAGCCTGGTCGGAATTGATTGCTCTGAGTCAGTACCCGAAGCAGATACGATGCTAAATAGGTGTTGCACAGAGCTAGGACAGCATGCAGATCGGTCGAAGATGGTTCGAGCAAGAAAATAGAGGGCGCTCTATCGTTGAATATCCCATCTGGTAGCATTCTGACGCCAAGTTTCCGGCGTCCCATGATGCTGTAGGTCAATCCAGGGCGAAAGTAAAAGTGCTCATTCCTCACGCACGACTTTGGGAAATTGCGGATACGCGCCCCATTGTACTCCCAGTCAACTGAATACCAGCGGAGACCTGTCCACTTCTTATAGCCACCAGCTTTGGCGCATTCAACCCAGCGTCCTTTTTCTCCTGGACCTTCTAGTGCTGGGGCTTTACATGCCACTTCCCAGTGGAATCGGATAAATCTCCTGTCTTCACGCGTGCCAAGCCCTTCCCGGACCATTGCCAAGTCACCAAGTTTTTCCGAGCCGCGAAACAACTGAAGCATAGCAGGGCTCAGCCAGAAGGCGACGGGCTTGCCCGGTATTGAGGCAAACGCCACTTGGAGACTCTCAGACATTAGTCCCGTCTTATCGCCTCGAACGGTACGCCTCAGCAAGTCTGCTTGTTCATCTGAAGGGCGAGAACCCGCGATTCGGATGCCTTTGATTCGATGTGCATTTCCTGGCAGCTCCAACTTGTATGAGGCCAAGAGAGGATTGGCTGGAGGATCTACTTCGCTGAAAGCATGCCGTCCGAGGCTCGCAACTGCCATGATCGAGGTTTCTTGAACTATGCGTTCTCGTAGTCCGAGATATTCAGTATCGAAAAGATACGACTGAGGTGCCACGCATGCGACATATCCCTTGCTAAGAGTCTGGTCAAGGCACCACAAGATGAAGGTTGAGTAGAGATTTCTCTTGCCTGTGGAATAGAAGGCCTCTAGGTAGTTACGCACCCTTGCGTGCAGGTTTCCTACGTCCATATAGGGCGGGTTGGTGGCTGTTACCACATAGCGCTGTCCAAGCAGTCTGAGCAATTGTATTCCCTCACGCGCTTCTCGCCCGAAAATCACGGAACCTACATCTCCGGTGCTCCTAGCGTCAGCCGCAAAGCCACGAGTTACTCGCTCCAGCAGGACTCGCTTGAGCTCAGCCGCATCGTGCCGGCCCAATTCTTCCAGCAGTCGGTTAAGCGCCTGATCCTCCGGCATCAAACCATACTGCCCCTTCGACCGCCGCTGGAAGGCACGGATCGCCTCGTCCAGGTGCTCCGCCGGCCGCAGCAGGCTGCCCAGGATCGGCGCCTGTTCCAGGGCGGCAAAGACGCCGCGCAGCAACGGCTCGAAGACCTGGTCCTCGGGGTGCCGCCCCAGGTGTCTCTCCAGCGCGCCGGGCGTCAGGCCGGTGGGCGTGGTCGCCAGGTTGAGCGCCGCCGGCGTGTACGTGCCCGCTCCCGGCAGCCGCCGCGTCCGCCGCTCGTCGCGCACCAGCTCCCAGGCGCGCAGATAGAGCGTCAAGGCTGCAAGCTGTGCGGCCCGAGGGTCGATGTCGATGCCATGCAGGTGGTGCCCTAAGATGCGGTCCGCCACCTCGCGCGCGCGCATCTCCGGGTACTGCTCGCGGTACATCGCTACCAGCATGTCGAACGCTTCCCGCAGGAAGTGCCCGCCTCCCATGCATGGGTCTATCAGGGTCAGGTCGTCCAGGCTGGTAAACGGCCGGTCCGCGGCTGCCGCGCCGCTCTCCTCTGCCGGCCGGATATAGTACGCCCACGTCTCGGGCAGGCGGCTGTCGGGATAGATCTCGTGGTAGGTGCGCCCCAGGCTGTTCTGCAGCAGCCATTGGACCATGTACGGCTCGGTAAAGAGCTGCGTCACGGCGGCGATCTCGGCCCGCGTCTCGACCTTGCCGCCACTGCTCAGCTTGGCGTAGGTGCGCGCCTTGGCTTCTTCCTGGTAGAACTGGTAGGCCCAGCCGATGGCGTCAGGGTCCCGGAAGGCCGCATCCGACTCGTCGGCCAGGTAGCCGGGCAGCCCGCCGCCGATCAAGTTTGCGCAGTTCAGCAGCGCCGGCGTACTGGGCCGCAGCGCGGTGTTGGGATCGTCCAGGTCAAACAGGCCGGGGAGCGCCGCGGCCTGGGCGCGGCAGGCGTCCTCGACCACGGCCCACCAGCCGCCGTCGGCGCCGGCGGCGCGCTCGGGCTGGGTCTGGCGCAGGATGTAGAGCGCTTCCGACAGGCCGTCGTAGGCCGGGTTGGCACGCAGCGTGTCGTCGCTCAGGCCGCGCGCTTCCATGGCCCGCAGCGCGATCATGCGGTTGATCCAGGAGTAGGCGGCCCGCTCCACGATCTCCCGGCGGGCGGCCGGGCGCGCTTCGGCCGGCAGGCCGTCGAGCTGCGCTTCCGCCACTCCGCGCGCGCGGCGCTCGTCCGGCGTCGGGTTGGCCAGCGCGTCGAGGGGCGTGATCGTCCCATCGGGCGCCACCCCCAGCCGCTCCAGCTCGCGGTCCAGGTCGCCGCGTATCCACTGCCCGGCTGCGTCGTAGCGGCCGAGCAGGATGTGGCGCAGCTCGGGCACCAGGGTGCGCAGGAGATCTTTGAGACGCTTTTGCATGGTAATACTCAGCTTGACCCGCTATCCATCGGCTATCTCATACTTGACGATCTTTTGAATCGGCACATCAAAAAGAGCGTCTTTATCACGAGTTCCGTAATCGAGCACGTCGTCGCGCGTGATCTGTCTATTCCCGCACTTAAGGCAAGCAAGATCCAGGTACTTGAAGTCACGCCCGAAAATAGCCAGAAACGTGATCGTGAGCATAGCCACACTAAATAAGCAAGGCCCGATGTTGTTCTCCGAGCCTAACCCCGCGACAGCACCGCCGAGCATAGCCAGGCTCACCACTATCTTGGCCCAGGTCTTGCCCGTGAGACGGTGGCCGATATTGAAAGAGCCGCATTGATCGCAGTAGAGATAGTACGTCCACGCATTGAACGGGTGTCCGGGATGCAGCTCGCCCGATCTCGTATCCATCATCACCGCTGCCATGACCGTTCTCGCCTCCTGGCAGTTACGCCGCCCCGCAGCATGGCACGACCGCGGACCAGCAGGGTGGAAAGCCCCCAACCTACTCAATGATCACGGTTACCCCGTCGCTCAGCTCGGCCGCAATTTTAGACCTCAGCCGGGCCAGGCCCTCGTCCAGCTCGGCCGAGGTGCGGACGGTCAGCGGGCCGGCGGCGATCGTTTGCCAGCTCAGGCGGCGCTCGGCCGCGACCGGCTTGACCTCGTACCTGAGCCGGAGCTCGCGCAGCCGGCGCTCCTTCTCCATCTCGGCCCCGGCGAGGGCCGACAACAGGCTGAGCGCCGCGCCCAGGGCCAGGTCGGCACGTCGGGCATCCTCTTCAATCTTTTGGTACAGCGCGGCCAGCGTGCCGGTTTCCTGATCCACCTGGTCATCGGGCACCCCGGCGGCGCGTACCTGTTCGGCCAGGCGCGCCTCCAGGTCGTGCAGCCGCCCGCGGGCCTCGTCCTGCCAGCGGGCGATCTGGTCGGTCACCGCCTGCCGGGCAGCGTGGTAGGCCTGCACGATGTCGTTCCAGCGGGCGGGCTCTGTTACCGTGCGCTCGCGCGTCACGGTGCGATAGTCGTCGACAAAGGTGTGCAGGGCCGGCAGGTCGGCTGTCACGTTGACCATCTTCATATAGAAATCGCGCACCTGGATAAAGAGCGCACCCTGGTCGCGTCGAAAGGCGGTCAGGTCCTCCATCTGCCCGGCATAGGCGCGCAGGCGGTCTCCCTGCTCCAGGAAGCCCCTCAGCCGGGCCGAGGGGGCAGCGTTGTTCAGCAGATCTTGCACCAGGCTGGTCGCCGACTCGAACTCGACGGGCAGCGGGCACTGGGCGGTGTTGGCCCAGCCCCGCAGCGTCTGCGCCCGGCCCGCCAGGTCGGCCAACCGCTCGCCCAACACATTGTTCAGGGTGGCCACCACCAGCGCCGGCTTGACCCCGAGCACGGTCTCCATGGCACTCCGGATCTGGAGCAGCTCAGGCATGCTCAGCTCCGAGCGCACGCCCTGCACCCGCATCCCCTTGAATGCTTGCTCCTTGGTCAGCAGCTCGACTACGCGCGGGTCGGCCGGGTCGGTCAGCACCTGGCCGCTGTCGATCAGCCGGCAGCCCGCCGCGCGCAGCAGCAGAGCCAGGCCTACTTTGACCGCGTTCCCATCCCAGCCAAAGGGCGGCTTTTCCAGCTCGGCGCGCAGGTCGCCGGCGTTGACCGGGGCCAGCGCCTGCTCGGGCTGGGGCAGCTTGCCACGCAGCGTGCTGAGCAGTGGGTGCCCTTCGTTCAGCGTGCCGTCGGCGTGGTACACGCCCAACCCTTTCAGGTCGGCGTTGGCCGTGTTGCCGCCCAGCGCCGCCTTGACCGCCGTCACCTCGTTGGTCAGGCGGTAGGGGACTTCGGCCAGGCGGGGGTAAATGCTGGGCAGGATCTGGCTCAGCGTGGCCCGCACCGCTTCACCGGCGCTGTCGGCCGCGGCGAGCTGGTAGGCGCTGCCGCGGAAAAAGATCGTGCCCCCGCCCACCGCCGTGCTCAATAGCGTACGCACGCGGGCCTTGAGGTCGGGCAGGTCACTCTGCTTGGCCTGGTAGGCCACGTCTTGCTCGCCCCCATCGGACCGGTGGGCCGAGAGCACCGCGTTGGCCACCGCGTCGGTGGCGCGGGCCAGCGCCAGCGCCCCGCGGAAGCCGGGGACGTCGGCCAGCCGGAACAGGACGTCGTCGGGCTGCTGGTTCGACCGCTGGCGCATGGCCGTGTCGTCGGCCACGTCGGGGTCCAGCGCCCGCTGCAGTGGACTGTACACCCGCACCGACACCCCGGCCTGCGGGTTGCGCACGATGCGGCCGTCCAGCTCCAGGCGCAGCGGAATCTCGCGCTCGTGCAGCGCCACCCGGTCGAAACGCAAGGAAGGCTCGCTTTCATAGTCTTTCAGCGCCTGGCACAGGTCGTAGGCCTGGCCCAGCAGCTCTTCCTGCCGGGCGTGAACCTTGTCCTGGAAGCTGCGCTGCTGCGTGCTCAGGAAAATGTACTGCTCGCCCACGTGTTTGGCATAGTGCGCGTCCACCAGCCGGTCCAGCTCGGCCTCGACCTGCGGGCGGAGCTGGCCCAGGGTGGTGTCCATCGAGTTCACTACGGTGCGGGCGACATTGTCGACGGTGGTGGGGATGTACTGCGCCTGGCCCAGCAGGAACAGGCCGCGGGCCACGCGTAGCGTAAAGGCATCGGCCCCAGGCACGTCAGGACGGATGCGGTTGAGGTCGGTCTTGGTCTCGATGGGCACGTCCGACTCGAGCTGGCCGTACAGGTCGGCCAGGCTCACCAGCTTGCCCACGGGGCTGTCGAGCAGGCCCGGCGTGTCGATCAGCGTGCCCTGCACCACGCCGATCATGGTCCGGTTCGAGCCGGTGAGCGCCTCGTCGCGCCCGGCCGCCTGGGCGATGCCCTTGACCACGTCGGGAATGGCGGCCACCGTCCAGGGCAGGTAGGGATAATATTGGGCCAGGCTCGTGGCGTCGGGCCGCGGGTAGTTGCGCTGGGCCTGGGCTACCGATCCCAGGTCGGTCAGATCGCCGCTGCGCTGCTCAAAACGCTGCTCGAGCGCGGCGCGCGCCGTTTGGGTCTTGTGCAGCACCCGCTTTTCCACCACCTCGCTGATATCGTCGTTGCTCAGCTTGCACTGCAGGGCAAAGCGATGCAGGATCTTGGCATAGTATTCCTGCTGGACGTTCTGGCTCAGGGCCTGCACGTCGCCGTGGGCAGTCACCGCCAGCCACACCCGGCCGCCCCCCAACTCGGCCGCATCTTCGGCCAGGGCCTGCACCTGCATGGTGCGGTCGTTGGGGTTGCCGGCGGCGATCCACTGGCCCAGCTCGTCGAGCTGGAGCAGCACCTTGTGCCGGCGCCCGCCGCCATCACGCGCCTCGCACCAGCGGCGCAGCCGGTTGACAAGCGCCGTGGGCGTCACCCCGCCCTGCACAATGGCATTGACGGCCTGCTCGACGGCGGCCGGCCCGCTGAACAGGTCTGACGATACCTCGGCGGCCGCCCGGTAGAGGTGCTCAAGATAGATCTCGGGGTCGGATGCCACCTCGTCCCAGTCGGTGCAGCACAGCTCACACGCCCGCTGCCGGAACGCGGCCGTCTGCCCGCGGGCGTCGAGCTGATACTCCACCGCCCAGGCGAGGGGCCAGTTGTAGGTATAGCCATGGTACGCGGCAAAGAGCTTGAAGGCGCGCAACACGAGCGGGTCGTTCGGGTCGGCTGCCTGCGAATAGAGGTTGCCGCCCACGGCCGTGGTGTTGACCTGGCGCTCGCAGGCGCGCAGCAGGTGATCGAGGCCGGACTTTTCGTGGCTCGTGGTCGGCACCCGCCCCAGGAAGAGCTCGCTTGCCGGTTTGCCCTCCAGGTCCGCGCCCTCTAGCAGCACGCCCAGCACCTTCATCAGCAGCGACTTGCCCGAGCCGAAAAAGCCGCTGATCCAGATGCCGATGGACTGCTCGTCGTCGCGCGTCGCGGCGTCGACATAGGCGTCCAGGATCTGGCGCAGGTAGCGCTCCCACTGGGGTGTCACCACCAGGTTGTCCAGCTCGCCGCGCACGACGCCGGACCGGCGATCGGCCACCTTGACCACCGGCTCGATCCGCTCGCTCACGGCTGTGCTAAAAACGCTGCGAATCTGCATTCCGCCTCCTTGGCGCCCGCCTCCTTGGCACCTGCCTGCTTGGCGTCGATCTCCTCGGTGCGCCAGGGCGCTTACACTTCTTCGCCCCGGTAGAACTCCAGGCGCAGGTCCTCGCGCCCCAGGAACAGGTAGGTGCGGCTTGTGCCCGGTGGGCGCACCCCGGGCACCAACAGAACAAACGGCACGATCTGCCCGGTCGCCGGATCGCGCGGCTCGCTCTCGGCCACGGCCTCCATCAGGCTGGTGGGATTGCCCAGCGGATGGAGCGCGGCCAGGCCCCTGAGCACGACCACCGGGCGGCCGCAGGCACCGGTGGATAGCTCTTCTTGCACGGTGCGGCTCACCTGGCGACCCCACAGGCGAAGGATCGACTCGGACGCACCCTTGCCTTTCGTAGGATCTTGCAGCAACTGCTGGCGCCGTTCTTCCTGCCCGGCCAGGGCGGCGATGGTGATGGGCAGGAGGTCGAGATGGTAAAAACAGAGGGCATCGGTGTTGTGCAGGTGCTCGTCGGCCAGCCGGCGCATGGCTCGCTCCTGGTCGGGCGGATAGACCAGGTAGACGTAGGGCCGGCCGCTGCTGTGGCCAATGCCGTCGTAGGTGGTGCGCAGCCGCTCCAGCAGGTATTCCAGGCGTTGGGTCAGCTCGTCCATAGCTCTTTTCCAGCCAGAGTGTCAAGGGTTGCTTTCACCCGGTCCGGCTCCCACAGCCACAAGTGCCAGTCCGGATGGAAGGGCAGCTCGCCGGGCGTGACCCCCTCGGCCAGCAGCAGCCTGACGAGGTGCTTGACCACTGCCGGTGGGACCACGGGTTCGATGATGCGCCTGTGCGGACTGCGGGCCGCACCCTGTAACAAGCCATAGTCGCGCAGGATCGACAGCACATTGCCCGCCAGCTTGGTGCGCGTCTCGTGGCTCCAGCCGGCGATCTCGCGGTGGACCGGCTCGGCCTGGTCGAGCAGCTTCTGCACGTCCGTAGCGAGGATCTCGATCTCGCCCGCGCGCCAGCGCGGCACAATGACCTGCTGCACCACGTCGTACAACAGCGCGTCCTGCCGGCAAACGTGCAGCAGCAGGGCGACGCGCAGTGCTTCCAGGGTCGGCTCGGCAGCATGCGCGGCCAGGTCAGACAGAACCCAGGCGGGAGGTTGCCAAAGAGTCAGTCGCCGCTTGATTCTATGAACAATCACCCCACGCGTCTCGCGCGAGCGTTGTGGCAGCCCGCCGTCCTTGAGCTGCTCAGCCGCTGCATCTACGTCCTGGGTCTCGGCATAGACGAGAAGGAATTGACGAGTCTCTTCAAGGAGGCCGGCCTTGGAGGCATTGGTGGGGAGATATGTCCCACTTGCCCGCCACATGGTCTTGTCAGATTCTCGTGTCAAAGGATCCCCCAACGGAAATGCACTAGAAACAAAGAACAAAGACCCCACCCCTTGCACGGGGCGGGCTCCTGTGGTATACTGGCCGCACCTTGGCGCCCGCATCGCGCCGGGGGACATGCCTCGGGCTGGATCAGAGCCGCGAGGCTTTTTTCTTCGGCGGTATTATACCACCGGCGAAGCAAAAGTGCAAAGTGGGGGAGGGCGGCTCGGCGGCAGCATGGACGGTGCGGTGTTTCCGTACGGAAATACCGCCTACGTCATGTTGCTCTTGCCCATCCGTTTGTAAAGTCCTGTTGCTTCCCACAGCCATTCTTGGCCTTTTCTAGGCCATTCCACCACTGGGATCATTGACCTTGAAACTTGTACTTAATCAACCCTCGCTTTATAATTTGGGCATTCAAGCCTGACACACATGAGCGATGTTTTACCACCAGCATCAAACGTGCACATCACATCTACCATTTTTGTAGAACTCCTTGCGGGGAGTGAGCACGAACACACATCGAAAGGAGTAGTGCTATGCCAGCAAAAGGACTCATCGGTGGTGCGTTCCCTTTGGTAATGATCGTGCTGTTTCTGGGTGCCGTCGGATTGATGTTCGGTAGTGTACGTGGCATTGATCCGGCTCTCGCCCAGCCGGATAATCTTGCCGGGCAGAGTAATCTCTCTACAGCTAATGTCTCGTCGGCAGCCGTGACAGTGTGTCTGCCAATTGTCGTACGTTCGTGGCCGCCGGCGCCTGAAACACCGCTCCTCAACATCATTGACAATGCCGACGCGGACAACTACTATACCGTTTCTTGGTCTTGGTCGCAGAACGCTACGAGTTTTATTCTAGAGGAAGCGAATGACGCATCGTTCTCCGATGCGCGAGTTGTTTTTGAGGGTAGTGGCGCAGCCTGGACGGTGCCGGGGACTGGGAAAACACCAGGTACCTGCCACTATCGGGTCAAGGCTCGCAATCAGTGGGCCGACAGTGCCTGGAGCAACGTCCAGTATATAACAATCTATCCAATGTTTGTTGGCCTCTCGCTGCGCTGGGATGGGGAAGGCTACATCAGGGGAGACGAGTACTACAATGTCGGCACACACCATACGCGGGATTTTACTGACTTGACTGCCCTAGACACGGTTCGCGCTCATAGCTTCCAATGGTACGATCCAAATCCACAGGGGTGGGACAGTGCAGAGTACGATAACTTTTATTCTGTGTCGACGGGTTACTTGCTTGCTAGCTCACTACCCTCTGACCCGTCATGGAAGTGGCGGTACTTTGGCATAGTGCCCTATGATACTCAGTTCTATAATGGCCAGGAAGCGGTAATTGATGGTCAGGTTTTCACTGTCTCGGGGCCTCTTCAGGGATATACTGCCTTCGGTCAGCCGGTTCAGTACTGGCAGTTGGTTAACAGGGATGGGTTTCTATACTGGGACGGTGGTGGAGACTGGACTCAGCGTGTTCAC
>JAFGOG010000614.1 GCA_016926595.1 Anaerolineae bacterium
GACTCGGGCACGGTTTTCCAATCGAACCCACTCCTGCGCACGCGCACCGGCACACTGAGCATTGTCTCGCCCACCTGGATCTGCCAGGCAATGTCGGCCTGGATCGCCATCACCGGCACCTGCTGCGGGGGCAGTTCCAGCAGAATCCCCTCCCCCCATGGATCGGCGCGCACCTCCGGTTTGCGCAGCCCCCAGCGATCTCCCGCCTCGCGGCGCACCTGGGCGATGTCCTGTTCTGCAATCCAGCGGCTGTAGGCGGAGACTACGCGCGGCGGCAGCCCCACTTCTGCGGCTTCGGGTACGATCCCTGACTCGGCCGTCTCACGGGCCATCTCCAGGCAGCGCTCGCAAAAGTCCTGGGCTACCAGCCCGCCAAATTCAAGAAAGTAGAGCACCGGCTTGTCGGTAACGTGGCGGCCGCTGGCGCGCCAGCGCCACTCCTCGATCAATTCAGCCGCCGACATGCCCGCGTAACGAGCCCGGGTGACGCCGGGCTGCAACATGTTGGCAAAAAAGTCGTCCAGGCAATAGTCCGGGATGCCGCCGTGCAACAGGATCAGGGTCACAAAGCGATGGCCGCCGAGATCGGGAAAGAGGGGGAGGCCCAGATCGGTCAGCACCGTTTCAAACAGCAGGCCCAACTGCCCGGTCCATCCTGGGTGTAGGTTTCGACCGAGCGCCCGGCTCACGTTGGGCCAGTACCCATCTACGCCACTGTAGCCATAGACCCCTTGCGCCACCAGGAACACAGCCAGGGAGCAAGGGTACTGGCGCCTGAAAATTGACACAACCTCTGACAGCTTTGTTTTTCGCAACCGTGCGTCAACGGCTTTGGCCAGATCAGTCGTCTCCTCAGCCGTCAGAGGAATTTCCCCCAGCAGCTCAACTTGTCCAACCAGGGGACGCAGGCGCTGCTCCCATTCATATAGCTTGAATGACAGCCCTTTGGGTTCGCCTCTCTCGGGCGGAACATCTTGTCGAGTCGGCAATTTCAGCCTCTGCTCCGGCATAGGTACCTGCGCCGGAATGCTCGGCAGGCGCATCGTTCGGTAGCATGCCGCGACGAACGCGGCGTCCAACTCCCCTTTGAGTGGTTCCAACAGTTCGGTCGCGGTCAAGTGCGACAGAAGTTCGTCGCCAGATGTAGGCCTGACCCCTGCGGCATGCAGTTCAGTGAGGCAGTGCCGTATCACTGGTACCAGGTGCAGAGGTCTACTGGCCAGCCCCCATAGCTGCTCGGCAGAAAGTTCCTGTAGTTGACCACTCGTGTTGAGCAACAGCCAGGTACTCCACGCCACGTCCGCCGTTCCGATCGTGACCGTCTCGACCAGGACTTCACGTGCTTCATCTGCGGTCATCAGTCCGCCTGCATCTGTCAACGCCTGAGCCAACAGCGCATCTAACGAGGCCACCGACAACTGAAGCCGGACGCCTTTGAGCCGTTTGATCGCACGGGTTTCGAGCTGCCGGATGCGCTCGCGAGTTAATCCCAACTCCTGGCCGATCTCTTCCAGGGTCCTTCCGGCAAAGCGCCCTTCGAGCACGCGCCGCTCTCGCTCGCCTATGGCCTCGAGCCACCGGGTGGTCAGATCATCTAGCGTTTCCCCCTCGAGCAAGAGAGAGTGCATGGGGCTGATCCGCTGTCCCGCCACCTCTTCGCGCCATGTCTTTTCATCTTGCCTGACGAGCCACTGCAGGTAACGATTTACCCGCTCGGGAACGGGCGAACCTGGCACAAAGGCATCTGCCGGCTGCTCCATCAGCATGGCGACCGAAGAGATCTCGCACCGTGACAAAAAATCAGCATCCTTCGAGGGCAGAAGCAAGCGCGCAACAGAAATGTCTTCCAGAGGCAGCTTGGCTGCTCGTGCCCGCAGCTCGACAGGTACCAGCGGTGGGCGATATCGAGGCGCTGGAGGCGGGCGCTGCTCCTCAGAGCTGACCGTCGGTAGTTTCCGCCCTTCGGGGTGCTTCTGCAGATACGCCTCGATCTTCTGACGGATCTCGGCCAGGCAACCGACCCCAAGATTTCGGATATCGAGCAGTTGTTCGTCCGTGAGCACGGCCAATTGGGATATGGTGCGAACCTGGCTCCGAATGAGGCAGTTGTGGGCGCGCGCCGAGAGATCGAGCACATCGATCGAAACATCGCCGGGTGATGGTTCAACCTGGGCAGGGTCGGCCTGTGTCAGCGGTGGGGTGGATTGCTGTTGTACAGGTCGCACCAGCATTGCCTTCCGGTATCGCTCCAGCCTGATCTTGATCCCGCCCAACGTGCTGATGCCGATCCCCTGGATGTCTAGCAACTCGTCGTCAGTGAGAGAAAGGACCTGCGAAGCCCAATTGATGCCAGCACGCTTGAGGCTGTTGTAGGCGCGCACCGAGAGGTCGAGCACTTCTATAGGGTGATCGACCTGTTCCCGCCTCATTTTACGCCTCATCCGGGGCCGGTTGCGCCTCATCGGGCCCGGCCAGGACATAGTGCGTCCCCCGCCCTACGCCGCGCTGTCGCAGCAACCCGCGGGCGACCAGGTCCGCCAGGTCCCGCTGGGCCGTGGCGCGGGCCACGCGATTCCATTGACGGTAGATCTCGGTCGTCAGGCGCGGTTCGCGTGACAGGAACTCCAGGGCTCGGATCTGGCGTGGGTGCAGGTCCAGGGCAACCGTCTGTGGCACTGCCGCCTGGCCCACGATCCGCTCCAGAGTCGTGATGCGCTCCTCCAAGCGCACCATCTCCACGGCAATCCCCTGGACAAAGTACTCCAGCCATTCGGTCAGGTCGCCGCTCTGATCGGCCGCGGCCAGTGCCTCGTAGTAGGACTGCCGGTCCACGTTATAGTACTCCTCCAGGGCAAAAAAGCGCCGGGTGTCGAAACCCCGCTTGTAGAGGATCAGGGTAGCCAGGGCGCGGGCTGTGCGCCCGTTGCCGTCCACGAAGGGGTGAATGCGGACGCACTCGTAGTGGGCAATGCCCGCGTGGAGCACAGGCATGAGGGCGCCGGCTGCCTCGCCGTTGAGCCAGGCAGCAAAGTCTGTCATCAGCGCCGGCACCTCGTTCCAGGACAGTGGACGAAAGCGCACCTCCCCTGTGGCCGGGACCGCAACCACCACCGGCACGCGGCGGTAACACCCCGACTCGTGCTCCGGCAGGATGTCGTGCACGACCAGGCGGTGCAGTTCGAGGATCGTCTCCTCGGTGATGGATTTGTCCGGGCGGTTCTGGTATTGGCGGTCGATATAGTCCAACACCTCGACATAGTTGAGGACTTCGCGCTTTTCGCGCGGATGGGCCGTCACGCCGCGGCCTTCGATCAGGTCCGTAACCTCTTCCAGTGAAAGGGGGTTGCCCTCGATGCTGGTCGAGTGATGGGCGCTGCGGACCAGGGCATCGTGCCGCAGTTGCGACTCCCACTGCGCGGCAATGGGGGCGCGCAGCACCACCGCGCGCGCCGCCTCGATGCGGCCGATCATCGCGATCAAGGCGTCGGTGCGTTGGAAGCTCGGTTCGTACATCGCTCCTCCTCCTCGTAGCCAATACTTTTCGAACAAGGCTCAAGCCCCCGTCCCCGGGGGCGGCCGCTCACCAAGCGTCAGGTGTCGGACCGTCGCGTCGGATAGATGCTCATTCATGCTCGCTCTCACTTGCCATGACGTGCATTCAGTACAATCTCCAGACGCTGTCAGGCTAAATCCCAAACCGCTCGCGCAGGACCTGCAGGACGCTGCGGCTGTCGAATCCCCCGACCTCAGACGTTGTAACCAGATGGGCGGCAAAGCCATGCTTCCTGTACCAGGCTTGCTTGGTGTCCCAATGATTCCGATAGTTTTCATCGTGGAGCATACCCAGATGTTCCCAATACCACTCCTCCCCTTGCCAGTTGATGGTAAAGTCCGGCAGGTAGAAAGTACCATCAGGGGCATACAAAGGCACTTCATATTGGAAGGGGATGTCCCGATCAAAAAGCATGTTGGCGATGATGACCTCCGACTTGGAGCGCACCATTTGCTCCGTGAGCGTACGATGGATCTTGCCCTCCTCGTACCATTCATGCATCGTCTGATATTGGGGCGGAACAGGGCGAAAGCGGAACAGTGACGAGTTGATGCGCGCGATGTGCGAGTTCTCGATGCGGCGCAGGCTCAGGATGGGCGATATATCCTCCTGGACCAACAGCGTACAGTGCGTTTGAGCGCGGGTCATGCCGGTGTAGAACAACTCTCGCGACAAGAGGCCGCGCTTGTGCTTGGGTAGAATGAAGTACACTCTTTGGAATTCGCTGCCCTGGGCTTTGTGCACCGAGATGGCATAGGCCAATTCCAGGTTCTCGGTGACGGCGTTTTCGGACGCGTATTCCACCCAGTACTGCTGCTTGCGACTGAACACGACCTGGAACTGGGAGAGATGGAATCCAGGCCACTTCCATTTCTTGCTGTCAAAGGCGTGGATCTTGGTCATGCCGATCTCGCCGTTGAATACCTGGATCCACTCGTTTCCCCTGGCCTGAGTGTTCCAGGCCTTGATTGGCCTGGATTGGGGGCGGTTGATGACCTGGATCACCTTATCATAGACCGTGACGCCACCCACCGTACCTTTATTTTCCACCCACCAGCCGTTCTTGTGCTGTTGCAGCACCAGATTCAGATGCTCTATGCCAAACAGATCGCCGCGATAGGGGGAAAGGACCTGTGAGGCTTCGGGGTTTTGTGTCTTGTCCTCCCTCGTCATAGCCGCATGCCACAAGCTGTATGGGCGTTCAGGCTCGAACTCGCGCCCCGTGTCTTGCTCCATGTCACGGACAATCGTCTCGACCAACAGCTTTTCCAGGTCATCGGTCGTTTGCCAGTAGAGGACACGCAGGTCGCCGGCGACATCGCCACCTTCTTGCACACGCGCGAGTACCTCGTCCTCCTGCGCGTCCAGGTCGGCAGATTTTTCCTCAGCCAACTCGCGCCGGATGTACAGCGAAGCCAGGTCCAGGATGCCCGTGCCGCCGCCGGTGAGCCGGTTGCGCAACTGGCGCATGTTGGTTGTCAACTCACCGATGTGTTCCGGCATTTCCTCTTTGAGCCAATCGATGAGATCGGCAAACACCTTGCCGGTGCCGATGGGTGGCAACTGGTTCGGATCGCCGACAAAGATGAGGCGCTGCGCCGAGTTCCAATTGACGGCGCGGAAGAAGGTAGCCAGCAGCGGCAGGTCGAGCATTGAAGACTCGTCGATGATGTAGGTGGTGATGCCTTCTTCACGCTGCCCGCCACGCCGCTTGAAGGTAAAGTTGTCGTTGAGCCAGCCGCGCCGCACCAGAAAAGAGTGGAGCGTGGCTGCATCTTTCCCTGTCCGTTCGCGCAGGCGGTCGGCCGCTTTGCCGGTGGGGGCAAGCAGTTGAAAAGAGGTGCCGGTACCGTGCGCCTTTTCGATCGCCTGGATAATGGCCGCTACGACCGTTGTTTTGCCCGTGCCGGCAGCACCGCACAGAACGCTGGTAGGTCTCCGAAAGATCTGCTGGCACACCTCGATCTGTTGGACAATGGCCTTTTCGTATTCGCCGGGGTGAGATGCGGCCAATGGGCTGGTGGTGTCGTAGAGATAAGTACGCCAATGCCCTTCCGTAACAGGGAAACGCAACTGGATATCTGGCCGGGTGGCAAGCTGGCGCAAGGTTGTCTCGATCAGCCGCTCGTCCTCAAAAATAGACTTGCGGTAGAGGTAAAGATGATCGCCTTCGCGGCGGTAGGTAAGGGCGCCGCTCATCTCGTCTTGCTCCACTTCCAGGTGGCGCAGCTTGAATTGAGCGCGCTTCCACTCTGGAAGAAAGCTGAGCCTGTGGTTGAGTCCGTATAGCACCTGGTCAGCCGGTAGGAAGGTGTGCTGGCTCGCCCGCTGGAGCTGCTCGACGCACAGGGCGCGCAGGCGCTGCCAGTCGTCAGGCTCTAGCTCTGGCTCCACGCCAAGGTCGGGTGAAGGGAATACCCCGTGATCGATCTGGCTAAAAGAGATCTGGTCATCGGGGCCATCACCGACGTATTGCTCGCTGAGGATGTACGGATTTTCGACCAACTCGGCATGGCTGGCATAGATGCTGGCGCTTTCTGGCTTGTCCACGATGCGGCGAATCTGGTCAGTCTGAAAGTCAAATCGGGGCAGTATATCACGTAGGAGCGATTGCTGGGCCGGCTCGAGGTAGCGCCACTGCTTACGCACCGCCTTGACGCGCTTTTCATCCAGCGCCAGGCCCGAAATTGCGTCCACGTCTCCCTGGAGGAAGGCGAATAGCGCATCCTTCACCTCGCGCTCACAACGAATGGGGGACTGCTTCATAGTGTAGGGGATCGCCTCGCTGAACTTGAGATAATCCAACACACACAGCAGACCGGGATAGAGACCTCGGCTCTGCCACAGCTCGGCCATCACCGAGGCCAACCAAGCCTGGCGCGCCTGCCAGTTCTCGCTCGTGTCGCCGATCTCTTGCAGGATGCCTGCGATCTCGCTGAGGCGCTCGACCAGCCCCAGAGCGCCGTCGTCCGAGATGTGGCGGGTAGCATACTTGAATTGCCTCGAGTTCTCGGGCACAAAAAGGATGCGCTCCAGAACATCGGGGCGATCCATGTAGAGATGGTAGGGTATACGGAGGCCCTGGTCCGGGTAGTGGGACGTGATGTCTCTTACCCAGGCGTTGGGGCCATAGTTCTTTTCTTTGTCGGCCGATTGGCCGATCCAGGTGAGTTCTGGGCCGACCTTCTTGACGCGGCCAGCGCCGACTACAACATAGAAATACTGGTCATTCTCGCTAAAAGGGTTACTATAGTTGGCATAGTAAAAGATGAGGCTGCGATCGGGGCTGATCTGGCCAAAAAACTCGTTGGCCGCCTGGCGCCGTTTCACCGGATCGTACTTGGGGCGATTGTTGGGATTGAGCACCTCATCTTTGTACATCTCTTCGTAGGGCCAGGTCGAGACGGTATAGGGCGCCAATCTCCATTTTTTGACCTGCGTGCCGTCGCCAAACCACGATGGCGGTGGCACGTATCCTTCCAACTCATCAGGCCCAAACGCATTGATACTGTGAATGCATGGAGGTGTACCATCCACCGTGCTGCAAGGCTGTCCGGCCAGGGGCTGTTCCCAGTCCAGACTGCGATCGCGGACGATCTGATCAGCCTGATAGGAATACTGCCCCACGCAATAGGTGTTGGCCTTGGGATCGCGGCAGATGCATCCATTCCACCCGCTGTCATGCCAGGCAAGGCGGACAGAAAGATGCTTGGTAGTTTGTGCATTCATCTGCGTTATCCTTCCATGATAGGGAACCTGGTCTTTCCTGAGGCCTTTACAAGGCCTCCCCAGAAAGTTTGTTTCGACAAAAGAAGACGAGAGCTTGCCCAGAGCTTTACGCTTCCCGCTCGCACAGATACCTCCGTCCCCGCTCCGTCATCTCCCAGATCCCCATCGGCGAGTCGCCTGCCAGCAGGCCCTGCTCCTTCATCTCGTGGCGCGCCCATTGGGCAGTGTTGCGCCAGCGGATATCGCCCGTTTTCAGGGGAGCACGGTCATACTGGTTTAGCTCGTCGGCCATGATCTCGCCCACCCGATCCAGCACATCGGCCACCACGCCGCGACCGCCCATCTCCTCCAAGGCCTGGAGGATAGGTAGATAGTAGACACCCTGCGGTGTCTTTTGCCCACGCTTGAGCTTTTTCGTGCGCGCCCCCTGCTTTCTCGTGCGGCGTGGGGGCTCCGGCTGAGGGGCTGCCGGCGGTTCAGCGAGCGGCAAGGGCCACGCATCTCGCAGGATCTGGAGTTGAGTGCGGGTGCCCACGAGCTTGCGCTGCCGGTCGGCCTCCGCGTTCAGCGTGTCGAGATCGCCTTGCAGGGCAGCCTGGGCATGTCGCGCCAAGCTCTCGTCCAGTGCCGCTGCCACGCTGGCCAGAAGCGTCTCAAAGGCTTGCTCGTCATTCATGTCCAACTCCTCCTTTGCCCGCTAACCCATCACTTGCTCACCACCATATCATACACCGGCGCCAACGCCCGCAATATCGTCAAGATCCGCCCGCTCACCCCCGGCCCCAGGTCGATCGCCTCCTGCTGCGGGATGGCCGTGAACACGTGCAGATCCACCCACTTCTCTTCCGGCAGTTGCGCCAGCCGGCGAAACAGGCTGTCAGGCTTGACGTCGACCCACGGACCATCCAATGCATCCCGCCGCTGCATGCGCCCGCCAGAAGCCCGGAATTGGCACCCCAGTGCCCCCTCCTCGACCGAGCGATACAGGTCGCGCACGTACATGCTGTGGTTGATCATCGCCGCCAACAGCGCCGTCTGTATTGCCGTGCTCGTTTGCAGCCGGTCGCGAAAGTTCCGCCAGTGCACGTACCTATCGACACTATCGCGTGGATCTTGCAGGCCAGGCGTCTCCAGGTAGAGCCCGACCTCCACGTTCTTCCAGGTGTACACAAACAGCTTGGCATAGGGCCACGGATCGTAAAAATCGTACGCGTCCGGGTACGCCAGGTGCAGCTCCAGCCGGCGCCGCACGCCCCACGATTGAAAGGGCCGGCCCAACTGGTCGCGCAAATCGCGTGCCAGCACCCCACCCAGCGACGCTCGACCCCGCCAGGTCGAGCCCTCCAGCTCCCCAAAGTCTGCCGGTCGAAATCCTTCGAATTCGACGATCATTGTCCTGACCTCCTCTGCCTCAAAAACACGCGGGCGCCGAATCACTCAGTGGCAAGCGTTCCATCACTGCTGCTGTAGCTCTGGCGTGTGCACCAGCCGCTGGATGCCCATCGGTTTCTCCCCAAAGTTCACAAGCAGGCACAACCGGTAGTCGCCGTTGTGCAGATAGAGCAAGCATTGCTCCACGTCCTCGTCAAGGATCTGGCTGCGCGCCTTGGTCTCCAGGATCAGCTCTCCCTCTTCATTCCACACCACGAAATCGACGCGCCGCTTTGTCACCACCTGCCCGTCATAGAGGATCGGCACTTCCACCTCGCGCTGGTACTGCAAGCCCTTCTTCGGCAGTGCCAGCTCCAGCGCACGTTGATAGTCGACCTCCATGCAGTGCAGGCCCAACTGGCGCTGCACGTCGATGCACGCGCCGAGTGTATCGTAGGACAGCCGGCTGAAATCGTACCCCTTTTTCGATCGCGATGCCGCCATGGTTGCGCTCCTGTCAAATCGTGTTGTTCATGATTTACATGCTTGTCAGGCCGCGGAGACCTTTGGACCACATAGACCTTTGGACCACGAACGCCCACGAAAGGCCGCGAAAAACACGAAAGAAAACGCTCGCGCCCCGGGAGCACCCCCCTTTCGTGCCTTTCGTCCATTTCGTGCCTTTCGCGGTCCGAATATTCCGCTCATTTCGTGGTCCAGATACTACCACCCTTCGTGGTCCAAACACTACTCAATCGGCCACCCCCCATGCGCCTCGATCACCGCGTCGATCTCCCCCATCAAGCGCATCGTCTCCTGGAGCGCCACCACGATGCGCTGGTAGTGGGCAACGTCCTCCTCGGTCAGCGTGCGCCCCGGCTCGCCGCCCGCGCCCCGCCGGTCGTAGAGCCACTTGTACAACACCTGGTAGCCGCCGACCTGGAAATTCCACACCTCCGCCGGCACGCCCTCAAAATAGGAGCTGCGCGCGCGCTGCGAGGTGTCCAGGTAGACGCAGCCATCCTGGTAGCACGTGCTCTTGCCGAAGGCGCCGACCGTAGTGCCGGTGGCTCTTTCGACAAAGGTAGTGGTGGGGCGCCGTAGGGGCGACCCTCGCGGTCGCCCACCCTGGTTCCACGAGGCGGCGGGGTAGTCATCTTCCAGCAGGTGCAGGGCCACCAGGTCCGCGCCCAGGCCGACCAGGCGGGCGAATAGCGCCCGGTCCGAGGTCAGCGGCAGGCGGGGAAAGTCGATCTTGAGAAAGCCGGCGTAGCGCGTGCGGTAAGCTGGGCTGTGCAAGACGGCGTAGGTGTAGTGCAGCACATCTTCCGGGCCAAAAGTGGCCAACAAATCACCGCAACCATCCGGGACAAAGCGCAATCCCAGCGTCTCGCTCAAGGCGGCGATGAATTCGGGGGCCAGGTTGGGGCGACGACCTCCCGGTGCATCCGTGGGTTTCTGTCGATCAAAGAGTGTGGCATTCTTGATATCAGGGTAGAGATATCCCGGGAAAACCGTAGATCCATCTTTTATCTCCACAAACAGCGCTGGGGTTGGAGCTTTTGAAGCAACAGCATGTTGCCAGTCAGACATCTTGGTTTGCCTGACAATGTTGAGACAGAGGTTCGGTTTCTGAGCCACATGGTCCAGTAACTCGCGTCTGGGATAATCCATCGCCACCGTGCTGAAATAACACCAGCGTCGATCAAAAGGCCGATAGGAGCTCAACAAGATCGAATCCGCCCAATTGGGATCACCCCGCAACTGCTTCCGGGCGCGCGACAACTGCCAGTCACGATTATCGCGCAAGTTGAATCGCGTTCGCAAGTCAGCATCACTCAACTGCCTGCTCCGCATTAGCCTGATTCGCTCTTTGATTTCGTCCTTATCGAAGGCGATCGCAAAATGATCACGA
>JAFGOG010000116.1 GCA_016926595.1 Anaerolineae bacterium
GGCGCAGTTGAGCGAGGACGTGGGCATCCCGACGCTGCCGGAGATGGGGATTCCGGAGGCGGACATCCCGATGCTGGCCGAGCTGGCGTACAACGACCCGCAGACGATGGGCAACCCACGCGACATTGACGTGAAGGGCTACGAAAAGATCTACCGGAGCTGCTTCAGCTAGTGTGATATAGAGGGACAGTATCCTCTCAATAACGTGGGGGACGGTAGGGTGGATTGGCAATCCGCCCTACCGTCCCCCACGATTTTTTGCGCCTCAGCCGAGCAAGTGACAGGCTGCATGGTGGCCTTTGCCGACGGTGACGAAGGCAGGCTCCTGTTCCTGGCAGATGGCCCCGATCTTGGCAAAGCAGCGCGTGTGGAACCGGCAACCCGTGGGCGGATTAAGCGGGCTGGGCACGGTTCCTTCCAGGATGATCCGTTCCCGGCGGGCTTCCCTGTCCACCACCGGCACGGCAGCCACGAGCGCCTGGGTGTAGGGGTGGGCGGGCCGGGCGAACACCATATCCGTGGGCCCCTCTTCGACGATCTTGCCCAGGTACATGATCGCCACACGGTCGCTCACATAGTGGACTACGCTCAGGTCATGGGCGATGAACAGGTAGGTCAGGTCAAACTCTTCCTGGAGCTCGGCCAGCAGGTTGATGACCTGGGCCTGGATCGACACGTCAAGGGCCGAGACCGGCTCGTCGCAGACGATGAAGCGGGGATGCATGGCGAGCGCACGGGCGATGCCGATGCGCTGGCGCTGGCCGCCGCTGAACTGGTGGGGGTAGGCGTCCATACGTTGCTCGGGGATCCCCACCCTGCGCAGCAGGCCGGCGACCTCGGCTTCAATCTCGAGGGGATCGCTCAGCCCGCGGTTCCTGAGCGGCACCGACACGATCTGCCGCACCGTCTTGCGCGGATTTAGCGACGAGTAGGGATTCTGAAAGATCAGTTGGGTGGTCTGGTAAAAACTCGAGCGGGAGAAAGGCTTGCCGTCGGGTACCGACAATCCCTCGTCAAACAGGATCGCCTCCCCGTGGGCCGTGCCATTGTCGAGAGACATCCCCCGGAACAGGACCTGGCCGGCTGTTGGCTCGTAGAGCCGGGTAAGCACCCGGCCCAGCGTCGTCTTGCCGCAGCCTGATTCTCCCACCAGGCCTACTGTCTGGCCGGGAAAAATTTGTAAATCCACGCCATCTACGGCCTTGACCCACTCGTCCTTGCGCCTGGTCAGCAGCTTGACGAGCAGGCTGTGGTGGATGGGAAAATGCATCTTGATCCCGCGTGCTTCGACCAACGGTTGTGTCGGCACCCTGACCCTCCCTGTCTTCAGTACAGCAGGCAGCGAACCCGGCGCCCGTCGGGCAGTGTCTTGAGCGGTGGGGCCTGGCCCGTGGCGCATTCCGGCATGGCGTCGGTGCACCGGGGTGAGAAGGAGCAACCCGGCGGCAGGTGCGCCAGGTCGGGCACCAGGCCGGGGATGGGCAAGATCTTGTCTCGCTGTGCCCGGATCTTGGGCAGACAGGCCAGCAACCCACGTGTGTAGGGATGCATCGGGTCCTCGATGATCTGGCTGGCGGTGCCCCTTTCCATTAGTTGCCCGGCATACATGACGAGAATCGTGTCGCAGAACTCGGCTACCAGCCCCAGGTTGTGTGTCACCAGGACAATGGCCGTGCCGTGCGCGGCATTGATCTCATCGAGGAGGGCCATGATCTGCGCCTGGATGGTCACGTCGAGGGCTGTCGTCGGCTCGTCGGCGAGCAGGACCTGGGGCTCACACGCCAGGGCGATGGCGGTCAGGGCACGCTGCTGCATGCCGCCGCTGAACTGGTGCGGGTAGCGGCGCGCATTCTGATCTGGCACCGGGATGCCCACGTCGGCCATCGCCTGCCACACGCGCTCGTTCTCGGCGGCTCTCCGCCCCCTGTCCAGGAAGCGCGGCAGCCAGCCGGTGGGCGACGGTACGGTGTGGTGGATGCGCAGCGACTCGCGAATCTGGTCTCCGACGCGAAAAGCCGGGTTCAGTGTCGTCATGGGGTCCTGAAAGATCATGGCGATGTCCTTGCCGCGCAGGGCGCGCATCTCGCGCTCTGACTTGGCGCCCAGGCCCTCGCCGCGAAACCGGACGGTGCCCTGAACGATCCGGCCTGGAGGCGGCACCAGCCTCAGGATCGAGAGCAGCGTCACGCTCTTGCCGGAGCCCGATTCGCCGACGATGCCCAGCTTTTCACGCTGGCGCAGCCGGAAAGTGAGGCCGTCCACGGCCCGCACCAGCCCGCGCCGGGTCGGAAAGACTGTGGTCAAGTCGTCGAGCTCCAGCAGCACCGCCGGGTCCTTTGTGCCGGTCTCTTGTTCCACAGCGCACACCTTCCTACTCTACCTTTAGCCGGGGATCGAGAATGTCCCGCAGGCCTTCACCAAAGAGGTTGATCGACAGCACCAGGATCAAGATGGCGATGCCGGGCAGGGTGGATACCCACCAGGCGGTGAGCATATAGTCTCGGCCTGAGGCGACCATCGACCCCCAAGCAGGCGTGGGAGGCTGGATGCCGAGGCCGAGGAAGCTGAGGCTGGCTTCCATGATGATCATAAAGCCCATGCGCAGCGTGCCCAGGACAAAGACCGACTGGATGATGTTGGGCAGGATCTCGCTGCCGATGATGACCAGGTTCGACTGGCCCACCACCTTGGCCGCCTCCACGTACTCTTTGGGCTTTTCGGCAAACATTTCGCCGCGCACCAGGCGAAAGAACTCGACCCAGCCCTTGAAGGTGAGCGCCAGGATCAGATTCCAGAAGCCGGGCCCGAGGAAGGCCATCATGCCGATCGCAAAGATGAGGAACGGAAACGCCAGCAGCAGGTCGGCAAAGCGCGACAGGACCTGGTCGAGCAGGCCGCGATAGTAGCCAGCCAGCGCCCCGAGGCCGGTGCCCACTGCCACCGAGATGCCGACGGATAGGAACCCGACCAGCAGCGAGATGCGCGATCCGTAGATGATGCGGGTGAGCAGGTCACGGCCCTGGTCGTCGGTGCCCAGCAAGTACTCGGGATTGCTGCCTTCTTGCCAGGCAGGGGGCCGCAGGCGCACGCGCAGGTTGCCGAGCGTCGGGTCGTGGGGCGAGATCTGGGCGGCAAAGATGGCCGCGAGGAGGTAGAGCACGACCACGATCCCGCCCAGCAGGGCCAGGGGCCGGGTACGCAGCTCGAGCCAGAACTCGCGCAGGTTGCCACGCAGCAGCCTGAGGCGGATGCGCCATAGATAGGCTCTACGGGAAATGGCCGTCTGCACCGGGGTCATCACTCCCATCCTTTTCCTCCACGAATCCGGCTACATCTCGATCTTGGGGTTCAGGTAGGTATACAGCACGTCGACGACCAGGTTGGCGATGACAAAGGTGAAAGCATAGATCATGACCGAACCCTGCACCAGCGGAAAGTCACGCTCAAAGATGGCCTTCACTACCATCCGCCCCAATCCGGGCCAGCTAAAGACCGTCTCTACGATCATGTTGCCGCCGAGCAGCGTGCCGATCTGCAGTCCGACCACGGTCACGGTGGGGATCAGGGCGTTGCGCAGGGCGTGTTTCATCACCACCAGCGATTCCATCTGGCCCTTGGCGCGCGCCAGCGTGATATAATCCTGGCGCAAGATCTCGACCATGCTCGAGCGCAGCACGCGCGCGACGACGGCCGCCACGGCCGCACCCAGTGTGATCGAAGGGAGCACCAGGTGCTTGAGGCTGCTGACCAGCGCGGGCCCGTTGCGCGTCAGGATGCTGTCGACGACGTAAAAACCGGTCACATAGTCCAGAGGCACGCCAAAGGTGAGGCGCCCCTGCACGGGCAGCCAGTGCAGGCGCACCGCGAAGAACAGGATGAGGATGATGCCGAGCCAGAAGGCGGGCATGGAGGTGCCGAGGAAGGCAGCCCCCATGCTGAATTGGTCTAGCAGCGAGTGCTGTCGCACTGCGGAAACGATGCCAATGGGGATGGCGACGATCAAGGAGAAGAGGAGCGCACCCGCCGCCAGCTCGATCGTCGCCGGCAGCCGCTCGGCGATGAGCTCACTGACAGGCCGCTTTTGCGTGTAGGAGTAGCCCAGGTCACCGCGCACCGCATCCTTGAGAAAGAGCCAGAGCTGGACGTGGAGCGGCTCGTCCAGGTGGAACTCGCTCCGCAACTGCTCCATCTCGCCGACACCGACCGCCCCACCCTGGCCCATCATAATGTCCACCGGATCGCCCGGGGTGAGGCGCATAAAGAGAAAGACGACGATGGCTACGCCGAACATGATCGGTACCGTGATCAGCAGACGCTCGATGATCCTGACGGCTCTCACGGCCTTTCCCTCCCGTCACGTGATACGTGATGCGTGATACGTGATCTGCAGGTCACGCATCACGCATCACTCGTCACGCACTATGTATCACGCATCGAACAAAAGCCAACGATCTACTCGCCGATGCACACGTCGTGCAGGTTGATGCGGCTGTCGGAGGCCGGGGTCCAATTCTGGATGTCGGCGCGGGCAGCCTCAGCCTCCTCCGGCAGGATCAGGAACACGGCCGGCGCCTCGTCGTAGACGAGCTGCTGTGCCTCATCATAGATCTCTTGCCGCGCGGCAGGGTCGGCTGTGATTTCACCCAGCTTGATCAGCTCGTTGACGCGCTCGTTGTTATAGCCAGAAAAGTTGCCGCGACCATAGGACGCGCCCTCGACATAACCGTGCCACTTGGCCTCGTAGTGACCGACAGGGTCAAAGGCCGAGTCGCCCCAATCGTCCAGGTAGGACTGGCGCTCGCCGGCCTGGAGCATGGGCTTGACGACGCTGTATTCCCAGAAGCGAACGTTGGCGTCGACGCCGATGGCCCGGAACTGGTCGGCCACCGCTTCGGCCAGGGGCCGCCAGTCTTCGATGGTGTCGATGGTGAATGACAGATTCTGTCCGTCCTTGTCCAGGATGCCGTCGGCGTTGGAATCGGTCCAGCCGGCATCGGCCAGGAGGCTGAGCGCCATGTCGGGATCGTAGGCGTAGGGCTCCAGGCTCTTGTTGACAAAGTTGTTGTAGGGCGACAGGGGACCGGGCAGCGCTACGGCGCGGCCGCCATAGATGGCGTCGATGATCAACTCTTTATCGACAGCATAGTTCATTGCCTGGCGCACGCGGACGTCGTCAAAGGGGGCCAGGTTGACGTTCATCTCCATCCACTTGGGCTGCGTGCCGGCCGCTCCCTTGACCTGGATGCCCGGGGTCTGGTCGAGCGTCTGCACGAGCTCGGCGGGCACGGCCTGGATGATGTCTACTTCGCCGGCCAGCAGCGCCGCCACGCGGGTGGAGGCCTCGGGGATGACTTTGAACACGACCTGGCGGACACAGGCGGGACCCACCGGCTCAAGGTCGGGCGCGCCGCCGTAATAGTCGTCGAACCGCTCCATCACAATCTCGTCCAGCCCCTTGGCCGATACGAATTTGAAGGGGCCGGTGCCGATCGGGTGGGCGATGAACCCTTCGGTGCCCACTTCTTCCAGGTAGTGCTGGGGCACGATCTGCTGGTGGACGAGCATCTGCATCGCCACCGGCCAGGTGGCGCTAAAGTGCATGACCACGGTATAGTCGCCTGTTTTCTCGATCGATTCCAGGGGGGCGATGAGACCTTTGCGTGGGGACGTGTGCGGCTCGGGATATTCGATCATATTCTCGTCGATGATACGCTGGAAGGTGAATACGACGTCGTCGGCGGTCATTTCGACGCCGTCGTGAAACAGGACCCCCTGGCGCAGCGTGACTTCAAGTGTCGTGTCGTCCAGCCAGTTGATCGCCTCGGCCAGTTCCAGGTGCACGCCACTGGTCGCGTCGCGCGTCACCAGTCCGTCGAACATGTTGCGGATCACCGTTTCGGATTGGCGGTTGCGGTGGTCGGCTGGATCAAGGGTATCCGGCGCCGACGAGAGGGCAACGATGATCGTGTCGCGGGCTGGTGGAGGAGTGGACGTCACCTCTTTTTCAACCGTTTCCTGGACGACCTTGGTGACTTCTTTTTCGACCACCTCGGGGGTGCCTGCCACCATCACGGTCTCTTTGACTACCTGGGTGACGACCCTTTCCACGACCTGCGGTTCTGGGGTGGATCCACAGGCAGCGAGCAGAGCCAACAGTGTCAC
>JAFGOG010000615.1 GCA_016926595.1 Anaerolineae bacterium
CCGCCGGCCTGGTGGCCATCGGCATGAATGCCCTGGGTCTGATTACCCTCACCGGCATCGCCGCCGGGCTGGGCGTGGTGCTGGTGATGCTGGTCTACCTCAAGCTCGCCGGCCGGACCCTGATCGACCGCAGCAGCCTGAGTGAGGCCGACCTGGCCGCCGAGCGCAGGATATCCCTGGCCGCCGCCCTCTCGCCCTGGATCATCCTGACTATCTTCTCCCTGCTGGTCAACCTGCCCTTCCTGCCCTTCTTTGACCTGACTTTCGTCAAGCTGGCCATGGCCGTGGAGGTCATCCCCGGCTCGCCGGAAAAGGTGCGCTTGTTTTGGCAGGCCTACTTCTGGATTCTGGTCAGCACGCTGCTGGCCTTGCCCTTTCTCAGGCCTACCGGGGCCCAGCTTCAGACCTCAGTGCGTAAGTGGTGGCGGCGGGCGCCGCGGCCCGTGCTGGCGGCGGCCATCTTTTTCGCCATCGCCTTTGTCATCAACCACTCCGGCAAGGGGGTCGACTGGCAGTTGGCCGATCCGAACCGCAACATGGTCCAGGTAGTGGCCGGGGCGGCGGCGTCCGCTTTCGGCCAGCTCTACCCCCTGGTTGCCCCCTTCCTGGGCCTATTGGGCGGCTTTATCAGCGGCTCCGAGACCTCGGCCATCGCCATGCTGACCGAGCTGCACCTGTCGACGGCGGCCAAGATCGGCGCCGCCGGGCTGCTGATCGCCGCGGCCAGCGGCATCGGCGGGGGCCTGGCCAGCGTCATCTCCCCGGCCAAGCTGCAAAACGCTGCGGCCTCCATCGACCGCATCGGTGAGGAATCGCGGGTGATCGGCACCACCTTTGTCGTCTCGCTGGTCATCACCGCCGTATGCGCGGTCATGGCCTTGATCTGGGCGTTCTAGAGAATGCTGGATGGTTGCATATTTGCCCTGAGCAAGTATAATACGGCAATCACATGGAGGTGTCCCAATGAAACAGCGTCTCGACTACAAAAAGACCTTTCTCCTCGGCTTTGGCTTTCTCGGCGTCAGCGTCCTGTGGATGCTCTACAACTCTTACGTTCCCATCTTCCTCCAGGCCGGCAACCCCGCCTTTGAGACCCAAAAGGCTACCACGGCCGGTTTTGGCCTGAGCGCCGGGCTGGCCGGCGTGATCATGACCCTCGACAACATCGCCGCCCTGCTCATCCAGCCGGTAGTCGGCCTCCTCAGCGACCGGACCCGCACCCGCATCGGCCGGCGGATGCCCTATATCCTGATCGGCGCGCCGATAGCGGCCGTCGCCTTTGCCCTGATCCCTGTCGCCGTCAACCAGATTCCGGCCGGGCTGTCGGGACAGACCGCGCAGTTGGGTGGCCAGCTTGCCTTTTTCATGGTCGTCATCGGCTTGATGCTGCTGGCCATGGCCGTCTTTCGCACGCCGGTCATCGCCCTCATGCCCGACATCACCCCTTCGCCGCTCCGCTCCCGGGCCAACGGCGTGATCAACATGATGGGCGGCATCGGCAGCCTGTTGGCCACCTTTGGTGGGGCGTTCCTGTACAAAATGGACAAAATCGCCCCCTTCTGGGCCGGCTCGATCATCCTAATCGCTGCCGTGCTCGTCGTCTTTCTTGCCATCCGTGAGCCGAAAGAGTATACCGCCGACACCGGCAAGAAAGAGCAGTGGTGGGAGACCCTCCGCCAGGTGCGCGATATCCCCCGCGAGGCCCGCAACAGCCTGCTGCTCATCCTGGCCGCTATCTTTGCCTGGTTCGTTGGCTACAACGCCGTCGAGACCTTCTTTACCTCCTATGGCACCTTCAAGCTCGGAGTATCTGAAAGCACGGCGTCGCTCCTGCTCGGCTTTTTCTCGCTGACCTTCATCGTCTTTTCTATCCCGGGTGGCATGCTCGCCGAGCGATTGGGGCGGCGGCGGACGATCCTGATCGGCCTGGTGGCGCTCACGGTGCTGCTTCTATTGGCCTCGGCGCTGCCCTATCTCTATGCCATCGCCGCCATCCTGTTCCTGGGCGGCATCGCCTGGTCGCTGATCAACATCAACTCCCTGCCCATGGTCGTCGACCTGGCGCCAGGCGACCGGCTGTTAGGCACCTACACCGGCCTCTACTACATCGCCGGCACGTCGGCGGCCGTCGCCGGCCCCATCCTCAACGGCTGGATCATCGACCTGACCGGCAAGAACTATAGCATGATCTTTATCGTGGCGCCGGTATTCATGGTCCTGGCCATGGTCTGCATGTGGTTTGTAACCCGCGGCGAGGCCAAGAGCTAGGGAAGAAAGCACATGGAAATCGCAGTCTTGACCACCGGCGGCACCATCGCCATGCAGCACGACGCGGCGGCAGGCGGTGCAGTGCCGGCTCTGGCCGGCGCCGATTTCCTGCGATCCCTGCCCGCTGGCCTGCCCCCTCTGCGCGTCGTGGAGCACTGCAACCTGCCCAGCGCCCATTTCACCCTCGACCTGCTGTGGAGCCTGCGGCAGCGTATCGCCGCCCTGGCCGCCGATCCCGGCGTGGCCGGCGTCGTCGTCACCCATGGGACCGACACCCTGGAAGAAACGGCCTACCTGCTCGACCTGACCGTGCCGGGCGAAACGCCCGTAGTCGTCACCGGCGCCATGCGCACCGCCTCCGACGTCGGCTACGAGGGCTATGCCAACCTGGCGGCGGCGGTCCGCGTCGCCGCCGGCCATGAGGCGCGCGGCCTGGGCGCGCTGGTCGTGCTCAACGACGAAATCCACGCCGCCCGTTGGGTGACCAAGACCCACACCCTGGCCCTCGACACCTTCCAATCCCCCGACCACGGCCCGCTGGGCCGCGTAGACGCCGATGGGGTATGGATCGGCAGCCGCCCGGCGCGTGATGTCATCCCCTGCGACCGGCTGGAGCCGGCGGTGGCCCTCCTCAAGCTGGGGGTGGGTGTCGACGCTTCCCTCTTGGAGGATGCCGTGGCGCGGGGCGCGCGCGGCGCCGTGATCGAAGCGCTGGGCGGAGGGCGACTGCCGCCCTGGTGGCTGCCGGCCGTGGAAGGGGCGGTCAAGCAGGGCGTGGCGGTGGTCATCGCCTCCCGCTGCCCGGCCGGCCGGGTGACTGACCGCTACGGCTACGCCGGTGCCCACCGCGACCAGGTCGCCTTGGGCTGCGGCTTTGCCGGCGGGCTCAATGGCCAAAAGGCGCGCATCCGGCTGATGGCTGCCCTGGGCGCTGAGGGGGACGCCGTCCGGGCGCTGCGCTGGTTCGACACAAAACCGTCATTCTGAGGGAGCAAAGCGACCGAAGAATCTGCTCTCTTGGCTACAGCGTTTCCGTTACCTTTTTCAGCCCTTGGGGCCGATCCGGATCCAGCCCCTTGGCCTGGGCCAGCGCCAGGCTGAAAAGTTGGCCGGGCAGCACCGCCGCCAGCGGTGTCAGCCACTCCGGCAGCCCGGATGGCAGCGGCATGGCCAGGTGAGCCTGCGCCAGCAGGCCCCGATCGTCCGAGATCAGCAGCAGCTCAGAATCCAGCTTCTGGAGGTCGGCGACCAGCGCCAGCAGGTCCCTCGCCGCCGCCCCGCCAGGGGCGATCGCCAGCACCGGAAAGCCGTCGCGAACCATGGCGATCGGCCCGTGCCTAAAGTCAGCCGAGGAATAGGGCTCGGCGACGGTTCGCGTCAGCTCCTTGATCTTGAGCGCGATCTCAAAGGCGGTCGCATAGTTATAGCCCCGGCCGATCACGGCGCAGCGGTCCATGTACCGGTAGCGTTCCACGCGGGGCAGGATCGAGGCCAGACCGCCGAGTGTCTGCTCGATCCGATCCGGCATCTGGCCCAGTTGAGCCAGCCGTCCGCTGTCCTCCGCCAGGTGGCAGGAAAACAGGGCCAGCGTCGCCAGCGAGGCGGTGTAGGTCTTGGTTGCGGCCACGGCCTGCTCGGGGCCGGCGTGCAGCGGGATCACCGATTCGGCGGCGGCGGCCAGGGGCGAGTTGGCATCGTTGGTGATGACCACCGTCGGGCAGCCCTGCCGCCGGCCTTCGGCCACCACGGCCACGATGTCGGGCGATTGGCCCGACTGCGAGATGCCAACCACCAGCGCGCCGGCCAGCCGGGGCGGGCGCTGATATAGCGTAAACAGCGAGGGGGTCGCCAGGGCTACCGGCAGTTGATTGTGAGCGCCCCACAGGTATTGGGCATAGCGGGCAGCGTTGTCCGAGGTGCCCCGCGCGGCAATGACCGCATAGTCGAACCGGCCGCGCACGAGCGCTGCCAGGCGCGCTGTGTTCTCAGACTCCCGGTCGAGCAGCCGCTCCACGACCAGCGGCTGCTCGTGGATCTCCTGTTCCAGGATGCTCATCTTGCCCCCCGTTTCCAGCTCAGCTAGGCCGCCACACCGGGCGGCGTCCCGGCCCAGGGCTCCAGGACGTGCTCGATCCACTGCGTCTTGCACGGCCGGCCGCGCCCGATCCAGGCCCGTCGCTGGTTCAGATCGAGGATCATGGCGAACACGGTCACCGACTCGACGCCGTGCTTGCAGATCGACGACGGATAGTTGGCGTGGTCGGCCAGCAGCGTCCTGAACAGCTCGGGCGACAGCCGGCCATAGTTCTCGCGCAGCAGGCGCATGGCCCGGTTATGCCGGATCACCGACGTGCCGATCGCGTTGCGGTCGGCCTCGAAACGGCGCATCGGCGGACTGACATAATGGTTGGCGTGGGCCAGGATGTCGCCCTCGATATAGATCGGCTCGCAGTCGGTGGCCGAGCCTTCCATGCTGTAAACCTCGCCGTCGGCGTCGCCGATAAAGTTGTTATAGTTCGACGCCCGCTGGGGCAGCAGGCAGGCGTCCATCGCCTCGCCCAGCCGCCGGGCGGCCAGGATGGCCCGCACCATCAGCAGCCGCGGCACGCCGGGGCGGATGTCGTTGTTCGCCACCTCGTTGCCGCTCATGCAGATGCCGGCGGCGTTAAATCCGGCGCTGTACCCCAGGCCCGCCACCGACACCCCCAGGAACTCCGGCTCGTCGCCGGCCTGCACCTTGAGGATGACCAGGTCCTTTTCCACCTCCGGGCCAAGGTCGTTCGTGTGGGCGATCAGCGTCGAGCCGTCCGCCGTGGCCCGGCCGCGCGCTGCCAGGTCGGTGCATCCCCTGCCAGGCCCCAGCAGACCGCCATATCCGCCGTGATGCCGCCACGCCGGGTTTTCCCACAGCTCCTCGCACAGCTCGGTAAACATCTCTTCGAACGGCAGCCCGGCCCCCTCGGCGATCCCTTCCAGCTCCTCGACATATTGAGGATAGACGGCGCGGCTGTAGGCCAGGTAGACCCGGCCCTGGTCCATCATCTCCTTCCAGGTCACGCCCGGCGGCAGCCCCGCCCGCATCTGCTCCGCGGCTTGCTGGTACTCCCGCAGCCTGGCCCGCATCTGTTCCCCGATTTGCTGGCCCACCTGGCGGTGGGTGCCTTTGGCCTGGACGACCGGAATCGGATCAGAAGCCATCTAGCTCACCTTTCTGCGCAAAACCTTGCCCGGCAAAAGCCGTCATTATACCCGGTGGCAAGCCACCCAGTGGCTCCCCCCCACGTCCTGCCACTCGGGCCGGGTTTCGGAACAGAGGGGCATGGCAACCGGGCAGCGTGGATGGAAACGGCAGCCGCTTGGCGGATTGATCGGGCTGGGCACGTCGCCGGTCAGGATGGTCCGCTGGCGGATCCGGTCCTTTTTCGGATCGGGGATCGGCACGGCCGACAGCAGCGACTGGGTGTAGGGGTGCAGCGGATTCTCGTACAGCTCGTTGCGCTCGGCCAGCTCGACGATCACGCCCAGGTACATCACCGCCACCCGGTCGCAGATGTGCCGCACCATGCTCAGGTCGTGGGCGATGAATAGGTAGGTCAGCCCCAGCCGGTCCTGCAGGTCTTCGAGCAGGTTCACCACCTGGGCCTGGATCGACACGTCCAGGGCCGAGATCGGCTCGTCGCACACGACAAACTTGGGCTCGGAGGCCAGCGCCCGCGCCACGCCGATCCGCTGCCGCTGCCCGCCAGAGAACTCGTGCGGAAAACGGTTGACCAGCCGCGCGTTCAGCCCCACCAGCTCCATCAGCTCCTTCACCCGCGCCGATCGCTCCTTGACGCTCTTGTACAGATTGTGCACCTTGATCGGCTCGCTCACAATGGCGTTGACCGTCCAGCGCGGATTGAGCGAGGCGAACGGGTCCTGGAAGATGATCTGCGCCTTGCGCCGGACGGCCATCAGCTCCCGGCCCTTGGCCTGGTGGACGTTGTGCCCGTCGATCGTCACTTTCCCGGCAGTGGCCGGATACAGGGCCAGCAGAGTCCGCCCGGCGGTGGTCTTGCCGCAGCCGCTCTCGCCGACCAGCCCCAGCGTCTCTCCCTGGGCGATGACAAAGGAAACGCCGTCCACTGCCTGCACCGCGCCCACCTTGCGCTGGATCAATATCCCGCGTGTGATCGGGAAATGCTTTGTCAGGTTTTCTACCTTCACCAACGGTTCGGCCTGGCTCATCGCAGCCCTCCTGTCTGGACGTCGACCCAGCACGCGATCCTGTGGTGCGGCGCGACCGCCTCCAGTCTGGGATTTTCGGTCCGGCAGCGGTCGATGACACGCTCGCAACGCACGGCAAAGGGACAGCCGTGAGGCTCCACCAACAGGTTGGGCGGCGCGCCCGGGATCGATTTGAGGCGGCGATCGCGCCGGCGGTCGACGCGGGGCAGGGCCGCCAGCAGAGCCTGGGTGTAAGGATGGCGCGGATCCTCGTACAAGGTATCCACGTCGGCCTCCTCGACGATAAAGCCGGCGTACATCACGATCACCCGGTCGGCCAGCCCGGCCACCACCCCCAGGTCGTGGGTGATCCAGATCATCGCCATGCCCACCTCCTGCCGCAGGCGCTTGACCAGCTCCACGATCTGGGCCTGGATGGTGACGTCCAGGGCGGTGGTCGGCTCGTCGGCGATCAGGATGGCCGGCCTGCAGGCCAGGGCCATGGCGATCATCACCCGCTGGCGCATCCCGCCCGAGAACTGATGGGGATAGTCGCCCATGCGGCGGGCCGGATCGGCGAGCCCCACCCACTCCAGCAGCTCCACCGCCCGCCGGACGGCCGTGTCGTGGTCCATCCTCATGTGCTTCTCCAGCGACTCGGTGATCTGCTTGCCGATGGTTAGCACCGGGTTGAGCGAGGTCATCGGATCCTGGAAAACCATCGCGATCTCCTTGCCCCGCACCCTGTCCATCTCCGGCTCGGCTATCTTCAGCAGGTCACGGTCGCGGTAGATTGCGCTCCCGCTGGCGATCTCGCCCGGTGGGATCGGGATCAGGCTCATGAGAGACAACACGCTCACCGATTTGCCGCAGCCGCTCTCTCCGACCACGGCCAGGGTTTCGCCTTCACCGAGCCTGAAGGAGATGCCGTTCACGGCATAGACGGTGCCCTCCGGTGTGTGAAAGCGGGTTTTCAGGTCGTTCACTTCCAGCAGCGTCGGCCTATCCATCTCTGCTCCTTGATGCCTGCTCAGGCAGCCCGGCTGCGCGGGTCGAGGGCGTCGCGCAGCCCATCGCCCACAAAGTTGATGCTCAACACCGTCAGTACGATAAACAGGCCTGGGAAGATCCAGAACCAGGGCGCGTTCTCGATCTTGGAAAAGTCCGAGGAGGCCGTTTCTAGCATATTTCCCCACGTTGCCGTGGGTGGCTGGACGCCCAGTCCCAGGAAGCTGATATACGATTCCGCCAGGATGGCGCTGGCCACCGCCAGGGTAGCCGAGACGATGATCGGAGCCATGCAGTTGGGCAAGATGTGCCCAAAGATCACCTGCCGCGCTGGCGTGCCCGTTGCCTTGGCGGCCAGGATAAACTCGCGCTCCTTGAGCGAGATGAATTCGGCGCGCACGATGCGCGCCAGGTACATCCAGCTCGTCACGCCGATGATCAGCACGACGACGATCACGCTGCCGCTCAGCTCGCGCCCCAACAGGGTGATGTTGGGGACCTTGCCGCCAAAGTATTTGGACATCACGATCAGCAGAAAGAGCTGGGGGACGACGAATATCGCTTCGGTAAACCGCATCAGCACCGCGTCTATCCAGCCCCCAAAGTAGCCGGCGGCGGCGCCGATCAGGATGCCCAATGTCACCTCGACCAGCATCGCCGTCAGGCCGATCAACAGTGAGATCTGGCCGCCATAGATGGTCCGGGCCAGGATATCCCGCCCCACCGTGTCGGTGCCGAACGGATGGGCTGCCGACGGCGGAGAGAGGCGGAGGGCGGTATCGGTATGGTTGGCGTACGACTCGGGGAGGAAAAAGGCGCCTCCGAAGGAATAGAGAAAGAGCGCAAAGAGTATCACTACGCCCAAGAGCGCCATCTTGTGCCGGCGAAAGCGGCGCCAGGTCAACTGGCGCAGCGTCAGAGGGGGGGCTTCCAGTTCGTCGGCCTTGAGCTGTAGTATGTCGGGTACGGCTTCACTGGCCATCAGATTCTCCCTCCTAGTCGTACCGGATGCGTGGGTCGAGCCAGGCGTAGGTGATGTCGGTCAGGAGCTGGAAGAGGATGACGGCGACCGAGACCAGCATCAGGATGGCCATCACTACCGGGGTATCGACGCGTTGCACGTGGTCGAGAAACAGGCGGCCCATGCCGGGCCAGGCAAAGATCCGCTCGGTGACGATCGCCCCGGCCAGCAGCGTGGGCAGGTCCAGGCCGACGATGGTGACGATCGGCAGTGAAGCGTTTTTCAGCGCGTGCACAAACAGCACATACCGGCTTCCCAGCCCCTTTGACTTGGCGGTGCGGATATAGTCCTGGCTCAATACCTCCAGCATCGTACTGCGCATGTAGCGGCTGTACCCGGCCAGGCTGATCAGGGCCAGGCTCATCACCGGCAGGACCATATGCCAGGCCACCTGGGCCACCGTCTTGCCCTCTTCCGGCTCAAACATGCCCACTGTGGGAAAGTAGGGCAGCCCCCACTTTTTAAAGTTGACGGCAAAGAGGTACATGCTCAACAGAGCGATGAAAAAGATCGGCATGGAGTACAGGATAAAAGAGACCGCCGTGACGGCATGGTCCGTGAGCGAGTATTGGCGCACTGCCGAGTAGATGCCCACTGCCAGGGCGCCGGCGATGACCACCACCTCGTAGGCGCCCATCAACAACAGGGTGTTGGGCAGGCGCTCACCGATCAGCTTGAGCGCGGGCCGCTTGTCGATCAGCGACGTGCCAAAGTCCCCCCGCAGCACCCCCTTGCGCGTTCCCTGTGTCTCGGCCACGCCGTCGCCGTCCAGGTCCACCCGTGTCCAATCGTTGCCGATCAGCCAGTACAGGTATTGGACGAGCACCGGCTTGTCCAGGCCCAGTTGCCGGGTCAGCCGCTCG
The DNA here is from genome assembly GCA_016926595.1 of Anaerolineae bacterium. Next base: position 9,367 of record JAFGOG010000615.1, read on the forward strand.
CGGTCCTCCTTGCGGGTTGGCCGGCGCCCGCCCATCGTCGCCAGGGGGTCGCCGATATTTTGCATCAACACAAACAGGGCGACGCTGATGATAAGTAGCAGCGGGATCGCCTGCAAGAGACGCCGGACGATGTAACGGCCCATGGTCACCCCTCTCTAGGCAGCTTGGCCTGCCCTTTGCCAGCTAACCGCAGGGGAGCTGCCTCTGCTGATATTGCGTCTAGCAAATGGGCCGGGACTAGGCGCATGGCCGGTCCCGGCCCAATCGACGTGACATGTCAACCCCAGAAGGGTTCGGCTCAGGCTACTGGCTCATGTCCCACTCGATGATGTTATAGAAGGGAGTCGCGCCCGATAACTTGACGTTCTGCAGCCTGGGGCCAACAGCCCAGATGTCCGGGTCCCACCAGTAGCCCAGCCAATAGACCTTGTCATAGATCAGCTTGGTGATCTTGAAGAAGGTCTGCTGCCGCTCGCCAAAGTCCACCTGCGTGGCCTGGAGCTTGAACATCGCGTCTAGCTCCTCGTCGCAGGTGGCCATCCAGTTCGTGCCGTCGGGCGATTCGTCGGTCGGGATCTGATCGCATCGCCACTCGGATACGTCGGGATCGGGAAAGTTGGGCGTGGCCGAGTACTCAAAGATGTCGAGGTCTCCCTTGGCCGCGGGGCCGCCCTCGCCATAGCCGGCGAAAAAGAGGTCGGAATCGTAGTTGAGCAGGTTCACCTTGATGCCGACTTCCTGCATCGCCTGCTGGAATACGGCCTGGGTGTCCTTGCGGATCTCGCGGGTGGTGGTCCCATAGTCGATCACAAACTCGACGCCGTCCTTGTCGCGCACGCCGTCGTTGTTCGTATCGATCCAGCCGGCCGCGTCCAGCAGCGCCTTGGCCTCCTCAGGATTGTACGGGTATGGCTCGATCGACGGATCGACCCACGGCGTGTTGTCCCAGTCGGTCACGGCGGGCTTGGTCAGGTCCAGCAGCAGGTCCTTGCACAGCGACGCGCGGTCAAAGGCCAGGGCGATCGCCTTGCGCACGTTGGCATCCTGCAGCGCCGGGTGGCCTTTTTCCGGGTCTAGGTAAAAGTACAGCCCCTCGTTATAGCCCGAAAAGACGTTGACCATCTTGACGCCGCCTTCCTCCAGGGTGGGGATGTCCGAGTAGGAGATAAAGGTGCCCAGGTCGCCATCGCCGGCCTTGAGCGCGGCTACCTGCGACGCGTCGTCGGGCACAAAGCGGATAAAGATCTCGTCGATCTTTGGCCTTCCAGCCCAGTAGTTTTCGTTGGCCACAAAGCGGGCAAAGCTGCCCGACTCCCACTCCTCAAAGGCGAACGGGCCACAGCCTACCGTTGGGTTGCGGCCCCACTCGGCGGTGTCCAGCGTGCCCTCCTGCTCATAGACCGGCTTGAGAATGTGGGCCGGCAGCAGGCCATGCCAGAAGGTGCCCTGCCACGGCGCGAATGGCTCTGCGAACTTCATGACCACAGTGTGCGCATCCGGCGTCTCCAGCGCTTCCAGTTGGTCGTTGGGATAGGTTGAAGCCACTGCATTCTTGGGGTCGATCGTCATCTGGTGGGTAAAGGCAAAGTCTTCCGAGGTGATAGGCGTTCCGTCGGACCAGACAATGTCATCCCGCAGCTTTAGCGTGATCGTCTTGCCGTCAGCCGAGACGCCGCCATTCGCTTCGCTGGGCATCTCTTTGACCAGCACCGGATAAGCGGCATTCTGGTCGTCGAAATCCCAAGCATGGCAGTTCCAGATCTGGAAAGTGATCGCAGAGAACCACATGTTGGTGTACAGCGGGTTCAGCGTGTCGAACTCCTGGGTCCAGATGAACGTAGCGATTTTCGGCTCTGGCGGGGTAGTGGGTACCGCCGTGGCCGGCGCCGCGGTCGGCGGCGCTGCGACTTCGGTCGGCTTGGCCGTTGGGCCACAGGCGGCCAGGGCCATACTCAGAACGACCAATACAGCCATAGTCTTCCACAGGTTGCTTTTCATGAATCTCCTCCTTTGGATTTTCGACAAAACCAACGATACGATACTGCGTCCGGTGTGCTGGCGCTCACCTCCTTCCATTTCGAGCCCAAGCTGCTTGCCCGCAAATTTGCCAGGGCTGTCTTTTTAATGAACCCGGTGAACCGTTCGTTGGTTCATTATACTCCGCAAGCGGCCAAATGTCAAACCCCGTTCCAGGAGCTTAGAAAGGCCGCCGCGTTTTCCCCCAGCGTCTCCAGGCGGTACCCACCCTCCTGGACGATCAC
>JAFGOG010000012.1 GCA_016926595.1 Anaerolineae bacterium
CAGGATCGGATTAGAAGCCGGCAAGATTTCGGGCTCGACAAAGATGAGCTCCGTGGTCGGCGGTAAGGTGGGCAGGTATTTGACCAGCTCCTCGTGGAAGGTGCGTTTCCAGGCCGGATCCTGCCCTGCCGCGCCGTCCTCTTCCTCCCCTTTCCGGCCCGACGCCAACCGGTTGAGCAGCCCACGAACGATCACCAACCGGCAGCCGGCCATGAAGGGAATAGCGTCGCAGGCGTGGCGCAGCTCGCCCATCGTCAACCGGCTGCCGTCAAACACGGTCGTGTTGAGCTCGACTATCGCCGGATCGCCGGTAGCCAGCTCGTGGCGCAGCCTGGTCACCGCCTCACCGCGGTCGAATTCATTATCGCCGTGAAGGATATAGAACACGGCCTACTCCCGGCCGACGAACACCTTGTGGATCACCAGGCTGCCCCGCTCGCTGCGTTGGACCTCGCGGATGATCACCCCAGCAAGCTCAGGTGTGGTGGTAATCCGCTCCTGAATGATGTGGGCCAGGGGTTGGGCGGCTACGGCGGCGAGCATGGCTGCCGTTAACGCCATCGGAAATTGATCGAACCGCGCGCGGCGGCGGCCGAGGGTCACTCCAAAAGCAGCCGTGCCGGCCAGAATGCCGGTCACGGCCAGGTTCGTGCCGCAGCGGGGGTGGACCGCCAGGTGGCTCTCGCCCTGCTGCAAGCGGACCAGGGCCTCGGTCGCGGCGTTGGCGACCGTCTCTGTGTCTACCTGACCGTAGATATAGAAACCGGCAGGCGTTGTACGTCCCGCTGCCTGGAGGTAGGGGTTGTGCCAGCTCAGAATGTGCATCGTCGCGTGCTCCAGGCTATGGTTCTGCCGGATCACATTGACCAAATCTAGTGGATTCATCAGACATCCTTTCCACAAAAGTAGTGCAATTATAGCACCGATTGGGGTTGTGGGCAACTTGCTGATTTGCTCATTTGCCGATTTGGCGGTATCATCCGTCAGGTTATGAAGCAAAAGACAGCCAACAGATCACCGGCCAGGCGCACATGGGCCGCCAACCTCTTTCTGATCGTCTTGGTAGTGGGGGCCGGTTATGTTACCTGGTTGGCCTTGGGCGCGCCGGGCTTGCCCAGGGTAACACCCGACCCAACCGGTCCTCCACCGACCCCCAAGCCCACGCGTACCCTACGCCCTACCCGCACCCCTCGCCCGACGCAAACGCCCAAGAGCATCGCCACGCCTGCCCTGACGGCTGTGACCGCCCGCAAAAAAGTGGGCATCGTCGCGGGCCACTGGCAGAACGATTCGGGTGCGATCTGTCCCGATGGGCTGGAAGAGGTCAGCATCAACCTGGACGTGGCATCCCGGGTGGTAGCCATCCTGCAATATGAAGGGTACGAAGCCGAGCTCCTGGCCGAATTCGACGACAGGCTGCCCCGCTATCGAGCCGATGCTTTCCTCTCCATCCATACCGATTCGTGCGAAATCCCCGAAGCCTCTGGGTTCAAAGTGGCCCGGCTTGCCGCCAGCTCCATTCCAGAGATCGAAGACCGGCTGGTCGAGTGCCTGATCCGCGAATATGGCGAGGCCACCGGCTTGGCGTTTCACAAGGACAGCATCACCTTTGACATGACCGGCTACCATGCCTTCAAGGAGATCGACCCCCAGACGCCAGGAGCGATCATCGAGCTGGGCTTTATGGCCGCCGATCGGGACCTGCTGATCAACCACAGTTACGAAGTAGCTCAAGGGATCGCGCGGGGCATCGTCTGCTTTTTAGAGGAGTAGAAGCTCATCCAATTTCGCGCGGCGTCGTGTACATCGCCACGATATTCTTCAGCGGGGTGTCGGCCTGGATATAGTGCGCCGACGTGCAGATATACCCACCACCGCGTCCCAACTGCGCACACCGCTCCCGCACTTCAGCCTGCACCTCGGCCGGCGCGCCGTGCGGCAGCGTGTGCTGGATATCGACTCCGCCGTGAAAAGACAGCCGGTCGCCGAATTCGGCCTTGATCCGCGCCATGTCCATGCCCGCCGCGCGGGGCTGGAGTGGGTTCAGCACGTCGATGCCCATCTCGTCGACAAACGGCCCGATCAGCGGATAGACCGCACCGCACGAGTGGTAGATGATCTTGACCGGATAGCGGGCGGAGCGGATGGCGGCGTTCAGCCGCTGGTGGCGAGGGAGGATATATTTGCGCCACATCCGGGCTGACATGAGCAGCCCTCCCTGGATGCCCACGTCGTCGTAGGTGTAGACCATGTCCAGCAAGCCGCCGGCTGCCTCAATCACCCGCCGCGTGTTCTCGATATAGATGTCGGCGAAGCGGTCCATGATGGCGCAGGCCACCTCCGGTTTGTCAACCAGGTCGAGCAGGAAGCGCTCAAAGCCGCGTAGCGCCCAAGACCATTCAAAGATGCCGCCCACTTCGTAACGGAGGTGATAGCGACCGTTAGAATTGAGCCGTTCGCACTGCTCCTGGACGCCCGATACGTCCCAGTCGTTGGAGCTGGCCCACTCCCAGCTCAGCACGTCGGCGGGAGTCTCAGCCTCGGCCAGGGGGTGACCGGCATACTCCTCATAGACGCCAAACTCGTTGGCCACGCGCCGGCGATGGGTGCCCCACGGGTCGATAAAGGCGCCGTCGGGTAGCTCGCGGGCCCTGCCGCCCACATAGCGGGTCGTCACCATCCGGCAGTCGACCCCCAGCAGGCGCAGCACCTCCTCGTCGTCGGCGTCCAGCGCTTCCCGCAGGCGTTGCGCCACCTCGGGCACGGCCCAGAAATCGAATGGCACCCGGTCTGGCTGGCGATGGGCCAATGCCGCCTCCACACGCTCCCAGGACGATGGCGCGCCTGCTTCGGGCCGGCCGTAATGCTCCTGCAGGTAGGCGCGCAGGCGCCCCGGGCTGACCACAGCCTGAGCAATCCGCCCGTCAAGCTCGCTCGCCGTAGAATCCAACATATCAAGCCCGCTCCTGAAAAAAGCAGCTCGCGAGGCCGCCTAGCGGCCCCGCGGCTGTCTGGATCAATCCGCACGGCCTGCGCCTGCGCCCGATTACTGCTTCTCGTACGGCTTTCCGCCAGCCGCCGGACCGATGGCATGCCCCACGACGCCGGCCAGGACGATGATGGTCATGACATAGGGTACCGTTTGCAGGAATTCAGGTGGGATCGGCGCGTTGATAAAAGGCAAAACCGGTTCCAGGATCTGCATTTTCACCTGGAGGGCGTCGGCAAAGCCAAACAACA
>JAFGOG010000117.1 GCA_016926595.1 Anaerolineae bacterium
CCCTATTATCTCCTGGGCGTGTCACGAGGGATATTCAACAGCCTGGCGGACATGGTCCCTCCCCAACAGATCTTTACGGGAGGAGCGTATGTTGCTTTTCCAAGCGAGTTTTTGGCAGGCCGGGCGCCGATCATCCTGCTCTCAATCCTCACGGTCCCCCTCGTCTATCTTATCGGCAGGCGGCTCTACAATGACTATGTGGGATTGATCGCCGCAGCGTTCCTATCCTTGTCGCCAATCCACACCCTTCCCTCACATTTCATCCAGCCCAACTCGCTGGCGACATTCTTTGTGACCCTCGCCTTCTATTTGTGCCTGCGCCTCTACCACGTAGGGAGCAGGCGGAGTTACCTGATCGCCGGTTTCTTTGCCGGCCTATCCATCGCGGCCAAGTACAACGTCGCTCCCATTGTGCTGGTCCTGATCGTGGCCCATCTCCTCCGCGAGGGCTGGCGAGCTATCTTCGACGATAACCTGATCCTGAGCCTTTTGGCTTGTGGCCTGGGGTTCTTTGTCGGCGCGCCATATACCCTGCTAGATTTGCCCGGCTTTCTCAACTCGATAGCCTCCGCCGTGAGGCATTACTCGATGGGCGACGTAGCATTCGCCGGGAATCCCCTGCTTGCCAATATCAAGCTTCTCATCCTGGACACAGAAGGGATCATCCCACTCCTGGCCCTGGCTGGGGCTGCGTGGATCGTGCGCACGCGCGACAAAGCAGCTTCACTGACACTCGTGTTTGCCATCTCTTACTTTTTGTTCACCGTGCCATTCAAGGTCACCTTCGAGCGGACCCACATGCCGCTGGTCCCATTCCTGGATATTCTGGCCGCGATCGGCATTTACCTCACAGCGGCCGCTATCATCGCCAGGAGACAGGCGCTGCGCAGACATGTGGTAGCCCTGGCAGTCGCGATCTCGCTGCTGGCCATGATCTATCCGGCGATCCGGACGATCCAGCGTGACTATTATCTCAGCCAGGAGGATATCAGAACGACGGCAGCTCGGTGGATCTATGAAAACATCCCAGAGCATTCCAGGATCCTCCAGGAAACGTTCACCCCGGTCCTCGATCCGGATAGGTATGAGATCCTCGCCTACCAGTCGGCCGCTGAGCAGCCCCTATCGTGGCTGCAAGAACAGGACGTCCACTATGTGATCTTGAGCGAAGCGAACTATGGCCCCCTTTACAACGACCCTGCCAAGAACGAAGCGCAGTTGAAGCAATACGAGGTGTTTTTCCGCGATCTCATCCCGGTCCAAAAGTTCATCGGTCCCTTTCAGGAGAGAGTTGGAACTGTCACGATCTATGCCGTACCATGAACTGATCAGGTCGTATGGTCCTGGGATTGCGACACAAGCGGCTCACACGTGGAAAAACCCAAGCGTGCTCCTGGGGAGGGCGCGGCCAAGACCCTGACATGCAGGCATCTGCCAAACAAAGAAGCCACCGGTTGCCCGGTGGCTTCTCTGTTGCGTAAGGTTTGGACCGGCTAGAAGCCGTTGTAGCTCATCGACCAGTCGCCGTTGCTGGTGTTGTTGATGTGGTTGGTCTCGTTGACGATGCCAGCCAGGGGCTCGCCGTTGGTGCAGGTCACCGCCACCGAGCCGCTGTACCAGTTGGCCGGCAGGTTGGTGTCGCCCGGCTGGTAGACCGAGACATAGGCGCCGACGGCGATCGGGCCGGCGATGGTGTAGCTTGGACCCACTGCGCCGGTGTTCACGTCATCGGAATAGTCCACGGTCACGGAGGTGCAGGCCGCGGTGCCGATGTTCTGGACCAGGAAGTTGGTGTCCCAGCCGCCCGTCGGGCCGGGGAAGGACTTCATGACCAGCGGGAAGCTGACCGTGGCCGCGCCGCTGCCGTCAGGGATGGCGCTGTAGGTCTGGGCTTCCTTCTTGTTGGGGTTGGAGGCGTTGACGATGGCCACAATGTCCTCCGCGTCGGAGGTGATGACGCCCGAGAACTCGTTGGGGCCGTCTGTCCGGTTCACCATGCTCAGCAGGCACGACGCGCCAGCAGCCAGGGCGTTGCAGGTCATGGGCGTGCCGCCGTCAGAGAAGGTAACCGTGACATTGGTGGGGCCGGCGCCGATGTTCTGGATGTTGATGCTCGACCGCCAGCCGCTGACGCCGGGGAACCTGTTATACAGGGCCGGGGCAAAGAACTTGGCCGCGCCGTCGGCAAAGCCATTGTAGGTCTGGGTCAGGCCGTTGCCGCCGCCGTAGGCCGTCTGGTTGTCGACCACGGCCACGGGCAAATCAGAGGTGATAATGGCCGAGCCGTTCAGGCCAGATGCCAAGCTCAAGCCCGCACCTTCAGTCTCCAGGTCCAGGTGGACCGAAGCAAAGGCCGGGACGTTGGGCCAGCTCTTGGTCCGGTCGGGGTTGCCGCGCGGGTCCTTGATCGTGATCGTCACGTTTGTAGTCGTGGCATTGACGTTCTGGATCGAGATCAGGCTGTTCCAGTTGTTATAGTCATAGACGATCGACGGCATGTAGTAGGGTTGCGCGCCGGCGTCAAAGCCGTTGTAGCTGCCGTTAAAGCCAGGCCAGTTGCCCGCGCCGCAGGAGCCGGTGTAGCCGATCATGTTGGCGATCACAGCCACCGGCTCGGTCGACTCGATGACGACCGAGTAGCGGCCATCAGCCAAGCTGGGGATGCCGGGAACGTAGACCTGGTACTGGGCGCCAGGATCCAGGGTGAACGGGTTCGGCTGCCCGCCGCCCAGGTCGGCCGGCTGGTACTCGGTGCCGGCCTCGTCGTAAAAGTAGACCGTCACCGTAGCCTGGGAGGTGCCCAGGTTCTGGATCGAAAAGCTGGAGCGGTCGCAGTCACCCAACTGCGCAAAGGCGCTGGGGATAGCCACGGCCATCACTATTGCTACTAGCATCAAAACTCTGAGGTTCTTCATCTCTTTTTTTCTCTCCTTACAAGATAACAGATTTGTGGTTCAAGGGTACTTCTGACGTCGAGTTCTCCAACGTAGTCGTTTCCGGTCCACCTCCTTCTGGTCATCACACAGTCGCTGATTGATAATGAACGATCTGTCCTTATTAGGACACGTCCATCATACCCCATACCAGGCCTCAAGTCAATAGCCCATTCGAGTAAAAGAAGTCGGATCAGCTCCCAAAACTAACCCGGGAGCATAATACTTTTGGATTATCGCACCCGCCCAAGCAGCCGGGCCCACAACAAGGGCCAGAGGATCTCGCCGACCGTGATCAACAGGCGGAACAGGATAGAGACGACGGCTGCAGCAGACAGCGGCATGATGCTGCTCAGCAGCAGGGCGAGGGTCACGTCGCGTATCCCTAGCCCTTGCAGAAAATAGACGGCGACAAAGCCTATCGCCCCCGCCCCTCCCCAGGCGCCGATGACCGCCGGCAGCGCGGCCGGGGAGAGCGGCACGAGCGCCTGGCTCAGCACATACAGCACCACGCCGCCCATGACCCAGGCGATGACATACACGCCCAACAGCCCCAGGAGATCGCCCCAGCCCAAGGGCGGAGGCGTCGGGCGTCGCAGCCGGCTGAGCAGCCAGCTCGCCACCCGGTTGAACACCGGTGGGCACAACACGATCAACAACGGCGCCAAAAGCGCCAACGCCACCCCAGGATCCAGCCCGGCGGCGCGGTCGCCCACCGGCAAAGGCGCCAGGCACGACAGCAGGTAGACCAGCAGCCCAGAGGCGATCAACAGCACCCACTCCACGGACGATCCCAACAGGGTCACGCTGGCCTGGATCCCCTGCTCCTTGTTGAGGTACGCCCGCCCGGCGACGTGCCAAACGCCGCCAGGGAGCTGCTTCGGAAGGCAGGAATAGCAGTAAATCTGGGCGTTGATCTTGAAGCGATGCAGGCCACCCAGCCGTTTCATCAGCATGTGCCAGCCGACCACGTTGGGCGCCAGGCCGGCGGGATAAAGCGCAAAGGCAAGCAGGATCAGCGGGTAGTGCATCTGCCAGTGCTGGCGGTATGCCTCCAACTGCTGCCAGTTGCGATAGACGAGATAGCCCATGAAGGAAAAGGACAGGGCCAGCACGGCCACGACCAGCAGCCTTTTTGACCGCCGGTCCCGCAGCGCGACCCCGGCAGTGGCCCTGACCCACGCCCACCCGCTGCTCAACCGCGTCTTGACCGCTTCCGCTCTGGCGCCCATCGGCTAGCCTGCCCTTTTCCGGCACAGCAAGGTGATCTCCGGTCCCCTGCCAGTAGCATAAGCCAGGTAGATGTAGGGCAGCAGGAGCCACTGCCTGGCGGGATGCCGCGATAGGCCGGTCGCCAGGCGCTGCATCCACTTCCCTAAATGGGATCTTTGTTCTTCGCTCCAGAAGCTCAGGCTGGCGACAAAGGCGCCGTATCCTCCGCTGGAACAGCGCCGCGAGACTATCGCAAAGCCGGATTGCTCCAGGAGCGCGTCCAGCGCAGAGGGAGGAAAGAGGTACAGGTGCCTTGGCATGTCGAGCCCGATCCAGTATCGACCGAAAAGCGCTGCATCAAAACTGCGCACGTTGGGCAGCTCGATCAGCAGCACGCCGCCGGACTTGAGAATGCGGTGGATCTCGGCCAGCTCGGCCCGAGGATCGTACAGGTGCTCCAGCACGTCCCACAGGGTGACGGCGTCGAAAGAGGCGCTTGGCAGGTGCGCCTCGGCCAGATCCCCGCTGAACACGTCCAGGCCATATTGCCGGCGGGCAGCCTGTGCCGCTGCCTGGCCTGGCTCCACCCCCTGGACCTGCCAGCCGTGCTCCCGCGCCCGTGCCAGGAAATCGCCGGTAGCGCAGCCTACGTCCAGCAGGCGCCCCGGGGTGCTGGGCAGCCTTGCGCAGCGCTTGTCCAGGTAGCGCCGGTAGCTCCACCGGGCTAGGCGACCGCCCTGGTGGCGGCTGAGCCGGGTAAACGGCTCATAATCGGCGGGGTAGTAGCGGCCGATCTCGTCGCGGCGAGGGCGTGGGTTGAGATAGATCAGGCCGCACTGCAAGCAGCGGACCAGGCGAAAACGCTCCGAGCCGCCAAGCTGCCGATCTCGCCCCTCGCGGTACACCTCGGTCCGCTCAGATCCGCACAGATTGCAGTTCGTCCATTCCACGGCGATACCCTGCGTCCTAGCTGTCCGGCTGAAGGAGAAAGCGATGGACGGTCACCCGGTTGAACTCGTACACCTCAACCTGTTGGCTGTGAGCCGCCAGCCGCTCTGCCAGCTTGCCCTCCGACAGCGGGCGGTTCGTCACCAGCCAGACGGTAGTGTGCTGTCCGAAGCATGCGGCCTGCTCCAGCCGGGCCAGCGCAGCGGCCGCATCGGCATTGACGTAATCGGCGACCCACCACTCGTCGCGGTCCATCATCTCCTGGATCTGCCAGTGGGTATAGTCGTAGGGATAGCCGTATGTGACCACCGCCAACCCGTCCCGCCGGTAGTAATGGTCGAACGGGATCTGCACCAGCCCCTGGTCGAACAGGATAGCGTCGCCCGGCTGGACCCGGCCTGCCACCAGCTCCGCGGCCTGGCGCCACTCCTCCTTCTCGGCCACGGTGTACACCCGGCCCAGCGACACCGCGTTGCAGCCCAGGGCCACGACCAGGAGGGTCAGCCCAATCCGGCGGGCAGCAGGCCTCCCCCGGAATACGGCGGCGCCATAGACCAGGAACAACGGCGCAGCCACCACCACCAGCGTGCGGTTGAGATAGATCGGCTGCATCATGTGGCTTGCCACAAACTCGCCGGCGATCGGCGCCGCCAACAACAAAGCCAGCAGCACACTCCAACCCCCTGGCGGGGATCTCCGTCGGGGAGATCGGCGGACAAGCTGCCAGGCGCCGAGCAGCAGCAGCCCCAGAAAGGCCAGGTAGAGCAGCGCGCCGGGCCAGGCATCCAGGTCCGACTGCCAGGGCGACCTGGTGAACAGAAAGGCGCTGCTCATGTAATCGAGCGTATCCAGCACGCTGCGGCCGGTGGGCCGCGGGATCCAAAAATGCTGCTCCAGGCGCCCGGTCTGGGCCGCCGAGACAGGCAGCCAGGGCAGGTATAGCAGGGCGATGACGGCCAATGCCATGCCCAACCCGCGCAGTTGGGACCATCCCGGCCGTCCAGGCCCGGTCCTTTGCCGCCGGGCGGCGAGCATTCCCAGGCAAAAGACCACTTGTGAGCCAACGGTCAGAGCGGCGGTGTTGTGGGTGTAGAAAAATAGGGTCGCCAGGAGCGCATAGCCCAGCCAGTAGCGCAGCCGGCCCTCGTCCACCGCCCGGACCAGCAGATAGGTCGATAGGACGGCCAGGGCAAAGAGCTGGCTGTACATTCGGGCATCCTGCGAATGCCAGACGTGCATGGGCGACACCGCCAGCAGCAGCGCCGCCAGCAGCCCGATCCTTCGCCCCAGCAGGCGCCGGCCCAGCGCGTACAGAGCGGCCACACCCACCACCCCCCACAGAACAGACAGAAAGCGGAGGACAAAATCGGCCTGGCCCAGCCAGGCCCAGCCGTGCAGCAGCAGGAAATAGAGGGGAGGGTGTGCCCGCGAGGCGACAAACTGCAATAGATCGGGCAGGGGCAGCCCGGCGGCAAAGGCGCTGTACCCCTCGTCCAGCCAGAAGCTGAGATGCGCCAGGCGATAGACGCGCAGGGCAAAAGCCAGGACCAGGATGGCCACGATCCCGGCCGTCCCGGCCGGTCCCCTGGCGGGGATCTCCGTGACCTTGGGCCAATGCGGCACAAAACGCCGCACTGTACGGCGGTGTCGCTTCATGAGGCGCCCCCATCTGCTCCCCAGCCGCAGGCGGCCCTGCATGTGGCGGGGATCTCCGTCACGCACGTATAGGTAATGCTCGACCCCAGCCCGAGCAGGTCCAGGCCAAAATACCAGGGCCGCCATAGCCAGTACCAGGCCGGCGTATAGATCGCCCACTTGAGAAAACGCCGGACCCCCTGGCGCGCCACCCGCTCGTCGATCAGCCACTCCAGGCTCCACGTCGACACCCGCTGCCC
>JAFGOG010000616.1 GCA_016926595.1 Anaerolineae bacterium
GGGGTGGCCTTTGACCTGTGGCAAAAAGTGGCCGGCTGGCCCGAAGGCGACCTGCTGGCGGCCGGCGACGAGTTATGCGCCAGGGGGGTACTTTTGCCTGCCGACACGGCCGAGGCGGACTATGTCTTTGCCCACGATCAGATCCGGCGCGCAACCTACGAGCGACTGGCCGCGCCGCGCCGCCGTCTCTACCATCGCCGCGCAGCCCAGGCTTTGACATTCCTGGCCCCGGACGCGCTTGAAACCCTGGCCTACCACTGGACCCGGGCCGGGGTGTGGGACAAGGCGACAGACTATCTCCAGCAGGCCGGAGATCGGGCGCGGGCGGTGTATGCCAATGCCGAGGCGGTGGCTCACTACAGTCAGGCGCTCGAAGCGGCGGGTCGATTGCCTGGACGGGCCGACCTCGCCCGAATCTTGGAGCTGCGGCTGGCGCGGGAGGCGGTCTATGGCTTGATGGGCGATCGGGCAGCGCAGGCGAAAGAACTGGATACGCTGGAGATCCTGGCCGAGGAATGGCCATCAGTTGAACAACGAGCCCGAGTGGCCCTTCGCCGGGCGCGCTACAGCGAAGAGATGGGGGATTATGCAGCCGCCATCGCTGCTGCCCAAGCTGCCGTCACTTTGGCGCAAAGTGCAGGCGCAATCGAGCTGGAAGGCAGGGCTTTCGTGGCGTGGGGACGGGTCCTGTGGCGGCGAGGGGAGTACGAGGGCGCCCGCGCGCAATTGGAACAGGCCCTGGCCCTGGCCCTGCCTCCAGAACAACGCCGGCTGAAAGCGGATGCCTTGAACAGTCTGGGCAACGTGTATCTCTATCAGGGGGATTATGCCCAGGCCAGAGCCTGCTACGAGCTGACCCTGCCTCTGTACCGCGAACTGGGCAACCGGCAGGGAGAGGGCAATGCTCTCTATAACCTGGGTTATGTGGCACATGATCTGGGCGACCTGGCGGCGGCGAGCATCTATTACCATCAGGCTCTGGACATTTATCGTGAAATCGGTTTCCGGCGAGGTGAGGGAACGGCGCTTATGATCTATGGCAACGTCCTTCAATCGCTAGGAGACTATGTCTCGGCCCAAAAGCACTATGAGCAAGCGCTGCAGATCCTCAGCAGCATCGGCAACCGGCAGAGCGAAGCCCTGGCCCTGGCCAATATTGGTTCTATCTTGATGGCATTGGGGGCCTGTGCCGGCGCCCGGCCCTACTTTGAACGGACATTGAGCATCCAGCGCGAGCTGGGAGATCGGCGAGGTGAGGGAGCCGCGCTTGCCAGCTTGAGCTCGTTTTTTCATTCCCTGGGCGACAATGAGGCGGCCGAGGAACATGCCCGGCAGGCACTGTCCATCTTTCAGGAAATCGGTGACCGTTATCATCAGGGATATGCCCTGACCCACCTGGGCCACACCCTATCCAGCCTGGGGCAGTTGGACGCGGCGGCCGAAGCCTATCAGCAAGCTGTGGACTTGAGGCAGGAGCTGGGCGAGTCGCACCTGGCGATCGAGTCCCTGGCCGGTCTGGTCCATGTTTCCCTGGCCCGAGATGATCTCCTACAAGCTCTAGCCCACACAGAGCAGATCCTGAAGCACCTCGAGGGGGGCACGCTGGCCGGCACGGACGAGCCGATCCGCATCTACTTGACTTGCTATCGCGCCTTGCAGGCTCTCCACGATGACCGCGCCTCCGCGATTCTGGAGACAGCCCACAGCTTGCTCCAAGAGCGGGCGGCCGACATTCACGATGAAGAGATTCAACACTCGTTCCTGGAGAACGTGACCGCTCACCGCGAGATCATCGCTGCCTACCAGGAACGCCAGCCTCGGCAACAGGTGGTCCGCCTGCCTGGCGCCGGCGCGCCCACCGGCCGTCGCTTGCGCGACGACGAGTACGTGGGCATTACCTGGACGCTGGTCGCGCCGGATGATGACGGCATTTCTGACGAGATCGATCTCCGCCGGCACCGGCTGGTGCGCCTGTTGCAGCAGGCCGCCGAGCAGGGCGCAGCCCCCACCGTGGACGACCTGGCGGCGGCGCTGGGAGTCAGCCGCGCCACGCTCAAGCGTGACCTGACGGCGTTACGCCAGGCCGGCCACGAGGTCCGAACGAGGGGCAGCAATACATGAGCCCAAGGTGGACTGCCCGCTGAGATAATCGAGAGACTACTGTGCGTTATACTGCCACCCAGAAATGGGTGGCAGTTTTGTGTGCCGGGGGAAACAGATGACAAAAGAGGCCAGGTCGCACAGCAACTCGTACATCATCCGCATCTGGCGCGAGGAGGGCAAGCCTGGCTGGAAAGGCTGGGTGCAGCACGCCCGGACCGGAGAGTCGGGGTTTTTCCAACGGCTGGACGAGCTCCTGGCCTTTATCGAGCGCCATGCCGGCAAACTGGCCGAGCCTCCACCCAAAGGCTTGAAATAAACTGGCGGAAAATGAGGAGAGAGGAAGGATGAACAGAGAGACAGAAACAAGACTGGCCCTGATTGCTGTGCTGGGCTTGGCCCTGGTCCTGGCGACCCTGGTGTGGGCCACGACCACGCTGGCCGCGCCCGCCGCCGAGCTCCGCGTCTGCCTCAGCGGCTGCGCCTACTCGTCCATCCAGGAGGCGGTGGATGCCGCCAACGAGGGCGACCTGGTCAAGGTAGCGCAGGGCACCTACACCGACCTGCATTCCCGGTATGGCCTCACCCAAATCGTCTACATTGAAAAGAGCATCACCGTACAGGGCGGCTACACCCTCACCAACTGGACTACACCCCAGCCGATCACCTATCCGGTCACGCTGGACGCCCAGGGTGGCGGGCGTGGGCTGGTCGTGATCGACGCCCCCGACGTCACTGTAGCCGGGCTGCGGATCACCGGCGGCAGCGCCGATGGGCAGGGAGGCGATCCGGTCGGCTACGATGCCGGGGGTGGCGTCTATGTCCGCGCTCCGCACGTGACCCTGGCCGACTGCGAGGTGTTTTTCAACCACGCCGAGTCGGGTGACTTTTGCTGCGGCTACGGTGGGGGTGTGTACCTGTTCGAAAGCGACTATGCGGAGCTGGCAGGCAATGCCATCCACGACAACACGGCCAA
>JAFGOG010000617.1 GCA_016926595.1 Anaerolineae bacterium
AAGCAGCGAAGGCACTATCTATATCGCTTCTGCACATACCATGCTCAGACGAGTTGCTTCTCATGGTTAATTTTCAAATACGCTCTATGTGTGCACCATTATATCACACTCCACTCTCTTCTGACCAATTGATCAGAACAGAGCTCGTGGGCTCGACAAAAAGGCCGAGCGCCAGATGCAGCACTGGGCCTGTGCCCCCAAGGGAATTCGAATTCCTGTTGCCATCCGTTAGGGTGTGGGGTCGGAGAGGTCCTTGCGGAAATAGCGCGCGACCTCTCTATAACCTAACGCTGCGTGTGCATCCGGGCTCGAGGGATACTCAGGCGTGGTGTCAGAAGCCATCTCGGTGCACCCTTCTTCCCTAGCCCAGACTTCCGCTCTTTCCGCCAGGGCCCGCCCCACACCTCGACCACGCCAAGCGGCGTCGACGTACCAGGCTTCCAGGTAGCCAATGCGATCCGTGTAGCAGCCCGGCGCACCGTGGTGGATCGACACCTCGACCAGCCCACACAGCCCACCGTCTGGCCGGGTGCAGACAAACGTGGCACCAAGGTGAGGCAAGGGGGGACGGGGTGGAGTAGCAAAAAAGGTAGCGATCTCCCCGGCCTGTTCCGCGGGGTCGGCGTCAGGCCAGAGCGCCAACCGCAACCGCAGCCACTCGCCCTTGTCACCCGGCTGCACAGGCCGAATCACCAGGAGAAGTTTACCGATCATGTTGCCTTTCAGCACGGCGTGTGTACCCACTGGCCCTGGAAAGCTTGGTCAATGTCTTTGGACCATCTGGTGAGCCTGCAGCTCAGGTCTGCCTTCTCGGCCGATACTGAATCGCTTCCGCGAGGTGCACTGTCTGTATCTCGTCACTCCCCGCCAGGTCCAAGCCCGGCTTTTCGGGCCATCGTCCGCGCCAGCTTCAGAATCCGGTGATACGCCCGCGCGCTCATATTCAACTGGTGCATCGCCGCCTTCAGCAAGCTCTTCCCAATCCCTGCCTCAAGCAGGGACGTCATCCAGCCGGCAAAAGTCCCGCACCTCCCCCGGCCCCATGTCGGCATTCGCCAGCAGGCGTGTCCCTCGGAACCGTGCCCGCTGCCGCTCCCGCGCCGCCTCCACCCGCGCGCGGATGGCCGCCGACGGCTCGCCCAAACGGTCGCTCGACAGCTTCTCATAGTCGACCCGCGGCACCTCGATGTGGATGTCGATCCGGTCCAGCAGCGGCCCCGAGATCCGCTTCTGATAGCGCGTGACCATCGCATTGCTGCACGTGCATTCTTGCACCGGGTCGCCATAGTAGCCACACGGGCAGGGGTTCATACTTCCAATCAGCACAAAGTGTTCACAAACGACCCGTAGCGATTCCGTTTTCAATACTCGTTGACGTGTAGCAAGCGCCTCGATTCTCCAAGAGTAGGGCACCTAGCAGCAGAGTACCGCCTCAGGCCTTGGCCCGACGGATACGAATGCCTCGTGGCGTGGCGACGACAATCGTCCCTTCCAAGGTTTGCAAATCGTAGGCGGCGAGAACTCGTTCGAGAAGATCGAGCACCGGCCGAATCCCGGCTTGGTCAGGGCGCAATAACAAAATCCCCTGGTGCGTTCCAGGCGGATAGCTCCGGATGTCGCCAAAGCCCTTGTCGGCGGTCACCAGGAATCGATGCTCAGCCTGGATCGCTCGCCACAAGGGAGGATCTTTTGTTCCTCCCATCCCTTGCTCGACCACACTCAGCACCTCGTGGCCTTGGCGCCGCAGCATTTGGATGGCTGCCTTGGGCAGATCCTCATCTACCTTGATGTGCATCATTTCATCCTTATGCTGGCAGTGGGATCAAGATCTCTTCGTGCGTCAGTTCTGCGGCGTACGCTAGGGCTGCACGGATATCCTCGTCAGCCAGTTGCGGGTACTCGTCACGAATCTGGGCCATTGTCATACCATCAGCCAGGCTGCCTACAATCATCGCCACAGGGATCCGCGTTCCCTTGATGCACGGTTCGCCATGGTGCAGGTCCGATGCGATCACAATTCGCTCCCGCCAAGCTACTCGCCCCATCTCGAATACCTCCCTCACCCATCACACGCTCACGGTCAACCTGGTCCAGACCAACTCATATGACCAGCAGGGTTTCATTCTCCCAATGTCAGACTCGTTGTACCGAACCTTTATATGCGGGCCATTATATCAACAGTATAGACCAACCAACGCTGTTTGTCAATCGTTCATCGCATCTGCCCGCGACAGAACTCAGAAGGGGATTTCCTGGTCGTCTCCCTCACCACAGAATTCCGCCATCGGGTCGATCCCCAGATCAGCCTGCATCTCGGCGACCATCGCGTCACACCAGTCCATTTCCTGCTGCTCGGCCTCCAGGCGTTCTTTCGCCTGGCCGGCCAGCGCCTGCAGCGTCTGTACCCGGGTCTGGCACGCCTCTCGGCTCACGTCGTCCGGAACCTTGTCGAGCAGCCGCAGCGCGATTTCGACCGCATATTCCAGCCGTTCCAGCTCGGCTGCCATCTCTTCGATCCTGCCGTACGCGTCGCAGGCCCGCAGGTCCCACTCCTCCAACACCTCGCGTTTCATCTTGACGCGCGCCTCTTCGGCGTTGCGTGGAGTATCGGCCCACATACGCCCTTCATCCAGCGCGCACTCGGCAAATCCCGCGATGCGGACGTGAGCTCGGGGCATGAACGTCTCCAAGATTCGAACGGCCTCATCACTACCATGGTGAGCCAGGATAAGCAGTGCCTCCTGCTGCTGCCACAGTGGACTGGCCTCGTCTTCCAGCAGCACGCGGTGCGCCTCCGCCACCATTTCCGGGCGATCGCGCATTCCGTAAGGCTTGCAACACAGCCCGAAACCCGGACACGACTCGCCGCAGTGAGGAATGCGGTACCACAAACCGTCCTCCCTTTTCAGGAGGCCCCCTCGTACCAGTTTCAGGTTGCCCTCGAACTCTTCCACGCCGGCATAGTCGGCGGTGATCCGGTCCCGATAGCCAGCACAGCACATCCCGCATCCGGGGCATCGAATGCCACAGTCTGCCGACTCGATCAGCCGGCCATGCTCGTCCTCGATCACGGTGGCGCTGTCTATCCGGCGTGGATCACCGGGTGGAATCCATGGGATCCATTCTGCTTGGCTTTCGCCCGACGTTCCCTCAGCCATCGTTCCTCCTTGTTGTCAACAATGCTCTGACTGCCAAGTATACGTCACGACTGCCGTCTCGGTCGATACTGAATCGCCTCCGCCAAATGCACCGTCTGAATCTCCTCACTCCCCGCCAGGTCCAAGCCCGGCTTTTCGGACCATCGTCCGCGCCAGCTTCAGAATCCGGTGATACGCCCGCGCGCTCATATTCAACGGGTGCATCGCCGCCTTCAGCAAGCTCTTCCCCGCGTGGTCCAGCCGGCAAAAGCCCCGCACCTCCGCCGGCCCCATGTCCGCATTCGCCAGCAGCCGGGTGCCCTTGAATCGCGCGCGCTGGCGCTCCCGCGCCGCCTCCACCTGCTTGCGGATCGCCGCCGACGGCTCACCCAGCCTGTCGCTCGACAGTTTTTCATAGTCGACGCGCGGCACCTCGATGTGAATGTCGATCCTGTCCAACAGCGGCCCCGAGATCCGCTTCTGGTAGCGGGTGACCATGGCATTGCTGCACGTGCATTCTTGCACCGGGTCCCCATAGTAGCCGCATGGGCAGGGGTTCATGCTTCCAATCAGCACAAAGTGTCCACAA
>JAFGOG010000618.1 GCA_016926595.1 Anaerolineae bacterium
CAGCCTCGCCACCTGGTGGGGCGGAGATACCTTATCACAAACAGCGGTGGTGTCAACCACCCACAAAATCCATAATACCAGGAGAATTGGACTCTAGTCGCATCTCGGAAAAGGGTAATACTATGAGCTTGCAGGGGAAGAGAATTCTGGTCACTACTGAAGAGGCGGGTCGGCGCGAGGTGACCTTGCCGCTTTTTCCGAGTATGACCGAAAACAGGTCGAGTTGGTGATTGGTGCAGTGCAAGAAGAGGTATTGAGCTAGGATATGCACCGGGTACTGATTATCGCCTATCACTTCCCCCCTGCCGGTGGCGCAGGGGTGCAGCGAACACTCAAGTTCGTCAAGTACCTGCCCCAGTTCGGCTGGGAGCCAGTTGTGCTTACCGCAAAAGGCAAACCACCCTCCTTGCGCGATCCATCCATGGAAAGTGAGATACCCTCTGATGTTGTTATCCGTCGTACGCCGGCTCTCACATTCCCAGCCTGGTTTCCGTGGCGCCTGCGTCACTTCATCACCCGTTGGTTGCTGGTGGTCGATGAGCAGATAGGATGGCTTCCTTTCGCCATATCTCAAGGGAAACAGCTAATATCCCAACTGGGCATCCAGGCGATTTACACTACCTCAGCCCCCTTCACCGATCATCTGATTGGTTCCTACCTGAAACGATACACTGGCCTTTCCTGGATAGCCGACTTTCGCGATCCCTGGGTGGACAACGTAACTCTGGCATTCCCAACCGGGTGTCATCGCCGCCTTGCCAACAGAATAGAATCGAGGATCTTTGGCTATGCCGATCGTATCATCGCCAACACCCTACCAGCACAAAAGTTCTATCGGTGCAAGTATCCTTTCCTGGACGATAGCCATCTCCTCTCAATTCCGAACGGCTATGACAGGGCTGACTTTGAGCAAGCCATACCTCTGCCTTTTGATCCACAACGATTTACGATCGTCCACGTTGGGTCCCTGTATGGCCAGACGCGGACAGCTCGACCGTTTCTGCAAGCTGTCCAACGCCTGCTGGAAGCCGGCACACTCCCCCGCAATCGCATCAGAGTACTGCTTGTTGGGAACGTAGGCAAAGAGACACACGAGCTTGCTGCAACGCACAGACTGAATGATGTCGTCCAATTTGACGGATACGTGCCCCATCATCAGAGTATTGCCAGCCTACTCTCAGCTAACCTACTGCTTCTCATTCCAACCAGCGGTCCTGGGAGTGAACTCTTTATGCCAGCCAAGATCTTTGAGTACCTCGCCGCATGTCGTCCTGTTCTGGCCTTGGCAACGCCTGGTGCAGCAGCAGATCTCATAGAGGAGGCCCAAATCGGAGTTGTGGTGGCACCAGGAGATGTAGACAAGATTGCTCACTATCTTGTTGTTCTATACCAGCAGTGGCAGCGGGGTGAATTGGAGATCACCCCCAATCGCAAGGTGATTGAACGCTACGAGCGCCGACAGCTCACCGGGATACTGGCAAGTGTATTGGATGGGGTGATACGTGAGCAGCGAGATTGAGCGGATATATCAGCTCTACGACGCACGCGGCCGCCAGGCCGTCGCCGATGCAGGCCGGCGTTACCTGCCCGACCTGGTTGCCCATTGGGATGGCGGCGCCACCGACACCGTCGTTGCGGCCATAGAGCAGATCGTAAATACAAAGCACAAGGAGCGAGTTTGACAGCCCCACCCACTGCTCTGGTGACCGGCATCGCCGGTTTCTGCGGGCGTCATCTGGCCGCCGAGTTGAGTGCGGCGGGCTATCTGGTCATCGGCCTCGATCGAGTTCCCGTCCAGTTGCCTGGCGCTGACATGCACCTGGTCGACTTGACAGAGATCAAGCGAGTGGTAGCCATCCTCACTCAAGTGCGGCCCGATCTCCTGTTCCACCTGGCTGCGCTGACCGACCCTCGCCTGCCCTATGAGGAACTGCACCACGTCAACGCCTTGGGCACCTTGTCGCTCTTGGGCGCAGCTCGGCAGACCTGTCCCGAGGTCCGCGTGCTGATCACCGGCACCAGTGCTGTCTATGGCCGGGTACCGGCCAGCCGACTGCCAATCAGCGAAGATCAGCCTTTCTACCCGACCAGCACCTACGCTGTCAGCAAAGTAGCCCAGGAGATGATCGCCTACCAGCACTTTGCCGCCCACGGTCTGGCCGTGATCCGCAGTCGCGCTTTCAACCTCACCGGCCCGGGCGAGAGTCCCGGTTTTGTCACCTCTGCCTTTGCACACCAGATCGCTGAGATCGAAGCTGGACAGCGTGCGCCAATTGTCCACGTCGGCAACCTGGACACAGTGCGCGATTTCGTCGACGTCCGCGACGCCGTCCGCGCTTATCGCCTGCTGGCCGAGCAGGGCGAGCCGGGTGCAGTGTACAACGTCTGTTCCGGGCGCGGCGTGCCCATCCGCGCCCTGCTTGACGCTCTGCTCGAGCTGGCCCGCGTGCCCGGCATCGCCGTCGAGCCCGATCGCGCCCGCCTGCAGCCGGCCGACGTCCCGATCTCGGTCGGCGATGGAACCTATCTTCGCACCCAGACAGGCTGGACACCGACGTACACCATTGAGCAGACACTGCGCGACGTCTTGAGCTACTGGCGAGAGCACGTCAAAAGGGAGTTATAGATGAACTGGCATGGAAAATCGGTCCTGGTCACCGGAGCTGGCGGATTCATCGGCAGCCACCTTGTCGAGCGACTGGTGCACGAGGGCGCCGCAGTGCGGGCCTTTGTGCGATACAACTCACGGCATGATATTGGTCTGTTGTCGCTCCTGCCGCCCGATCTGGCGGCTGCCGTCGAGATCATAAGCGGCGACCTCCGCGATTCCGAGGCGGTGCACGCTGCCATGCGTGGCGTCGATCTCGTCTTTCACCTGGGAGCGTTGATCGCCATCCCCTACTCCTATCACCACCCTCAGGAAGTGGTCGAGACCAACGTCATGGGCACTCTGAACGTCCTGTTGGCCGTTCGCGATCTGGGCACCCCGCGCCTGGTGCATACCTCCACCAGTGAGGTCTACGGAACTGCCCAGTACGTACCCATCGACGAGCAACATCCGCTCCAGGGCCAATCGCCTTATTCGGCCAGCAAGATCGGGGCCGACAAGCTGACGGAGAGCTTCTATCGCTCCTTCGGCCTTCCAGTCGCTACACTCCGCCCGTTTAACACCTACGGCCCGCGTCAGTCGGCCCGCGCCGTCATCCCCACCATCATCACCCAGGCACTGACCCTCGACCAGGTGCGGCTGGGTGCGCTCGAGCCCCGGCGCGACCTGACTTTTGTCACCGACACAGTTGATGCATTTGTGCGGCTGGGCGCCTCCGGCGTGGTTGGCAAAGAGATCAACGCCGGTACCGGCGGTTCGATCTCCATAGGCGAGCTCGCGCGAAAAATCATGCACCTGGTCGGGCGCGACCTGCCGATCGTCGTCGATGAGCAGCGGCTGCGCCCGGCCCACAGTGAAGTCATGCATCTGCAAGCTGACCCGGAAAAGGCTCGCCGGCTCATCGGCTGGAAGCCACAGGTTTCACTCGAGGAAGGCCTGCAGCGCACCATCGAGTGGGTTCGCGGCCACATGGGCCTATATCGGCCCACGGTATATGAGGTCTAGCCTATGAAAGCAGTCATCCTGGCCGGGGGACAGGGACGCCGTCTAGCCCCCTACACGACAATTCTGCCCAAGCCCTTGATGCCGATCGGTGACATCCCAATCCTGGAAGTGATCCTGCGCCAGCTCCGCCAAGCCGGATTCGACGACGTGACCATGGCCGTCGGCTACCTGGCCGAGCTGTTGATGGCCTACTTTGCCGATGGCAGCAAGCTGGGCGTGCGCATCCACTACTCGCGTGAAGAGCAACCCTTGGGCACTGCAGGCCCGCTCAGTCTCGTGCCCGGACTGACCGATCCGTTCCTGGTCATGAACGGCGACCTGCTGACTACACTCGATTATGGCGCACTATGGGACCACCATGAGGCGTGTGCCGCAATCGCTACTGTGGCGACTTTTCAGCGCGATGTCAAAATCGATCTCGGGGTTATCCAGATCGGCGACGATCACTGGGTCACCGGCTACATCGAGAAACCTACCTACCACTACACGGTCAGCAGTGGCATCTATATCTTCCAGCCTGAGGTATTGGGCTATATCCCTTCACGGCAGCGCATGGACCTGCCGGAGCTGGTCCTGAAGCTGCTCTCCGCCGGCCAACGCGTAGCCGCTTATCCATTCCAGGGCACCTGGTTGGACATCGGCCGTCCCGAAGACTATGACCAGGCAGTGGCTCAGTTTGAGCAGCACCGTGCCGAGTTCCTGCCCGAGGAGTAAGACGTGCGCCTGTGCTTCATCGCCAACCCAAACATCATCCACACCGAGCGCTGGCTCCGCTATTTCTTCGAACGGGGCAACGAGGTCCACCTCCTGCCCTATAGCCCGCCCAGTCGCCCGCTGCCGCCCGGCGTTATCCTGCACGACCTGACGGCCCGGACCAATGTGCGTAAACTGCGCTTCGCCGCCTGGGGCCTCCTCGCGCGCCGCGTCGTGCATCGCTTAAAGCCTGACGTCCTGCACGCTCTCCAGGTTGCCAGTGCCGGCTGGTTGGGCGCTGCTGCGGGTTACCATCCTTTCATTGTGTCCGCCTGGGGATCCGATCTGCTGCTCGGACCGCGCCGGTCGTGGGCGCAACACCTGCTTGCGCGCTGGGTACTGCGCCGGGCTGATCACATAAGCTGCGTCTCCGCCGATCTTGCCCTCGCAGCACAAGCACTGGGCGGAGACCCGGGTCGCATACAGGTCGAGCCGTTAGGTATAGATACCGCCCTATTCAGCCCAGCCACTGGCGCTGATGCGGTCCAGTTACTGCGCGCACAGTTCGGCTTGGGGCCGGGCCCAGTGGTGCTCAGCCTCAGGGCCATGCAGCCGATCTACAACCCGCTCGACATCGCCGCAGCCATTCCCTGTGTCCTGAAACAGACTCCCACGGCGCAGTTCGTTATTCGCACCTATAACGCCTCCGCCGAACTGCTGGTCCGCTTCCAGGCAATCGTCGCCGCCACCGGCGCTGGTGGAGCGGTTCACTACATCGGCGAGCAGTCTGACGATCGGGCCATCGCCGCCCTGAACCAGGTAGCCGACGTTGCTCTCTCGGTGCCATCGTCCGACGGCACCCCTACCTCGGTTCTGGAGGCCATGAGCTGCGGGGCAGTGCCTGTCGTCACCGATCTCCCCTCACTCCACGAGTGGGTTCAGGAAGGGCGTGAGGCTTTGTTCGTCCCGGTCGGAGACGTCGCAGCCATTGTCGCCGCTGTCGTCCGCCTGCTCCACGACGAGCCTCTGCGCCGCGAGATGCAGGCCAATGGCCTGGATCTTACCCGCCGCCGGGCCGACAGCCGGGTATGGATGGCCCACGCCCACGAGACCTATGAGAGGCTATGCCGGTGAGTAGGATCGTCATGCTCCTGTCTAACGCCTTCCGGCCCGATCCACGCGTCGCCCGCGAGGCACAGGCGCTGGCCGAGGCCGGCCACGAGGTCACAG
>JAFGOG010000619.1 GCA_016926595.1 Anaerolineae bacterium
ACGGGCGGCGGGGTGGGGGGCGGCGCCTCGCGGCCGGTCAGCGCTGCTTCTTCGGGCGGCGTCTCGGAGGGAAGCGGAGCGGCCGGCCGTTCTTCCACCCGGCGTTGGATGGGCGGCGGGGTGGAGGGTGGAGTCTCGCGGCTGGCCGGCGGCGCTGCTCCTTCGGGCGGCGCCTTGGAGCGAAGCGGAGCGGCCGGCTGTTCCTCTGCCCGGCGTTGGATGGGCGGCGGAGGGGAGGGCGGAGCCTTGCGGCTGGGCGGCAGCGCAGCTCCTTCAGGTGGCGTCTCGGAGCGAAGCGGAGCAGTCGGCTGTTCCTCCGCCTGGCGTTGGACGGGTGGTGGGGTGGAGGGCGGAACCTCGCGGCCGGGCGGCCGCGCTGCTCCTTCGGGCGGTGCCTCGGAGTGAAGCGGAAGGGGCGGCTGTTCTTCTGCCTGGCGTTGGATGGGCGGAGGGGAGGGCGGAGCCTCGCGGCTGACCGGCGGCGCCGTCTCTTCGGGCGGCGCCTCGGAGTGAAGCGGAAGGGGCGGCTGTTCCTCTGCCTGGCGTTGGATGGGCGGTGGAAGGTAGGGCGGAGCCTCGCGGCTGGCCGGCGGCGCCGCCTCCTCGGGCAGCGTCTCAGGCGGCGTCTCGGAGCGAAGCGGAGCGGCCGGCTGTTCCTCTGCCCGGCGTTGGACCGGCGGCGGAGCAGATGGCGGCACGCGCTCGGGCACCCTGCCCTCATCCGATGGCGCAAGCTCCTCCCGACCGAAGGGAGTGCCGTCGACTTCTTCCCTGCTTTTCTCGGGGCGTTCCTCCGTGGCCGCCTCTGGCGTCTTGCCGCCAGGGGTTATCTCCTCGATGCGCGACTGGGGACGGACACCAGGCTTGCGCTGTATTGCCTTTGGCGGTTGCTGCCAGGGCGGCGGCTGCGACGGCCCCGGCCTCGGCATATCGAGCGTTGGAACAAAGCCGGTTTCCGGCCAGGCGGCTCCCAACTCAAGATGATCTACGTCCGGAGGGAGCGCCATCGCAGCGTCGGGCAGCGGGGTCGATTGGATGCCTGGCGCCACTCCACCCACTGGGGCCAGGATGAACTCGCCTTTGCCCTCTTTAGCGCCTTCCTCCGGCAAGGGGGCCAGGTACTTGGCGGTGATATGCTCGAAAGTTGGGTGGCGCTGGACGATTTCGCCGGCAAAGCGATCAAAGGCCTCTGGCGAGACCGAGCCGGCGTCCGGGCGCCACACCCGCCCGCCTTCGATCTTGAGGTCCACACGGTTCAGAATCGTGCGCGTGTGCCGTTCGGACAACGCCGTCTGCCGCTGGACGGCACCAATTCCCGGCCCCCTGGAAGGGAGCTCCACCAAGCGCTGAACCCAAGGTGACAGTACCGACCTGGCCTGGTTAGCCCTGGTCAGCAGTGACTGCGCCCAATTGCCAAGCTGGGCAAACCGGTCCTGTTCAGATTTAGGCCGAGTCGCCTCGCTCCGCGCTCCGGATGCCTGTGCCGGTCTGTCGCCCCTACTGGGTTCCATGCCGCTACTCGCTCAGCTTTAATCCGTGGTGGGCGATTTCCAAAGTCTCGACCGCAACCTGGTTGCCCTCCACATTCAGCGACGGGCCTTCCCACTTGACAGGAAAAGCGTCGTCAACGCTCCAGCGCTTTACGACGGTGCCCTTGACACCGCGGAGGAGGATCGAGAAATTAATCCGCTTCACCTTTCCGTCGAGCAGCCCTTCCTGGTACCACTTCCACAGTTCGTCAGAATGCATGACGCCGTACTTTAGGACGATGTTGGAGTACTTGTTGCGGCCAGGCAGCAGGTGGACACGGTCGTTGACGCCCCCCTCCTCGATTGTCTCGACCGTGCGCTCCAGGCGCAGGCCACTGCACTCCTTGAATTCGGCTACGACAATGCTTTTCATCTCGACCCAGAACTTGAAAACGGGAAGCGGGTCGGGATCCTCCGCCTTTTTTACCACGAATTGGGCTGGCCACTTACGTTCTGCCATCCAAACACCTTGCCTTCCAAGCTCTCACTACCTGGTGCCCAGGCGCTCGCGTTCCAACCGCGCTTGCTCTTTGAGCAGCCGGTAGACCCGCTCGGCCAGCGCTTGTAGGTCGATCCTGCCTTCGGTCGGGAGCGCCTCCGACGCCTCACCCTCGCTGCGTTCCGTTTCAGGGACTTGAACTGGCGGCGATTCTGTCGTCTCACTCATGCCCGGTTATCCCTTTATGCGCTACCCTTTGAGCCCTTCATTCAGCCTGCGATTGATCTTGGCTATCTCTTCCACCCATCGCTGCCGCTCGCCGTGTTCCAGGCCCAGGATCTCCCCGGGCGGCCAGTGAAAGTGATAGGCGATGTAGGCTACCTCCTCGTGCAGGCGGTCGAGGGGGTAGCCTACGACCCCCCCAGTTCCGCCAGGTCCAGCTCGAACTCGGTGCTGCACTGCGGGCAGGTCAGTGTGATCCTGCTCGTCCCCTGTTCGTTGATCTGGCGGTAGAACGCCTGCAGATAGGCCAGGTCGGCGGCAAAGAGGCTCTCGATCACCCCGGTGGTCACCTGCGGCAGGCTGCCCAAGCGGGTGATTACCCGCGACAGCAGGATGATCACCAGGTAGGCCTGGTTGGACCGCACCCGCAGATCGCGCAGCGGGGCGATCTCGTCCATGGCCGTGGCCAGGCGCATGGCGCCGTCGCGGTGCAGGTTTCCCGCCTGGTCAACGTATCCCCGTGGCAGAGTGAACTCGAATTCGGTCTGCAGGCCCATAGTCATTCCTTTCCTGTAGGACATGCTCTTGCGAGCAGCTTTTCCCTGGCTATGCCATTGGGCATCCCGTAGGGGCGAGGTTTCCACTTGGTCATTTCCTGTGTATGCTCAGCGGACAGGCTACCTTATGGGCTCTCGCCCCTACGGACCCTTGTACGGCATTTCCCCCTACACCTTCTCGCGCCACATGCCTTCGTGGACGATGGTCACTTCCTCGACGCCGAACTCGTTGCTGTCCGATTTCAGGTTGGGGCCGGTGACTTTTGACGGCCAGGCGTTGTAAAAGTGCCAGATGGCGACCGGGTTGTACATCCGGTCGAGCATGGTGATGGTGCAGTTCTTGCGGGCTGTCTTCATGTCGCCCTTGACGGCATCCTGGCGCCATTCCCAGATCTGCATGTCCTGGGTAATGCCACGCTTGAGGGTGACGTCGGTCCACTTGAGGCGACCGGGGATCTTGCGGACCACTTCGTGACCCGCTTCGTCCACGACCTTGTGCTCGACGATTTCGTGCTCAGAGCCGATGCCGCCGCACTCGGTAAAGTAGCCAGCAATTGCGCCCTCAAGTTGGAGCATAAAGTTGAACCCCAGGAGCGGATCTTGGGTGAGCGAGCTATCCCTCTTGGTCACAAGAGGCTGTTCTGTTGAAGCAGGCATGGTATCTTACCTCCACACTGTTGATGTCATCTTGACTAGGACTCGCCGATTATCCACCGCCGGCCCACTGGCTGATGCGGAAGATGACAAACTCGGCGGGCTTGACCGGCGCCATGCCGATCTCGATGAACAGCCGACCCAGGTCACGCTGCTCGGGCGGGTTGATCTCGGAGTCGCATTTGACATAGAACGCCTGCGCCGGGCTAGCGCCGAACAGAGCCCCGTCGCTCCACACCGTGGTGAGAAACGCAGAAGCGTCGCGGCGGACGCGGGCCCACAGCATCATGTCGTTGGGCTCAAAAACCACCCACTGCGTGCCGCGCTCGATCGATTTTTCGACATAGTTGAACAGGCGGCGGACGTTGATATAGCGCCACGACGGGTTGCTGGACAGGGTGCGCGCTCCCCAGACGCGGATGCCCCGGCCGGGAAAAGCCCGGATGCAGTTGACGCCGTTGGGGTTGAGCGTATCCTGCTCACCTTTGGTGCAGTTGTAGGCCAGGCCAGTGGCGCCCAACACCACCTCGTTGGCCGGCGCCTTGTGCACCCCACGCGTGTTGTCGCTCCTAGCCCAGATGCCGGCGACGTGGCCGGAGGGCGGGATATGGATCGGCCGGTTCTGGATCGGGTCGTCCAC
The DNA here is from genome assembly GCA_016926595.1 of Anaerolineae bacterium. The sequence goes on from JAFGOG010000619.1 coordinate 4,042, forward strand.
CTGGATCCAGGGGTAGTACAGGGCGGCGTAGCTCGAGTCGTAACCGGCAATATTCATCCGCCATTCCTTGATCTCCTGCGGTGTGGCGTTGGGTGGTGAGTCCAGGATGGCTACCCGGTCGCCCAGCCGCTCGCAGTGGGCGATCATGGCCGTCTGGACCGCCTTGACCATGTCCAGGTTGAGCTTTTCACCGGGCGGCACCGACATCAGGTCGGGCACGACCAGCATGGTCACATCTTCCATGACCTCCAGGCCCTCGACTCCCGAGCGCTCGGTCACCTCGCCCTTGAACTCTTTCGAGGTGGCTGGCGTCAGCATCTTTTGCTCCAGGTTGAGCGACTGCTGCTGCGCCGTGGGCCACACTTTGGCCAATGGGGCCGTGTCCGGGATCAGGTCGATCCACTCGGACGCCCTGTTGTTCTTGTAGGCCACCTGGACCTTCTTGGCGCCGTTTTCGTGGGCCTCGACCAGGGTCACCTCGGGCAGAACTTCTTTCACCTGCCAGGCGCCGCTGACGCCTTGCCGCTCGACGGTGATGGTAAAGGGTGGAAGCTCGCCGCTCTCGGCTGCTCCTTCCTCGCCCTCCTTGGCCTCCGCTGGCGCGTCCTTCGGCTTGGCGCCTTTACCCTTGGCCCCTCCTGCCGGGAGATCTGGCACGTCCACCTTGACCCGCAGCCGCAGGCCGTCAAAGCCGGCCTGTTTGGCCCGGACCACCAGGCGGGGCTTGCCGTCGGCGCCGACCAGGGCTGCCTGGGCTTTGCCAATGTTCTTGACGCTGACCACGTAGCACCGCGACCCGCCGTTGTGGAAATAGCCGTACACCGCGTGGGGCAGGTAGGCGCCCTCGACAAAGCCGCCAAAGCGCTGGACATACTGGCTCCAGTTGGTGATGAGCTGCGGCTTGTTGAGCAGGTTCTCGGTGACCATCTCACCGTCCACCAGCCGCTGCCACTCGGCTTTTTCGGTAAAGCCGACAAAGGCAGCCATGGCGGTGCCGACCCCCTCGATCGGCTTGGGCCCGCGGTCTACTTCTTCGACATAGACTCCGGGTGATAGATATTCCGGCATTTAAACCTCCTTTGCGTATTGCGTGTTCTATATGCGTCGTTCTGAATCACACATCTAGATCTGCACAAGGTTCCATTACTGTCTCTATGTCGCTTCTCTCCCTCCTTTCATCTGCGAAATCGGCCATCTGCCACTACCTATTGGCCATCATGCTTCCAGGTCATAGTCGGGCGCTGGGACAGCGATCGTGTGACGGCGGGGCGGTTGGCCCTCGACCATGACCTCCAGGGTATACTCGCCGGCCCGCAGACGGCCGATGGCGAACCGGCCGTCGGGCTGTAGCGGTACTGACAGCCCCTGCTCGACGAGGGTCAAATGGATCTTTTTAACGTCTAACGGCTGCTTGCTGTGCAGCGTGCCGCCGACCGTCCAGAAGCGATCCGGTACGGCGCCTGTCTCCAATTGCTGAGCTGCCGGCACCGGCGACGGGCCGATGCGCAGCTCGCGCACGCGGACCAGCGGCGTGACCGTGGGCACATATGGGTCGACAGCCAGCGTGACTGTGAGGGCGATGGCCGGCCGCATCTCGTTGTCCAGCACGTTCCACACGTCGGTAGGCTGCTTTAGCTCGTCGTATTGGGCAGCCATGATCGAAATTGGAGAGGACTGGCGCCGCAGGCTGTCGGGCAGCAGGTCGTCGGGCACCTCGGGGTAGCGGAACAACGCCGTCAGCGCCCTGCTCAGCAGCCGGTGCTCGTCCTCCGGTTCGGTCGCCCAGGCGGTGATCATATAATGCAGGTCCATGCGCACCGGCTTGCGCCGCTTGGTGACCGTGCCATTGGGGTTTTGCTCCATCTCCCACATCGGCTGTGTCTGCCGTAGCTTCTGGTTCTCGCGGATGTCGTACAGGAACAGGTTGATGGTAGGCCGGCTGACCTTTGCCGACCACTCCCGCTTGGGCTGGTCGAACTCGACGTCCACCTCGTTTTTCTTGATCGGCAGCTCGCGGATCAGCAGTTGCCGCAGTACTTCGTCTAGATCGTCGATCATCTACTGGTTACTCCTGGGTTTGTGGGCGGCCATCCCCAGTGGGTGTGTGGGCGGTGTGGATCATTTGTGCTTGATGATACCCCTGCCGCCGAACAGCCGCCCCGCGCCGCGTATCAGACCTTTGATAAAGCCCGGTTTGGTCCAACCCTGCTTGATCCCGCCCCCCTCGCCTTGCACCCTATCGCGAAAGTCTGCAAGCAGCTTGTGCGTTTCCTCAATGGCGATAGCCAGTCCTTCGGGATTGTCGCCCATGTTGTCGCAGAATGAGAAGTTCATGTTTTCGCCATATTTACCCGCTCCCATGTCGTAGTAAACCCACCTCTTGGTGGCATACTCATTCGGCGGCGGGAAGAACCGGCGGGGATCGTGCCCCGTTCCAGGCTGTCCGTGTCCATGAGCTCCGATGTCCTGAGCTGTGTGTAGCGCCAGGGACAGGGTGTACAACGACTGCCGCGGGTTTCCGCTCCACCACTGGGAAACGGCGTTGGTCATATACTCCTCAATACGCGCCCGGTCTCTACTTTCCCCGTCAAAGTTCTTGTACATGCCGCCTTCGGCGTGGTTGGGCGCCTCGGCGGGATTCCTGTTATAGCCTACACCTTCATCGTACTCCTTTGCCCGCTTGCGCTTTTCTATTTCTTTGAGGGCCCTTATGGTCTCTGGGGCTGCTCCCTTCTTGCCCACTGTTTTCTTTGTCCATTTCTCTGTGATCGGGCCAGCATACATGCCTCTGCCCTTCTTCTTGGTTTTTGACTGGCTACGCATGTAAAGGCCTACAGGGATCAGGTAGCCAAGACGCGCATCCATGTCGTCGGCATGGCTGGCCAAGTACGCGAGCGCCTCACGCCCATAGTCGGCGACAAGGCTCTTGTCCATTTTTTCGTAAGCCTTGCTCGAGACGATCGTGTGCGAGGTTCCATAGCCTGATAGACCCGCACCCCATCTTGCGATCCGATCGCTCGCTCCCCCCTGCTGGACGACGTGGGTCAGCTCGTGGGCCAGCAGCTTCTTGCCGGCTTCAGCGCCTGGGTTGTACCGGTCGGGCCTGATGTAGATGTCGCGGCCATGGGTGAAGGCCTGGGCGTCCAGATCACGGTTCATCTGGACCGCGGCGGCGTCGGTATGGACCCGCACGCTGCCAAAGCTGGTGCCAAAGCGCGATTCCATGTCGCCGCGCACCTGCTCGGGCAAGGGGCTGCCGCCCCCCTTGTGTGCAGCCAGCCGCTTCTCCAGGCTGGGGCCGGCGTCAAAGCTGCCATCAGCAGAGACCCGGCGCTGGATGGCCTGGTCGGCCAGAGGCTTGGTCTGAATCTCTTCCTCATCCTCCTGGCGCTGGATGGCCTGGTCGGCCAGAGGCTTGGTCTGGATCTCCTCCTCGTCCTCCTGGCGCTGGATGGCCTGGTCGGCCAGAGGCTTGGTCTG
>JAFGOG010000620.1 GCA_016926595.1 Anaerolineae bacterium
GTGGCGGCGATCTTGGGAATGCCGCCCTGCAAGCTGTGGCGAAAGTGCAGCGCCAGGTGGTAGCGGCGAAAGACGCCGGCATCGCCGACTGGGGTGAAAATGGATGGTGGTACGCTCATGCTCTATCTCCTTTAGGGGTGCAGTATTTTGTCGGCAGCCATCCAGCAGGCCCTGATCCAGGCTACTTCGGGAGGGGATAACACGAGATCGGTTTCTTCCATGATCTCGAGGTCATCGTAGCTTTCCGGCTCTTGCATGACGACCGGATCTTCCCAGCCGATGTCGCCGCCGTAGATAGTGGCCGTGTTGGTGAGCATGTCGTAGACGAACAGCCACTGCTCGCCATGCTCGTTCTCAAAGTAGCCGCGATAGTCGCCGGTGGAGTCGTCTACCGTGGGCGGCTGTCCGCAGCTTGGCACATGCCGGTTGCGGATGGCCAGGATTGTCTTTGGTTCCATTGGTTCCTCCTGTCTGTTTTCTATGTCGAGTCTTGAATACGCGCGTATTCACGCTTCATGGACGGTGCGAGCGTTTTGGATTCGTTTCGCGTTTCCCCCCTTGTGTGTTATAATGTGGTCAGCCTGGCCGGCTTTGCCCGAACCCACCCAAGAGTATTGGGGACATCGGCCAGGCTGCCCTGGGGCCTGGCGTGCAAACGCCAGGCCTCAACCTTGCTGGCGCGCCATCTGGAGCAGCAGGTCCTGCAGTTCTCGGGGCATCGGCACTTTGATCTCGATCGAGTCGTGTTCTGTTTCCCAGGTCACGCCGGAGCCTGCTGCTTCTTGCAGCGCTTCGGTGAAGGCAGCGCGGTCGATCTTGCCCAGCCGCGGCGCGGTTGCCATGGGCTGTGGGGCGAGTACGTAGATGAAATGCGATGGGCGCCGCGTTGTCCCTACGAACAGCCCTCGTGTCACGGCCAGGGGCAGTCCAAATGACTGCACTGCTGCATCCAGCGTGTCTGCTTGCTGTTTCATGTATTCCTGCAGGTTGCCCTCGGTTTTCGCCGGCGCGGGCGCCGGCTGTCTGTCTATGTGAAGAGCCTTGGTGTCTATCATGGTCTTTGCCTCCTACCAGTCTTGCAACCGGCCCGGCCGCCAGTGCAGTACCTTGTTGGTTATCCTGTCCACCAGGCCGAAGGATACGGCGACCGTTTTCACAGCATCTGTAAATCCCTGCCTGTAAGCTGCCGCATATTCCGCATCGACTGCCGGGTTGGCGTCCAGGCCGTTGCTTACGCCCTCCATTGTTCCGGCCAGGATGCGGAGCACGTCGTCACGGAACCAGAGATCAAGACCCATGGCTACCCCCGCGACAAGTGATGTATTGAATGGCGGCCAGGACAACAGCGCCACCCAGGCCACCGACAACGATGGTAAGGCGCAGCGGTAGCCAGATGTTGGATAGCGCTACGGGCACGGCTACGATGAGCCAGCCAGCGAGCATAAACAATAGCCACGTCGTAAAAGTCCACTCTTCGGGCTGTATCATTGTTCCTTTCCTTCCATGCGTCTCTTCTTCTTGGCGGCGAGACGATCCTGGCGCGTGAGGATCACCATCAGCAATGCACTCGTTGGCACGGCAGCCAGCGTGCCGCATATCACGCCGATCACGATCGACATCCCCTCCGGGCTGAGATTGAGATCGTTCGCATGCCTGATCAGCCACACGGGCAGTGTTGCGAGAAACGCAATCACCATCATGACCGTGACGTTTTTCAGGGTTGTGTCCATATCTCCCTCCATGCTTCGAGCCGGTCGTTGTTGACCGGTATCCCGCCTGTCGCTTCAAAGAGCGAGTGCCGCTCGACCGTCCAGCGCCGGGGGTTGAAGCGCCACCGGCCATCCCCCCACTCCGGCCAGCCGGCCTTCTCCCACATCATATACATGATGTCGAGCTGCTGGTAGTCCAGGCAGGCCAGGAATCGCGGCGGCAGGAACATCCGGGCGCCACATTGGGGACACCGCACGTCCAGGTTGCTCGAGTAGACGGCGCCTTCGTGGCGGCACGTCGCCTGCGCGCCGAGGTCCGTCACCACCGGCACGACGTTGCCCTGGGCGTCAAAGGCCAGAGCCAGGGGCGCTTCCCATACTTCCGTATCACTCACAAGGACAAAGGAATCGCCTATTCGTAAGATGTCTACAGTTTCCTCTTGCATGTTTGCCTCCTTTCTTGAGAGTCAGTACCACTTCGTCAGCCCCTAGTCCGCATCCATGTCAAAAGTTTGGTACGCCGCGCTCGTCAGCCATTCTTCGATCTCCGCGGAGGGCGGCATCAGGAGCGGCGCCGCATCGGGCTGGGCGCCTGTCGCCTGGCGCGCGATCCGCACACCCTCGGTGAACATCTTGCCCAGCGTAACCGTCTGCCGCTCGTCGCGCCGGTCGCTCGACTCGTGCGCCCGGAGCGCCACCTCGGCGCCCAGGATCATGCTGCCCTTGGTGTAGTGCGCGCCCGCGGCGAAGGCCAACACGTGGCTGAAAACCAGAAAGATGGCCACACACAACGTGCCGACGGCCGCGGCCGCCGCTTCCTGATCGCTGAGCAGAAAGGCGACGAACGCCACGCCGAGGCCGAGGATCAGGATCCCCATCGAAACCAGCACCACCTTCAGATTGCCCATTCTATCCTCGCTATCCCATCATCCCACCATCCCATCATCCCACTTCGATCTCGACCGGCTGCGTAACGCGGCTCAACGCCGTTTCCTGCGCAAGTGGGATGATGGTATAGCCCAGCGCCTCGATCCGGCTCAGCACCTGGGCCGCGAAATCCCGGACACGGCCGGCGCGCGTCGAGCCGATCCCGAGCTCCCTGGCCAGCTTGTTGATTCCCTCTTGAGAGATGAGCGCATAGGCTACGTGCTCTGGCTCCAGCGGCGCCGCCTTGCTGGTGTTTCCGGCCTGCTCGACGACGTGATCGGCGTCGTCGTACTCGGCCAGGTCGAGGCCGTACACGTGGTCGCTGCCCACGCGCGGCAGGTCGAGCACGTCCGCCTCGGTGACCAGCGCCGTGGCCACGCGCTGCACGCCCCGCGGCTGGACCAGGATCTGATCGCCGGCGCCGGTCAGCAGCTCCGCCCCGGAGCCGCGCACGCCGGCTGCCACCTTGGCCGCGTCGGCCGTATCGGTCTTGCCCACCAGGCGGGCCGTCAGGTTGCGCTTGATCGACGTCGAGCCGAGCATCTCGGCGGTCGGGTTTTGCGTGGACAGGATCAGGTGCAGGCCGAACTCGCGGCCTACCGCGGCGATGTCGCCGATCGACTTGACGAACTCGGGTCGTTCCAGGAGAGACTGCGCTTCCTCGACCGCGATAAACACCCGGGGCAGGCATCGTCTGTCCTGAGCGCGGCGGTCGATCTCGGCCACGGCCCACAACAGCAGGCGCAGCGCCGTCACCTCGTCGGTGATGACCGGGTGGGCGAGGTGGGCCAGCCCGCCGAACGGCAGCCAGGCGATCCCCTTCTTGCGGGTGTCGATCAAGATCAAGTGTAGCTCTTCCGGCGTGTTCTGCCTGGCCAGGTTGAGCACCAGCAACCGCGAGGTGTTGGTCTTGCCCGATCCGGTCGTGCCCGCAGTCAGCAAGTGCGGCGTGAGCGGATCGGCAAAGTTGATCAGCGCCGGCCGGTGCTCGACGTCGAGGCCGATCGGGGCTTTCAGTCCATGCCGGCTGGGCAGGGCGCGGACAGGCACGGTGTACTGAAACTCGCGCGGCTTGGGGATCTCGACGGTGAGCGTGCCATGCGTGCCGCGGCCGACGCGGACGGATTCGTGGCTGTCCAGGCCGACGGCCATGGAGAGCTGCTCGGCCAGGCGCACGATCCCGGGCACGTGGGCCGGATTGACGCGCAGGCTCAGGGTCAGGACCCGCGGCCCGGACGTCATGCCGATCAGCCGATAGTCACCCCGTTTGGGGTGAAGCTGGAGCTCTTGCCACAGGTAGTCGGCCACGCGCCCGGTGACTGCCTGGCAATAGGCTTGATCCCTGTTCTTCATAGATCACCTCACTCCATCTGCAGCGCCCGGTAGATGGCCGCCGCGGCGTGTTTGACGCCTTTGGCGTAAGCCCAGGTCCCCCGCGGCACGCCGCTCTTGCGCCCGAGCACTTGATCCGCCGACGCGATCAACATCAGGCACATTTGAAGTGCCCGGTCTCGGATCCGTTTCAGCTTCTCTACCCTGCGTTCCAATTGCCGGACCCGTCGTTGCGCCTCGACCAGCTCGCGGGCCTGGGTGCATCTGGCGCACTCGTTCATTGAGGCGGCCAGTAGGGCATGAGTGGCGCGGCCAGGCAAAGCGCCGAGCGTGACAGGATGGGTACGCCGCCGGCCATCAAAACGAACGGCAGGTTGCAGCCTCTCATGTCCACCTTTGTGCCTCGTTCACCCTTGCCCGTGTAGCTCACGTTTCCTCCGAAAAAAAAGGAACCCTGTCCTTGCTTGCCCTGGACGAGCCTGCCCTGTTCGGGCAGGCTCGTCTCATTGGCTCAAGCTGGCTCTATCTCGCTACGACGGTGCTGGTCATGGTGGTCACGGTTGAGCGGCGCTGCCCGAGCCAGTCCGCGTCGACGATGGCGATCCCGAGTCGCTTCTCCGCAAAAGCCAGCAGCGCCTCTCCGAGCCGGGTCTCAAAAAGCAACTGTTTCAACATCGTTGTTCTCTCCTTGTGTTGTTGAGTCGGTGGCCAACAGAGCCTGGGCCAGTTCTCGTTTCAGGGGTCCGTCCCCGGCCGCGATCGTCGCCTCGGGCAGGCGCACCACTGCCCAGCCACGTTCCTGCAGCCAGCGGTCGAGATCGGCGTCCTGGTCGGCCCGGGGGCCTATTTCGTCCGAGTTCCGGTGCCAGCGGTCGCCGTCGGCATAGACGACGACCTTCACCCGGCGAAAGACAAAGTCGCCGGTGTAGTGGTGACAGCGGGA
>JAFGOG010000621.1 GCA_016926595.1 Anaerolineae bacterium
ATCACTCTGAACCGAAAGCATCCACTTGCGCTCGTGTTCCAAAAGGCGTTCGCTCCATCATTAGCTGCCGATGATTTGTCGCTTATTCTGGGCCAAATTTAGCCATTGAATTTCCATGCTTGTCCAGGCATGTCAAAGGATGAAGATAGCTCGGAGTGGCGGCCGGCCACAGCTATTTTCGGATCAGTACTGACGGACTTGATCAGTGTCCTCGTCGACTTGCGTCTCAACGATTCCGGCCAGCACTGGAACTACACCGGCGAAAACGGCTTTGCGCTTCTGCCTCGGCGGTGGTATACTTGCCCCACAGAAGAGCATTCGAGGAGTGCCGCATGGCTATGGATCGGCGGGCGCTGGCCAAGCGAAAGCAGAGTGGAATGAGCAGCACATGACGCGTGAAACCCGTCATCACATCTCCATCGCCGCTGCCGTGGTGGTGCTGGTCGTTTTGATCGGCCTCACCGCCCTGGCGCCGCCAGGCGCGATTCCCCTGCTGCCGGGGCTCCTGTTCGGCGGGCTGCTCGTGCTGACGATGACCTTTGGCGTACTGCTCGTGGAGGGCGAGGTGTCGCTGCTGCCCATGACGTCAGTGGCAGCCTGCCTGGTCATGGGCCCGCTGGCAACCGGCTGGGCGGCGTTCGCGGCCGTCATCGCCCACGGCCTGATCCGCTACATATGGGGCGGGCGGCTGGGACTGGCGCCTCGGCCGGAGGGTAAAGAGCTCGTCGGCTTGACGGCGGCAAATGCGACGATGCATACCGTCAGTATCCTTGCCGGCGGTCTGGTCTTCCGTGCGGTCGGCGGCGGCACGCCGCTGCTGGCGGTGGGCTGGCCCCAGATCCTCCCTTTGGTGCTGCTCAGCCTGGTCTATCTGGGCGTCAACTATCTGATTGCGGCGCTGTACATCGCCACCCGGCGCTGGACCGCGTTCCAGTCCTACCTCCGCTCGCTGCCCAACCTCGTCTTTTACGAGGGCACTCCGTTGCTCTTTGCGCCGCTCGCGGCGCTGATCTATACCCGGCTGGGGGTGGGCGCGTTCTTCCTCTTTGCCCTTATCCTCGTCGCCGCGTCGCTCATCACCCACTCCCTGGCCTTCACCAGCCGGCGACTCGGACGGCGGGTAAAAGAACTGGACAGCCTCCGCGCCGTCGGCCAGACGTTGAGCGCCAGCCTCGACGTCGAGACCATCCTGCAGGCGATCTATGACCAGGCGGCGACACTCATGCCAGCCCACAACTTTTACGTTGCCCTCTACGATCCCGAGACCGACGAGGTCTCGTTCCCCCTGGCTGTGGAAAATAGTGAGCGCGTGCAGTGGCGGTCCCGCCGGGCCGGCAACGGCCTGACCGAATATGTCCTGCGGACCCGCGCGCCGCTGCTGATCCGCAAGCAAGTCGAGGCCGCCGTGAAGGCGCTCGGGCTGGGCCACATCGGACGGCCGGCCGCCTGCTGGCTGGGCGTCCCTCTCTTGGCTGGGCTCGAGCCCCTCGGCATCATCGCCGTCCAATCTTTTGCCGCGCCCGAGGCGTACGATGCCTCGCATCAGGAGGTGTTGGCTACCATCGCCGCCCAGGCTGCCGTGGCGATCCAGAACGCCCGCCTGTACGCACGCACCGACGAGGCCCTGGCCCGCCGCGTCCAGGAGCTCGGTTCGATCCTCAGTACGACCCACGAAGGGATGCTGCTATTGGATCTCGATTGGCGAGTTCTGGCCGCCAACCGCGCCCTGGCGGACCTGGTGGGGGTCGCCCAGGGCGAGTTGGTGGGCAAGGCCCTGCGTCTCCGGCCGGGGCAGGGCGAGCCCCTGGCTGCACTGATCGGCTACACGCTGGCTGAGCTACAGGCCGACTGTGAGGCCCTGGCCCACGGCGAGGAGTGGACGCGCAAGCAGATCGTCGTCCCTGGCCCACCTGAGCGGCACGTCGAGCGCACCTTGACGCCGGTCCGCGACCGCGAGGGAGTGATCTCTGGCTGGCTGGTGGCCCTCCGTGATGTGACCGAGGAGATCCAGCTTGCGCATCTGAAGGAAGACATGACGCGCATGTTGATCCATGACCTGCGCTCCCCGCTGTCAATCATCAAGGGCAGCCTGGATATGCTGGCCATTACCCATGGTGAGGGGAATAGGGAAAGCTTTGACAAGTTGCTGGCCATGGCCCAACGCGGCAGCGACCAATTGTTGCGCTTGGTCAACAACCTGTTGGACATCAGCCGCCTGGAGGAGGGGCAACAGCCCCTCGTTCCCGAGCCGGCAGCCGCCCGGGCGCTGCTCGAAGAGGCGGCTGCCCGTTTTGCGCCGCTGCTCGCCTCGGCTCAGATCGCCGTCGAGATCGCGGCCGAGCCAGGGCTGCCACTGCTGTACATCGACCGCCACCTCATCGATCGCGTGCTGAACAACCTACTCCACAACGCCATCAAGTTCACCCCCGACGGCGGCCGCATCCGCCTGTGGGCCCGCCCGATTGACTCTGCCGATCGTCCCGATCCGGCGCCGGCTGCCATGCTGGTCGGGGTGAGCGACACTGGCCCGGGCATCCCCCTCGCGGAACAGCCTCGTCTGTTCCAGAAATTCCACCGGCTGGACTCCACCCAGGGCCGGTGGACCGGCTCTGGCCTGGGCCTATCGTTCTGCAAGCTGGCCGTCGAGGAGCATGGCGGCCGGATCTGGGTAGAAAGCGAAGCGGGCCAGGGGAGCAGCTTTGTCATGACGCTGCCTGTGCGTCCTTGATGGCGACAAGATCGATTCCCTGCTTGGTCACGTGACGAGGTAGAAAACGTCTTGGGGCTGCCGAGGAGGGCGTCAGGGCCACTAGAACGGTGAACCAGATAGTCCAGCCTGCTGCGCCGTCGACCGGGCCATGCCAGCAACATGCGAGTGGTTTTCCTGAAGTATCAAAATGTGGCAAACGATCAAGCATTCTCGTCTCTTACTTGCCCTATCTCCAACAACGCTGGGTCGAAGGCTGCCACAATGGCTGCTTCTCGATTCGTTTTTGCAGCGTTTCGTGCCGTGTGGCGATACCAAGTCCACTGTCGCCCAACACCCGTTACAGCCGACGTCCACCCGTGCCACGTTCAAGGTGCACGATTGTCATCAACCGCATTGGGCAGCCTAGCGCGCCTGGTGCTCAATGAGCGGGTGGGTCGCAGACTGGTACGGTAAGGACTACTGCTCTAGCGCGCCAGCCCACAATCCGCCGGGACCAGCCACGGGCGGGTCGCGTGTAGTACGAGGTGGTTCGTGGCAGTCAGGCCTGGATTACCGCCACCGCACGACGCTCCATCCTGAACGCGTCCGCTCGATCGTCCTGATGGGCAGCGGCCCGCCCACTCGGGCGCAGACATTGCAGTGTCAGGACGCAATTGTCCAACGCGCGATCAGGCTGGTGCAGCAGGGGTTCATTTCTGAGCATCCGGAACCGAACAGCCGGGAAGCAGAGAGGGGCTATCTGCCGGCCTACTTCTCAGATCCCAGCTTTTGGTTCTCTGCGGATGACCCGGGCCGCGCGCCGCTACTCGACGAGAGGACAGCCCAGGTTAATGACCTGACCAGGGCGGCCAACGCGAACTATGATCTCACTGCCGACCTCGCTGAGCTGAACCAGCGTGTGCTGAATCTATGGGGTGACGACGATCCGGTTCGGCCGATCGCCAGTCCGGCCATCGTCGCCGCCCTGCCCAATGCCGCTGTAGAAACGGTCGTGCTCAGCCAATGCGGTCACTTCTGGCACGAACGTCCAGGTGCCTTCCTTTCTCGCGTTCGCGCTTTTCCCGGCTTGCCCACGGAGCTGGGACAGTGAATGCCAACAAACAAGAAGTAGAGGAATGAGCAGGGAGGGTGCTATGAACGGCAGCAGTTTGACACCACCGTTGTTGCAGGAAACAGAAATGTGTGGTATACTTGTGTCGGATTTGACAGCACACGGCCACCCAC
>JAFGOG010000118.1 GCA_016926595.1 Anaerolineae bacterium
CTCGATACCAAGAAGGCGGCAGGCCTGTTCGCCAAGTACGATGTGCCCCTGTCGGGATATATCGTCAACCGGGTGATCCCTGAATCGCTGAACGAACAGGCGATTCCCGACTACTTGCGCCACCGGCTGGCGATGCAGAAGGGGCACCTGGGGACCATCGAGCGGGAGCTGGGCGACGACGTGCTGGCCTATGTCCCGGAAATGGAGCGGGATATCACCGGCCTGCCCATGATCGAAAAGATCGCCAACGAGATGTTCGGAGGATAAGAGATGATAGACAAAAGCACAAGCCAGTTTCTGTCCGAGCATCCCGGCCTGAAGTATGTCTTTTTCGGCGGCAAGGGTGGTGTGGGCAAGACGGTGATGGCCGGGGCTGCGGCTCTGTCGTTTGCCCAGCAGGGTAGAAGGACGCTGTTGGCCTCCACGAACCCGGTACACAGCCTATCCAGCATGCTGGGGCAGGACGTGTTTGGGCGGCATAGCCTGGTGAAGGGCGCGCCCAACTTTTACGCCTACGAGATCGACACCAAGGACACCATCGAAAAGTCCAAGAAAGAGATCCGGGAAAAGATCGAGTGGTTCCTGAAATACGCCGACATCAAGACCAAGGCCGACGAGTTTGTCGAGTCGGCGACGATGAACCCGGCGTTCGAGGAGTCGGCCATGTTTGAGAACATGATCGACCTGATGTTCGACGACGAGTACGATGTGTATGTCTTTGATACGGCGCCCACGGCCAATGCCCGGCGCTTGCTGGGCATGTCGGACGTCTACGGGATGTGGGTGAACAAGATGGTCCAGAGCCGCGAGGAAGCGGTGAGCCTCAAGGATCTTTTGTCTTACAGCAAGAAGAAGAAGGAAAAGGACCCTTTGATGGACTATTTGCTGAACCTGCGCACGCGGATGGGCCACGCCAAGGGGCTGCTGACCGATGCCGAAAAGACGGCCTTCTTTTTCGTGACGCTGCCGGAGGCGCTGCCGATCGCGGTGATCCGGCGGTTTATCAACTGGTTCGACGAGTTCGGCATCCCGGTGGGTGGCGTCGTGGTCAATATGCTCATCGAGAGGGCGACGGTGGGCGCTGACGCGCCCGACTTTGTCAAGAACCGCGTGGCCATGCAAGATGGATACATGGAGGAGATCTGGCGCGTGTTCTCGGACGTACGCGCGGTGGTGCCGCTGTTTGACACCGAGGTTCAGGGTGTGGAGATGCTGGAACGCACGGCCAGCCACCTGTTTGGTCAGGGCCAAGCGTAGAGGATAGACGAAGGGTGGCCGTTGCCGGCCGTCCAATGGAGGACAAGGCCCCACATGCTCAACATGGATCCCAATCTCTTGAATCTGGCAGTAGGCTGCCTCTACATTCTGATGTTCGGCGGGCTAGGGTACCTGCGCCGCGAGGGTCTGTCGGTGCAGTTTGCGCTGGAGGCAGTGGGTGTAACTGCCATCCTGGTGGGTGGTTCGGGCCTGCTGGGGATGCCGATCCATCCATTTCTGCTGCTGCTCCTTCTGTATCTGATCACCATGCGATCGCGGCTGATTGTCGACCTGGCCAACATCCTGGCCGGTCGCGGGAACTATAAACTGGCTTTCCGCCTGTACCGGCTGGGCCTGACCTGGTGGCCCGATGAGGCGTCGCGGCTCGTTGTCCTGTCCAACATGGGGGCAGCCCAGCTGCGCTTTGGGCAGGTGCAAGAGGCCATTGCGACGCTGGAGGGCGTGCTTGAGGTGGAGAAGCGGCCCCGGCTCGGCATCAAATACGAGGCTGCCTGTCGCTATAACCTGGGGTATGCCTACGAAAAGGCCGGGAAGGATGCCCAGGCGGTGGCGCAGTATAACGAAACGATAGACCTGTTGCCCAGCTCGGTGTACGGCAAGGCCGCTCAGACCGCGCTGAAACGGCGCAAGGGAAAAAGCTGAGCGGCTGAGTAGCGCTTGAAGGGCTCGGCGGGCGAGTCACATAGCCACAGCCCACACCAGCTCCGCACGGGCAGATCCCGCGCGGAGCTGTGGTGTTTATGGCACTTGGGTGCGTACCAGCACCTCTTGGCGCGGATAGGGCAGCTCCACACCTTCGCGCTCGCAGGCGGCCAGGACGAACTTGTTCAGGGCGCGACCGATCTCGAGCTGCTTGCCGGGCAAGGTCTTGATCATGACCCTCAGTATGACGGCTGAATCACCCAGGCTGACCGGCCCCTGAACCTGGGGCGGCTCCAACAGATCGGCTTGATATGCCGGATCCCCGGCAAACGCCTCTGCAGCGGCTGCCAGCACCGCCAAGGCGCGATCCAGATCCTCTTCGTAGGCCACACCCACGTCCAGGATGGCACGCGACCAGTCCCTGGTCTGGTTGGCGAGGATGCGCACTTCGCCATTGGGTATGGTGTGCAGATCGCCGTTGAGCGCCCGAATCTGCGTGGCGCGCAGGGTGATGTGCTCCACCTGTCCCCGCACGTTGCCGACGAGGATGGTGTCGCCGACGGCGTACTGATTTTCCACAATGATGAGCAGCCCGCCGATGAAATCCTTGATCAAGGTCTGCGCGCCGAGGCTTATGGCCAGGCTTGCCACCCCGACGCTGGCCAGCAGCGGCGTGATGTCGATGCCAACCGTCGCCAGCAAGATCAAGATGGCTGTGACGACCAGCAGGACGGCCAGGACCCACTGGGTGACCTGGATGATGGTGGTCAGTTGCTGCCGCCGGGTGCCGGGGACGCCGGGAACCGATTGGGTCCAGGCCACGAGGCGCTTTTTCACCAGGCGCACGACAAACAGACCCAGGACGGTCAGGGCGATAATCAGGACGCTGGAAGCCACGATGCGTATCAGGTTTTCTTGTTCCATCTTTGTTCGCTCCAGAAGGCGAAAGGTCTTGGTACTCGCGAAAAGGCCAGCGCCCTGCCGGTTTGGACAGGACTATTTATAGTATCGCGGATTTCTGCAGGGGTGTCAAGTCCTGGAAGAGATGGCAGCGGGGTGAGCGCATTTGGCCATCTGCGACCCAATCCGAATGCGCTTGCCCTGGGGATGGCGGGCCGAGGCGCACTGCGTGGGGCACATGTTTCTTGGACAGGGGAAGTTGTTTGTGATACACTTACTATGGCCGCGTGTTGGATGTTGCCGCGCCATCATTGGATGCGACTGGAGGAGTGCGTAATGATCCGATCCCTCTGCTACACGCCAGACAAGCCGGTGCGCGTTGATCTGGGCTCGGAGGAATTCGGTGCGGCGCTCAAGGAGCCGGGCGTCCTGCTTTGGGTGGACTTTGGCGGCGAGCCGCCAGAGCTGTGCGAGCCTATCCTGCGGCAGGTATTCGGCTTCCACCCTTTGGCAGTGGACGATGCGCTTGCGGAATCACACGTTCCCAAGGTGGACGATTGGGACACCTACCTCTACGTCGTGCTCCATGCAGTGGCGCTGGATGCGGAGGAACCGATTGAGCTTGACACGCTGGAACTGGACGTTTTTCTGGGCGCCAATTATCTCGTCA
>JAFGOG010000622.1 GCA_016926595.1 Anaerolineae bacterium
ATCCCGGCCGCGTTGGCTGCCGTGGTGGGCGGGATCCTCGGGGGTAAATTCGCGCTCAAGACAAAACCGAAAAGCCTGAAGACCATCTCGGGCCTGCTCACGATTGTTGCGGCTATCTTCATGCTGGTCAATGCCCTGGGGGGCCAGTAAGAGCATCTTCTCGCCAGGAGGGACGACAACAGGACCAGGCGGAAACAATGAACAGCGATGATGCTGGACGAAACACGACCGCGAAAGGAGATCAAAAATGGAAACCCTGACCTTTGATGAGTGGCTTGCGAATCTCGATCTGAGCTTCTGGGGCACGGCACAGCACAAAGTAACGCCGTCCCAATTCTTTGAGCGGCAGGGGAACGAGGGCGCAGTATTGCTGGATGTGCGCTCGCCGCAGGAGGCGGACCAATTGGCTTTGCCCTTTGCCCTCCACATCCCGGTGAACGAGCTCCCGGCCCGCTGGCAAGAGGTGCCTGCCGACCGGATGGTGGCGACTTTTTGCTCATCGGTCACACGCGCAGTGGTCGCCTGGGCCTACCTGCAACTGCACGGCCTGGACAAGGTCCGCATCCTGGACGCCCGCTACAACGAGTTGACCGAAGAGCTTGTACCGGGCAAGGTCTACAAGCGCGTGAAGGGCCACTGAAACGATCGGCCTGGGGAGCAAGAAGGCAAACGATAGAGACCCGGCCCCCTATGTGCCGGGTCTCATCGCAAAGAAACTTCCGAGTCGTTGCGCGAAGGGATTTGACCATCCGGCCGAGGGTTGGCACGTAAATCTCGGCAACAAGACGAGGCCAACCGGGGAGATGGCTCGCTCCTACTCAACAACACATCGAGATGGACGATGAGCAGCATGACACCGGTGACGGCGACCCATCACCTTTCACGGCCCCAATCGTCGCAGAAACGATATACTCCTCCGGATGACGTCCTGGCGCCCACCCGGCGATGACCTCGCGGCTCTCCTCTCTGGGCACGATGGAAACCTGCTCAAACCCGGCACCCTGCAACATACTCTCAAGTGCATCGATCGTCACCGCGCCGCCGATACACGATGCGCGCAGATCTGGATCGTTCCGGATCTCGTCCGGCAGCTCGACTC
This sequence comes from Anaerolineae bacterium, assembly GCA_016926595.1. The sequence continues at coordinate 1,100 of JAFGOG010000622.1, forward strand.
GCGCCACAACATCGCTGATGGCCAGCCTGCCGCCCGGCTTGAGCACGCGATACGCATCACGAAACACCTGAGGCTTGTCCGGCGACAGGTTGATCACGCAGTTTGAAAGGATCACGTCTACCTGCTCGTCGCCTACGGGCAGATGCTCGATCTCGCCCAGGCGAAACTCGACGTTGCGGTAGCCGCTCTTTCGCGCGTTCTCGCGCGCCCTGGCGACCATGTCGGGCGTCATATCGACGCCGATAACGCGCCCCTCCGGGCCGACCTTGCGCGCGGCGAGAAAGCAGTCGAGCCCGCCGCCGCTTCCCAGGTCCAGGACAACCTCGCCAGGCTGGAGCGCGGCGATGGCTTGTGGGTTGCCACAGCCGAGTCCCATGTCCGCCCCATCCGGCACGCTGTCCAGATCCTCGATCAGGTAGCCGACCTGCGTTGACGCGGAAGCACCCTGATCCGGCGAGGTGGACTGTTCACCACCACTGCAGCACGATGGGCCACAGCCACAACCGCCGGTCGTGCGCCTGGCAACTTGACCATATCTCTCGGCTACTTCTTGGCGAATTTCGTCATGTTTCTCGTTCACGTTCATGCGCCTACCACCCCTCTCTTTTCCAGTTCCTCGCTAATCATCTCGATCGACATGCCCCCGGCGATCCTGGGCTGCCCGTCAAAGGCGACGATCGGCAGATCAAAGCCCAAGCCGAAAACTGCCCTCTGGACGAGAGGAAACTCGAGTGCGCGCTCGGATACGATGTCCATGTACTCCACCTGCACGCTATCGCCATAGTAGCGGGCCAGCCGCCTTTCAAGGTCCGCTGCCTGCTCTTCCATGCTCGGCAGCGCGACGGCCGATTCTGCAAGATCCTCGCCCTCTGGCCCACAACTTGGGCCGCACGTCGAGGCTCAGCCGCAGCCCTGGATCGGCACCGCGGTTCCGAAAACCTGCACGGTTACCGTTACGACATCTTTTTCAGTCATGCTTTTTGTCTTCCTTTCAACAATTCAGTGTTCTCTTTTTATACCAACGCGACGACCAGCCAGCCGGCCAGCATGAAAAACAGCCCGGCCGTGACCAGCTTGACCGTCGCCGCCCGGCGATTGATGAACTGGCCCAACTGCTCTGAAGTGGTGCCAAAGTAGGCCAGCACAAAGACGACGATCAACGGCAGGACAAACAGCAGGTTATAGAGCAGCAGGTAGAGCACCGCCCGGGCCTGCAACTCGGGCACGCCCAGCACAAAGATAATGGTCGGCAGGTAGACCTGGCCCGTGCAAGCCAGCTCGATGATCGAGATGGCCATGCCCGTGAGGAAGGCCACCGGCACAAAGGCCCGCAGCCCGGCTCCCTCGCGGATCACACGGTTGATCCAGCGGCGCAGCCGCAGCGGCAGCTTCAGGCGCATCTCCTCTGGCTTGCCCCGGCGCGCCTGCCACCAGTCGTACAGGCTGCCGGCGGCCAGCACCAGGCACAGCCCCGCTGTCAGGCCGTACACCCAGCGGCTGATGGCGCTCAGGAAGGGCAGCGAGGCCAGGAACTTGAGCAAGCCAAAGCCGACGCCCAGGTAGGTGAGAAACACGCCCAGGGTAAAGGCCGCACCTACGGCCAGCACCTCGCGCCGGCCGCGACCGACAAAGGCCAGGTAGGAGATGAAAAAGACGATGGTGGCAAAGGCACAGGGGTTCAGCCCATCGACCAGCCCGGCGGCCAGCACGGTGAGCACGCCGAAGGAACGAAAGCGCTCGACGATGCTGCCGGTGGTCTCTGCCTGCGCGGTCTCCCATCCCGCCCAGGTGGCCTCGGCTCCCGTTCCTGCGTAGCCGGCGATGAGTGTTTCCAGGACCGGGGCGGTCAGCTCCTGGTCCACCAACGCCCCCTCGCCGACGAACACCGCTGGGGCGATCAGCCGTTTTTCCTCCGGCACGCCAGCCCGCGCGCCCAGCCACTCACACAGCGCTGCCTCGGCCTTGACGTCGAACTCGTGGACGACGAGCTGCGGGTAACGCCCGGTCAAGTGATTCAGGTCGAGGCTCACCCGGTTGCACTCCTGGCAGCCGGGCTGGTAAAAGTAGGCCAGGTGGATGGGCGGCGCGTCCCCCGCAGTGCCAGGTACCTGCTCGGCCGCAGTCTCGGGTGTGGGCGTGGCGAGGTTGATGTCGACCAGATCCACGCCACCCTGGGCCAGGTAGGAGTCGATCAGCTCCCCCAGCCGGGCCTGGATTTCGGCGTTGCCCAGCAGGGCGTGCTCGCCGATGAAAATCTCGGGCATGTCGCCGTACTCCAGGCCGTACTGGGCCTCCAGGGCCAGCATCTCTTCGTAATAGCCCTTTTCCAGGTCGAACTCGTAGATCTCGACCTGGCCTTCCTCGTAC
>JAFGOG010000623.1 GCA_016926595.1 Anaerolineae bacterium
CTGGCCGGTTTCGAGCGGCGCCAGCAACCCCGAGATCGCCTCGCACAACCGGGCCAGACGCTCCACCTGGCCCACAGTTGCCCGAGGATGGCCCACGGCGCGGCAGGCGATCTCGCGGGCCAGAAGCGGGCTAATCCCCTTCAATCCTCCGACCAGCACCTGCCAAAGCTGAGCCCCGGGCTCGCTGGCGGCCAGGATCTGCTGCAACCGGTATTCGGTCAGGTCAGAAGGGGCCAGCTTGGCCTGGGGCGGTGGTGGGTCATAGGTCTGACCGGGCAAGATGGGCCGGGCCGGGCTCACCTTGGGCCCCACCCGCTTGACAGCGTCAAGCACCCGGTTACCAGCCTCCACCAGGATGACATTGGAATGGCGGCCCATGATCTCAATCAGCAAAGCACTGGCGCCCCATTCGGGATGGTCAAAAGCCAGGCGCAGAATCCGCTCAAAGGGCGGCTGTTCGACGGCGGAAAGAACCGAACCGCGCAGGTACTTGCGCAGCAGGACGAGCAGCCCGGTCTCGGTATCGCTGCCACGCCGCAGCTTGTCCGACGCCAGAAGCAGGCGGCCGGTCTCGGAATGGGCGCTGGCCAGCAGGAAGCGGCGTTGATGCCCGGCATAGATCTCCAGGCCTACCGACAGGGGATCGGGCAAGAGGGCCTGCTGCACCCGCCCACCCAAGACCTTCGCACGCAGCTCGTCGGCGATGCAGGCCATGGTGAGGGCGTCGAAGAACATCGACTACCAATCGAGGTTTAGTGTCAAGATGAAGGTGTCGAGAGTGTCGCCACCGTGGACTCTAACGCGGCGCAGGGTGAATAAATCGTCAGCGGTGTGGGTGGCGCCCTGCTCAGTCAGCACAGCACCCCAGAAGTGGGCTGAGCGGAGCACGTCGATGATGAGTTGGTCATAGCGGCCGGTCGGATAGGCGAAGAAGCGGCACTTGACGCCAGTGCGGACCTCGATGGCCTCCGTAGGAGCCAGGATCTGAAAGACGACGAACTCATAGGCCCGGTTGGTCATGTCCGGGTGGTTGTAACTGTGCGGTTCGAACGCCATGCCGGCGGCGTGCATCTCCTCGACTTCGGCCCAGGACAGGTACAGGGGATCGCCGTTGTCGATCGGCTCGGTGATCAAGAAAAAGGTGCCGGTAAAGTCAAAGGACTGTAACATGCGAAAGGCATGGGTGTAGGCGTCGGCATAGCCGTCGTCGAAGGTGAGGATGATCGGCTTGCCGGGCAGCGGCGCACCCCTGGTCAGGTGCAGGGCCAGGTCGTTCAGGGTGATCGTCCGGTAGCCCTGTTCCTTGAGGTAGCGGAGCTGCTCATAAAAGACAGCGGGCGGCACGGACAGGTCGCGCCGGATGTCGTCGGCATCGGGCGGTGGATCGGCGATGTGGTGGTACATCAGGATTGGGACGCGCACCTGGCGGTAGACCCCGTCGGGAGTGGGCAGAATCGGCGTCGGGGTGGGGGTCGGCGTTGGCGTATAGGTCGGAGTATGGGTGGGTGTAGCAGTAGGCGTAGCGGTCCGAGTGGGCGTTGGAGTGGGTGTGGGCGTGTAGGTTGGGGTGTGGGTGGGCGTGGCTGTCGGCGTCGAGGTGGGCGTGGCGGTCAGGGTGACCGTGGGCGTCATGGTCGGAGCGGGTGTGGCCGACGCAAAGACAGCCGGCCAGATCGCCGCGAGCCCAGGCAGACCGGCACGCCAGTAGCCGGCGCCGATGAACAGCACCACCACCAGGGGCAGGGTCAGCGCGCCGATCCATGCTATCCATGTCGATTTCAGTCTGCGTCGCACGATAGCCTCACAACATCACTCCCATTCACCCCTGGAAGATACCTCAAGTGGGGCGAACTGTCAAGTTAGTTGACAGTGATCAGTGCAGGTAGGTGATTGACACAGGTCTGTTGTCGTGGTATAATCCCTTCACCGATGAGGGAGCCGTCGCTGGATGGCTGAGGCCATCTAGAGGAACTTCCCGACTCCCAGTCCCGGAAGGGGCACAGTCGCCCCACGAAACAGCAAGTGGGGGCAGGCCGGCGAGAGTCGCGCCTGACTACAACCGCAACAGAAAGGATACCCGCCAGCGCCTCGGCGCCGGTAAGGGGCGAACCGGTGGGGTAAGAGCCCACCAGCGGCTGCGGCGACGCAGCCGGCTGGGTGAGCGTGCGACCGGGAGCAAGGTGAGTGGGCCGGGCCACGCGGCGAGAGCCGCCGGTTCGGTCTCGCCGCAGCGGCGACGGCAAGACCGGGTTGCACCCGGTAAGCCAGGAGCTGCCACCTCCGACGAGGGGGTGAGACAGATGACGGCAGGCCTCCGGGCCGACAGAATCGGGAGTATGATCTCATCGGGGTTGGACGCCGACGTGGCGGAATTGGCAGACGCTACAGACTTAGGATCTGTTGCCCTTTGGGGCGTGGAGGTTCAAATCCTCTCGTCGGCACTAGGAGTTTTGGATTGATGGCCTTGAGCGCACGAGCAATCCAAAATTGCAGCGGGCCCGTGGCCTAGCGGGAAGGCGTCTGCTTTGCACGCAGAAGATCGCCGGTTCGAATCCGGCCGGGTCCACTGGTAAAGATTGGCTAAGAATTAGGTACGGAGGGCAGCGGCGCATCTGTCGCTGCCCTCTACTCTACCTGGTCCAGCACGGCAGAGATGAGAGGTGTTTATGAGTGACGCGCCAGCACATCCGGCGCTGTTTGCGGGGTTGATCCGCGATGAGGCGGGTGAGCCGGTGGAAACAGTAATGGTAGGCAATACCCCCTGCTACGTCGTCCTGGACGACGACTTTCGGCGGCATATCGAAGCGGAAACGGTCGACCGGCAGGTACTTGCCATGCTCCGCGATCAGTTCATGGAGCACAGAGAGATAGCCACCGAGGCGATGATGCAGATGCTGCAAAAGGATGACCTGTTCACCAAGGCGCTGATCGACGCCTCGGTCAAGAATATGGACCAGGTGATCGAGCGAGGGCTGCCCGACGAGGCCCGCGCCTGGTTGGGGATGCTCGGCTTCCAGGTGATCATCAACACCCACGGCGAGCTGGTACGGCTGGACATGCCGGAGCAGGAGGTCTATGGGGAGTGAGCCCTCCTCTCTCTGCAAGGGAGGAGCTGGGATAAGGGAAAGGTGAGCTATGGATCGAGCTGTGCCCTCACGCGGCAATGAAGAGATCGAGCTGTACATACGCACCTACTACTCACTGCTGCGGTCGACGGGCGACGTGCGGGTGCGGTCACTAGAAGAAACCCATTCGGCGACGAACTCCAGCCTGCACATCGGCGCTGGCGACCCGGCGCCCGATATGTCGGCCTTTTTGTACAGCGTCATGCGGCTGCCGCAGTGCATGCCGCAGGTGTCGCTGCTGCTGATGGGCCAGTCGGAAGAGGTATTCACCAGGCGCGGCTATCCCCACGTCGACGAGTGGCAGCCGGTCAGCGCCCACTCGCGGCGGCGGATGATGTTCTACGACGGGGAGAGCACTCTGGCGGCGTTCATCGCCAGTGTGTCGGACATCGACGACCTGATCCCGATGATCACGGCATACCAGATCGAATGGAACAAGCTTCACCAGCGCCTGCACGGCGCGCGCATCCTGACCGAGATAGAAGCCCAGGCCGGCTGCCAGGGCCAGGCCGAAGCGGTGATCGCCACACTGGGCATCGGCCAGGAGGATTTCGACAAACTGCAAGTGGCGTGGGGGCCGGCCTTCTGGCCTAACCTGCTCAAGGTGGGGCATGAGCCGAAAGATATGGCCATCCGGCTTCTGGCCGGGTCGCTAAACGACTATCGCCGCGCCACCGACGGCTGGTGGAGCCGAATCTCGATGGAGGTTGATCGCCACCTCCAAGCCGACCTCTTTTACCGGCCAACCTACTTCATATCGTCCAACGTCCACAGCCTGGTGAACCTGCTGAGCGGCTATGCCTCGACCATCGAGCCCGAGCTGGCGGCGTTCCTCGAAGAGGTCAACCCGGAGGACCTATGGCACCGTTACCAGGCTATCAAGGCTGGCGAGGAGAATGGCGCTCCACGCGACCTGCTGTACTATACCCTGAGCAAATACCTGCGCCATGGCGACGCCGAGACACATGCCCGCAAGCAGGCAGCAATGCGCGACCATCATCACGCTTTGGGCCTGCTGCACGTGGAGAATCCAGAGTACTTGGACGTCGCGGCGCAGGTCTTTCAGCTCAAGTCGCTGCGCCCCGAACAGCTTGACCCCCGCGTCCGGGTGGAAGGGCTGGAGCTGCTGCAGCAGAGCGACGCCGTCATCTTTAACGTCGACTATCCGTTAGGCATGGCCGCCTATCACATCTTTGCCAAGGTCGCAGCCAACCTGGGCGAGCTGCAAGGGGTCTATTGCCTGGGCAAGGCGGCGACCCTCAACGGCCAGGTTGGGGACGTGATGATCCCCAACGTGGTGTACGACGAACAGTCGCAGAACACCTTCTTGTTCAAGAACTGCTTCGTGGCCAGCGATGTGGCGCCCTATCTGACCCACGGGAGCGTGTTCGACAATCAAAAGGCGGTGACGGTGCGCGGCACCTTTCTCCAGAACAACGATTTCATGGGGGTGTTCTACCGTGAGGGCTATACCGACATCGAGATGGAGATCGGGCCCTATCTCAGCGGGGTGTACGAAAACATCTATCCCAAGCGCTATCCGGTCAACGAGATCGTCAACCTGTTCATCAACTCGCCGTATGACATCGGCGTGCTCCACTATGCATCGGATACGCCCTACAGCCGGCGGCAGATGCTCCTATCCAAGAGCCTGTCCTACTTTGGGGTGGCGGCGACCTACGCGGCGGCGATTGCCATTGTGAGGCGGATCCTGGCACAGGAGATTGCCTGGCTGAGGGCGAAAGGATAGACTGGAGTCCAGAGGTCGGGGGGTGGATCTCCGGCCCGTGATTTGTCGCCCTTTAGAGAAGGTCGAGGCAAGCCGGCAGATCGCTCAGGCGCTCGATGACAGCCTCGGGTCGGATGCGATCCGGCGCCCCCTCGTCGCCGTATCCTCCCCCTTCCTGGCGCGCGTTTTCGCGCGAGCGATACCAAACGGCGCGTATCCCAGCGCGATGAGCGCCCTGGGTGTCGTGCTCGAGGCTGTCGCCGACGACGACCACCGATCCGGGCAGCAGGCTCCAGGCAGCCAGGCAGGGAGCGAAGGCAGCCGGGTCCGGCTTGCGAACGCCTACTCCACCCGAAGACAGAACAGGGTCCAGGTACGGACGGAAGCCAAGGCGATCGACCACATTCTGGATGAACGGATCGTGAGTGGCATTGGAAAAGAGGCCCAGGCGCAACCCGCGCCCGGATAGCTCCTGCAGCACAGGCAGCGCGTCGGGGTCGGGGAACCAGCAGGCGTCTTCGTAGGCGAAAAAGGCATCGATGGCGCCTGTCACGAGCGCCAGGTCGGGGTCGGGCACGCCAGCCTGGGCAAAGGTCCAGCGCATCGTCTCTACAGCGGTGACCTCGCGCAGGGTGGCCTTGGCCCGGTCAAAGCCGTCGCGGCGACGATCGAGCCAGGCGCGGGCAAACGCCGGTCCATCCAAGTCGGGCCGGCGCACGGCCAGGAAGGCGATCAAGTCGACGACGCCCCGGTCAAAGATCGCCGACCAGGTATCGTCCAGGTGCATCAGGGTGTGACCCAGGTCGAAAATGATCCCTTGTATCGGCATAGATCTCTCCTGCCACCCTTCGGGCGGCACTGAACAGCGGTCACCCCCTCCCCCTCATCCCCTGCGGGGAGAGGGGAGGAGACAAGTCAGTACCCCTTTTTCTTATCCACCTGGTTCTGCAATGGCAGACCTGCCAGGTAGCGGGATAGGTTACCGGCAAAGAGGGTCACTGCCCGCTTGTCATAGTGCGGCGTAAAACCGGCGACGTGGGGCGAGATCAGGGCATTGTCCAGCTCCCACAGCGGGCTGTCGGGCGGCAGCGGCTCTGTCTCAAAGACATCCAACCCGGCGCCGCCGATCCAGCCCTCGCGCAGGGCGCGGACCAGGGCCGCTTCGTCGATCAGCCCGCCGCGGGCGATGTTGACCAGGTAGGCAGACGGTTTCATGGCCCGCAGTTCGGGCTCGCCGATGGTGTGCCGCGTCGCCGCGGTCAGGGGCAGAGCGACGACGACATAGTCGCATTCGGCCAACATCGCCTGGAGCGCCCCTGGGGCATAGAATCGTTCCGGAATGGTCCCGTCGGGGTCGCCGGTGCCGTCGACGGCATACCCCTGATCGGCGCGGCCCGTCGAGCGGCGCGCAGCCAGGACGCGCATGCCGAACGCCTTGGCCAGCCGGCCCACTTCGCGGCCGATGGAACCATAGCCAACGACGCCCAGGGTGCTGCCGCGCAGCTCCGGCCGGGCAAAGAGGTTCCAACGATCGGATGGCCAGCGGCCCTCGCGCTGGCAGCGGGTCCACAGCGGCACTTGCCAGCGATAAGCCAGGATCGAGGCAAGGACATACTCGGCGATCGGCGTGGCGTGGATGCCGCTGGTGGTGGTCACCAGCACGTCGGAACTCATGATCGGGTGATCGAGGAGGTGGTCGGCGCCGGCGCTGTGGAGCTGCACCCAGCGCAAACGGGGAGCGAGGTCAAGGGCGTTGGGCGGAAGGTGGAAGGTGTACAGGATCTCGGCATCGGGCTGCGCTTGCAGGGCCGCCGCTACCTCGCCGGGGTTGTGAGCGGTACTTTGGGTGACGCGAAACCGGGGCGAGACGGCGCGCAGGGCGTCAAGCAGATCTCCAGCGAAACGCAGAGTACAAAGAATGTCGATTGTGTCCAAATTACCCCCTCCATTCCTGGAATCACTGAAACACTAGAAGCGCTGAGGACACTGACCGTCCAGACTGTACTTGGCAGTCCAGATTATATCACCAGCAGCATTCAAAGAGGAAATTGGCGGAAGCTACTTGCCAAAACGGTGAACCTGTGCTAGACTCCAAGCCGTTGCGAGTCACAGATGCTGGGGACAGGCCGATACGCGCCCGGCTACGGGCCCATTGTTATGTAAAGAGGAATCGATGGCTGACCAACAGCTCAAGATCCTGATCCTGGCGGCCGAGGTAGTGCCCTTTGCCAAAACGGGAGGGCTGGCCGACGTGACCGGGTCGCTGCCCAAGGCGATCCGGGCAGTGGGGCACGATGTGCGGGTGGCGATGCCACGCTACGGTCGCATCCAGCCCGACAAGTTCCACCTGGAGACGGCGCTGGAACCGTTCGACGTGCCGATGAACCACACAACCGAACCAGCGAGCCTGATGCAGGCTGCCATCGGCGGCGGCGTGCCGGTGTACATGGTCGACAACCGGAGCTATTTTGACCGGGAAGGGATCTATATGTATCCCGACGACGCCGAGCGGTTTATCTTTTTCTGCCGGGCGATGGTCGAGGCACTGAAACGGCTGGAGTGGCAGCCGGACGTGATCCACTGTCACGACTGGCACACGGCGGTGGTGCCCAACTGGCTCAAGACTGTGTACCAGGACGATCCGTTCTACGCCAATATCGCCACGATCTATACGATCCACAACCTGGCCTATCAAGGTATCTTTGGCTACCGCGTGCTAGAGATAGCGGGGCTGGATGCGCTGGGGTTCCAGTACCATCCGGAGATGGCCGACCTGAACGAGGTGGTCGACCTGATGGCGCGGGGCATCTACTGGGCCGACGTGGTCAGCACGGTCAGCGAGACCTACGCCCAGGAAATCCTGACTCCCGAGTATGGCGAGCGGCTGGACCCGCTGCTGCGCGACCGGCAGGACCGGCTGTTTGGCATCCTAAACGGCATCGATTACGACACGGCCGACCCGGCGACCGATCCCTACCTGGCCGTCAAGTACGACGCCACTACCCTGGAAAGGCGACAGGAGAACAAGCTGGCGCTACAGCGCGAGGCCAAGCTGCCCGAAAACCCGGACACGCCGTTGATCGGGATCATCTCGCGGCTGACCGACTCGAAGGGGTTTGACATCCTGGCCGACGTCGCCGACCACATCCTGGACCTGGGAGCACAGCTAGTCCTGCTCGGCACCGGCGAGCAGCATTATCACGAGCTGTTCAGCCGGATGGTACAGCATTATCCCAGCCAGGCGGCCATCTTCTTGACCTTTAACGCCCCACTCACACAGCGGATCTATGCCGGGAGCGATATGTTCCTGATGCCCAGCCGCTTTGAGCCGTGCGGCACCGGGCAGATGATCGCCATGCACTATGGCAGCGTGCCGGTTGTACGCGCCACTGGCGGCCTGGCCGACACGGTGCAGGACTATGATCCGCGCACCGGGCTGGGCACCGGCTTTGTGTTCAAGCCATACAACCGCTGGGCGCTGTTTGCGGCCATCGTGCGAGCCATCGAGACCTTCAAACACCGCGAGACCTGGCGTCAGATCCAGCGCCAGGGCATGACTGCCGACTTTTCCTGGGACCGGTCAGCGAACAAGTATGTGGACCTGTACCGGCGGGCGATCGCCAGCCGCATCCCAAGACCTGGATTGGAAAAGTATCAAGTCCGGCCATAGTCGTATCTCCGACCATGCCGATCGAGCATAAAGGGAGGTAAATCATGAACATCCCGAATATCGGTGTCGTGCGTGGGCTTTTCGATCTGTTCGTACCTGGCGCATTCCTAGTCCTCAATGTCTTTATCGTCATCTATGCTGTTCTGGACTCGTCTGCCCAAGACAAACTTCTTGCTCTCGCCTCGAACGCCACTCTGAGCCTGCTGGTCGTGATCTGCTTCGGTTATTTGGCCGGCGTGATTGTGCGGCTATTTGGGACTGAGGTTCCTGATAACTGGTCGGCCCGGCTCATTCGGCTCATTTCTAGAAAAACCTGGCGTGAGCCGCATGTGCCATTCAAGGTACGGTGGAGCCCCAAGACGACCGCGGATGAACAAAGATTCGAGTTGTGGGCTGTCGAAAGGTTCCCCTATGTTGGGTGGATCGGCCATACACACACATTCGGCCTTGAGCCGCAAGGATCTGACAAACTGGAACCGATAGTCAAATTTCACCAACAGGTATGGGCTGTCCAAAGAGATAAATGGCAAAGCAAGACGTTCTTCGACCACTGCAAAACGGTGCTCAATTCAGTGGATGAACGTGCGTCCAGCGAATTCTATGCAGTTGAGGCCCTATGCCGCTACCTGACAGGTATATTCTATTCACTGTTAATCACCCTTATTCTGGTAGCACTAGGGCTAATTGCGCAATGGGCTCTTGGACGCGCCCACATCGACTGGGTGTTATTCGGAGCAATGTTCCTGATTTACCTGCTTATGCTCTGGGCAGTTCTGCGGCACTATCGCATCATGCGCATAAAAGAGGCCGGGATTGTTTTTAGCGCTACCTACCACCATCGCAGGCTGTTCGAACCACCAGCAAATCGCGCACCGCTTTCCATGAGAGAGCGCCTGCACCATGCCCGGGTCGCGTTGACCGGGCACAGGAGCAAGTCATGACGCAGAAGCCAAGCATTGCTAACCTAACCGACCTGGTGGCTGGCCTACCAGCCCAGGATCGCGCCCGGTTTGAGCGTATCTTTCGCCTGGTCGTGGCCGAAGGCCAGACCGTGCCGCCAGAGGCGATGGAGGGTTGGATCGCAAAGCAGTTTGGCTCTGTCGATGCGGTGCGCCGCCAGCAGATCGTCCGGGTGACGAACCGGGTGACGTTGGAGGGGACGCTGTTCAACACTCTGCGGGCTAGGCGACCGATCGAGGCTCCGGCTCCGGCAGGTGAGGCTCTTTCCACCATGGGTGATCAGCGCGATTTGGACGGGATGATCCGGCGCCAAGCCGAGGAGGGCTGTGGTTTCTGCCAGCCGCTGACCGGGACGCCGGCAGACCTGTTTGGCCGGCTGCGGGGGCAGCACGCGATCACGGCCTCCAACGTAGCCAAGTACGATGCCTGGCATGGTGTGATTATCTTTGACGAGCACCACCCGCTGCACTTTACGGCCGAACAGGTGGCCGATTACCTGGACCTGGCTCAGAAATGGGCCAAGAAGGCGCACCGGGCCGATCCCGAGGCGTGCTATCCCCTGTTCATCTGGAACTGCCTGTGGCGGAGCGGCGCCTCGATCCTGCACGGCCACGCCCAGGTGGTAGTGGGGCGGGGGATGCACTTTGCCCGGGCCGAAGCCTGGCGCCAGGCAGCGCTGCGCTACCGGGAGATATACAGCGCCGACTATTTCACCGACCTGGCGGCAGTATATCGCGCCTTGGGGCTGGCGATGGAGTGCGGAAAGGCCACGATCCTGCCATCGCTGACGCCGATCAAGGAGAAAGAGACGCAGATCGTGGCCCCGTGCCTAGACGGCGACCTGAAAGCAGCGCTGTACCACACCCTGCACACATTCGTCGAGCGGCTAGGAGTGCGCAGTTTCAACCTGGCGCTTTACCAGCCGCCTTTTGGTCCTGTGGAAGAAGAGTGGGGCGGCTTTCCGTTCATCGTCCGCCTGGTGGACCGCGGGCCCCTCGACAGCACCACATCGGACCTGGGAACGATGGAGCTGTTTGCGGAAAGCGTAGTGATGGCGGATCCGTTTCGGGTAGCTGAGGCACTGCGCGGGCCGGGAGATTAGTGACCGGGGTTTGACTGCCAGAGATGGGAGGGTAATGATGAAATTGGCCATCCGGCACATCAGCTTGCAGTCGTTGGGCAAACTGGGGTGTGTCCTGGGGATAGTGCTCGCCTGTCTGCCGAGCCTGCTGTGCGGAATACTCGGGATGGCAATAGTCCAAGTTCTACGTCGCTGGCTGGAAGGCTGGGAGGAGATCTCGATCAGCCTGCTGGGCAAGGAGATCGCCACTTTCGATCTGGTACAAAAGCTGGGGCTGACAGAATTCCTGGACGCGCTGCAAACCATCGGCGGTGTCTCGTGGCTGGTGGTGGCCCTAGTCGTGCTGGTCCTGGGCCTGTTCACCGGCCTGGTACTGGCCTCGATCACTATGCTGACCGGAATGGTCTACAATATGCTGGCCTCGACCACAGGCGGCGTGGTGGTCGACGCAGACGTCGTGCAAAAGCAGCCGGCGGCCGCCGGCGAGCAGCAGCTTGCCATCACCCACCAGCAGTCTTGGCTTCGCCGGAAACGCTGAACGCCGGCGCCGTCAAGCCACAGGCCGCGCGCATTTTGGTATGGTTCGCCAAGCAGAGTATAATGGGGGTGCGATTTTCGGAAACCGTGGGGTAGTGGGAGATGCCGATTTATCTGTACCAATGTGACACGTGCGGCGTTCGATTTGAGCGGCGCCAACACATATCAGAACCGCCGCTGGAGAATTGTCCTGAATGCGACGGGCACGTTCGCCGGATCATCCAGCCGGTGGGTGTCATTTTCAGGGGTTCGGGGTTCTATATCACCGACAACCGCCAGGTGTCCTCGCCGACACTGGGGGCGACCAAAGGATCCACCGAGGCGGAGAAGAAAGAAACCACCTCGAACGAGCCTGCAACCAAGACCGAGAGCAAAACGGCCCCAGAGGCCAAAGCTGACCCGCCAGCCTAGGAACCTATCCCCAAAAAGCCGGCAGGGCTCCTATGCCCGGTGAATTGGATCATCCGCCTAAAGCCACCTGATAGGCCCTCGCCAGGCAGGCTGCAGACAAGCGAGGTCTGCTCGCTGTTCTCCAGACTCTACATTTGAAAGCGGCCCGTCGCCGGGACTACTCGCGACTGAAAGTTTGTGACATAGCGCAATAGATCCTGCTTCAGGGCATCCCATTCTTGACTTTCGAGGATTTCGCGCATCTTGTCCACGCTATCGGTGACACCGCCGGTCAGGATCTGCGGCGCATCGCCGAAAAGGGTGTACCAGGCCTCGGTGGGCTGAAGGCCCAGCTTGATCATACCTGGGGCGAAGGTTTTCATGACAAAGTCAAAGTAGCTCTGTTCCTGTCCGGGGCGGATGTCCCAGTTCATCAGTAGTTTGATTGACACGAGGGTCCTGTTCCTTCCTTATTGGCCCTTCAACTGCTCTAGCAACTGCGCAGCCTGGTCGGTCATCGCCGCGTTCATGCCATCGTCGTACTGCTGGAATTGTTCGAAGGCCTTGATGGCCTGCTCCGTCTGGCCCAACTGCGCGTAGATCAGGCCCGCGCCAAAGTGAGCCGCCGCCAGCGTTGGATCGACCTGTAACGCCTTCTGATACTCGACCAGAGCCTTTTCCGGCTCGCCCTTGTCCAGGTAAATAGCGCCCAGGTAGACGTTGGCCTGCGCGGTCGCTATCCGGTCGGCCCCGTCGTCGTACTGCTGGAACTTGAGCAGCTCCTGGAGAGCCTGGTCATTTTGCCCCTGCTGCAGATAGACGACGGCCAAGCCAAAGTGCGCCGGTGACAGCTCTGGATTGATCGAGATCGCTTTCTGATACTCGGCCAAGGCGTTGGCCAGATCGTTTTTCTGCACATAAGCGGCGGCCAGGTTGGAACGGATGTCGGCGTCGTTCGGCCCAATCTCTAAAGCCTTTTGGTACTGGGCGATAGCGTCGTCCAGGCGGCCAACATTATAGTAGGCCACCCCCAGGTTGGTCAGGGCTGAGACCCGCTCTGGCTCAACCTTGAGCACCGCCTCGAATTCGGCGACAGCCTTGTCGAACTGGCCGGACTGGATATACTCGTTCCCCTTCTGAAAATGCTCCTCGACGGTCCTTTCGGCCGTCGGCGGATTGCCCGTGATCACTTCTTCGCCCGGTTGCTGGCCACAGGCCGCCAGTGTGGTCGCGATCAGCAATGCTGCCAGGCCAAGCCCGGCCAGTTTTCGATAAAACCGCATCTCTATCCTCCTCAAGCACAAAGCTGTTATATAATGCGAAATGCGTCCACCAGGGTGCAGCGGCGCACCCGGGTAAAGTCTGTGACGCTGGTCAGACCCTCGCCGGTGGGGCTGGCGATGGAGAACGAGGTAAACCCCTCGCCGCCAAAACCGAGGCCGGCCAGGCTGGGGCCGTTCTTGACAAAGATGCTGACGTTCATCTCGCGCGCCATGCGGCTCAGGATATCCAGGTTCTTGGAGTGGATCGCCGCCGTGTGCCCCATGCCCTGTTCGACCACTTTGGCCAGGTCGATCGCCCGATCGGCATTGGGCACGCGTACCAGGGGCATGACTGGCATGAGCTGCTCGGTCCAGACCAGGGGGTGGTCGGCGTCGGTCTCGGCCAGCACCAGCCGGACCTCATTGCCAACGTTGACCCCGATCTCACGCAGGATGACACTGGGCGACTTGCCGACGAACGCCTTGTTGATGACCCCGTGCTTGCCCGGGCCGTGATCCTCAGCCATGATGACCTTCATCAGGCGGCCAAGCTGCCATGGCGAGATCTCGACCGCGCCCCGGTGGAGCATGATCGCCTTCAGTTGATCGGCGATGGCGTCGACGGCGATGATCTCTTTTTCCAAGACGCAGACGAGATTGTTGTCGAACGAAGCGCCTTTGACGATGTCCCGCGCCGCCTGCTCCAGGTCGGCGGTCTCGTCGACGACGACAGGCGGATTGCCAGGCCCGGCGCAGATCGCCTTCTTGCCCGAGTGCATGGCCTCACGGACCACACCCGGCCCGCCGGTGACGACCAGGAGACGGACAGCCGGATGGCGCATCAGGCGCTGCGCACTGTCGATGGTCGGCTCGACTGGGCAGGTGATCAGGTCAGGCGGGCCGCCGGCCCGCTGGATGGCCTGGTTGAGAACCTGCACGGTCTGCGCCGAGCACAGCTTGGCGCCGGGGTGGGCGTTAAAGACGACAGCGTTACCGGCGGAAACCATGCCGATCGCGTTGCACAAGATCGTGGATGTTGGATTGGTGCTGGGGGTAATGGCCCCGATGACGCCATAGGGCGCCCACTCGACCAGGGTCAACCCCCGGTCGCCGGTCCAGGCGCGGGCCTGGAGCAGCTCGGGACCCGGCGTGCGCTCGGCGACGAGAAGGTTCTTCTCGGTCTTGTCCTCAGGGCGGCCCATGCCGGTCTCTTGCCAGGCAGCTCGAGCCAGGAGGGGCGCGTTTTCCAGAGCGGCCTGGCGCATGGCGGCGATCAGGGCAGCTCGCCGCTCCAACGGCAAATCGGCAAGGCGCTTGAAGGCGACCGTTGCCGCCGCCATGGCAGCATCGAGGTCAGGATAGACGCCATTCTGCCCGCTGGCCGTCCCGGCGGCAGGCGACGGCGGCGTGGATGCGGGCGCGGACGCGGGCGGTGCGCCAGCCGCGCCGCGCAGGTCGGCCACTACCCGTTCTACGATCTCGGCAATCCGTTTCTCATCGATCACGACAAATGCCCTCAACCCTCCGTAGCAGCGACTTTTGCCCCCCGTGAGTCCCTGGCCAAGCAACAACCCATCCGCGACCGCCAGGGGGTCCCGTCAGAACCGGCACCCCGCCTCGCGCAACCGGCTCTTTGAAAGAGACAGAACTAGCCGGCAAGGCCCTGCAACTCATAGACCACCACCGGCTCGGTGCGACCGCGGACAAGGACGGAACCCAGCGACCTGACACTGGCCTGTGGGCCCAACGCCTGGCGAGTTCCGTCAGAGATAAAGATCCTTCCGCCGCCGGCTATTTCTTCCAGGCGTTGCGCCAGATTCACCACGTCGCCGACCGCCGTATAGAGCTGCAGCTCCCGCGCGCCCAGGTTGCCCACCACCGCATCGCCGGTGACGATCCCGACGCCAAAATGCATGCGCAGCTCTGGGGGCAGACCCACGTGATGGCGGGTCATGTCTCGGTGCAGGGCCAGGGCTGCCCGCGCCGCGCGGAGAGCGTGGTCGGGCTGGGGTAAAGGCGCGTTGTAGATGGCCATGACCAGGTCGCCGACAAAGGTGCTGATCGTTCCCTCTTGAGCGAGGATCGCCTGAGCCGCGACGGTCAGGTGGCCATTGAGCACATCCACCAACTGCTCCGGCGGCAAGGCCTCGGCCAGCGCGGTATAGCCACGCAGATCGGCGAACAGGATGGTCACCTGCTGCTGCACACCACCCAGCCGCACCCGGGAAGGATCGGCCAACAAGCGCTCGACGACGCGAGGGGAGACGTACCGCTCGAAAGTGTAGCGGATGGCCTGCTGCGCTGCCCGCAGCTCGTCAGCCGTCTGCTTTGTGCGGAGCCTGGCCCGGACCCTAGCGACCAGCTCTCGGTAGTCAAACGGCTTGGCCAAATAGTCTTCGGCGCCAAGCTGTAGACCCTTGACCCGCTGGTCCGGCTCAGCCCAGGCGGTGAGCATAAGCACTGGGATATCGGCGGTCGCCGGGTCGGCTTTGAGTTGCTCGCAGACCTTGTAGCCATCCAAGCGCGGCATATTGATATCTAACAACACGACATCAGGCAGATTCAAGCGGATCTTGAGCAGTGCTTCCTCGCCGTTGTAAGCCGGTATAACGTCGTACCCTTCCGCGATCAGAAGGTCCTGGACCAACGCGACATTGTCTGGCGCGTCATCGGCGACCAGGATCTTGGGCTTGCCACTCATCAGCCCGGGCCTCTATTCCTTCTGATACTTGACGACGCCGTTGACTTCCCAGGTATCGACGACGGCCATGATCACCGCATCACATGGCCGCTTGTCGGTCAAGACGGTCTGGCGCGCCGAGGAACCGGTGGCGTACATCACGACATCGCCGATGCCGGCCTGGACCGCGTCGGCAGCGATGACGTAATCGCCGACTTGCTCATTCTCGACGTTGAGCCGCCTGACCACCAGGAACTTGAAGCCTTCCAGCTTTTCGTCCTTGCGGCTGGCAACAAGGGTGCCGACTACTTTGCCTAACAGCATGGTTTCTATTCTTCCAGTTCTTTGAGCACCTGTTCGCGGCGCCCCAGGGGCAACACCACGTCGATATTGGGATGCGGCCGCGGAATGACGTGGACCGATACGACCTCACCTACCTTCTCGGCGCCCCTGACTCCGGCTTCGACTGCCGCCTTGCAGGCTGCCACGTCGCCACGGACAATGACCGTGGTATAGCCGCCGCCGATCTTTTCATAGCTCACCAGCTCAACTTTGGCGGCCTTGACCATCGCATCCGCCGCCTCGACGACTGCGGCAAAGCCCTTGGTTTCGATCATGCCTAATGCTTCTGCCATTTCTGCGTTACCTCCTATTTCTGGTTCGCGGATTATTGTTTGCGCCCCGCCTCTATCACCCGGCCGGTGATGTCTTCGATGGCCTGGACGGCGGCGGTATAACCGGCCATGATGTCGCGCTCCTCGCCGCCCAGGTAGACGCGACCAAAGCTGCCGAAAGGCCGGACCTCGACGATGTTGATATTGGCTGCCTTCTCAGCTTCGTTGGCCGCCAGCACCGCGTAGGCGGCCGGCTCGAGCTCCATGATGTACAAGGTCTGGTCGGCAATGAGCATCATGCCGCCGCGATTGCGGTTGACGAGCTGAGCCTGGTGGGCATCCACGCGGCGGATGACCTGGCTGGAAAGGACGCGCGGCTTCCAGCGCTCCTCGGCCCGCACGCCCAGCGCGTCGAGGATGGCGGCGCCTGCGGCTCGCACCTCAGCCTGGTCGGTCGAGTGAACTTCGAGCAGGCCAAACAGCCGCTCGACCACCTGCACAGCCGGGCGGACCTTGGTGGCCTTGAGCGCAATGTCGGTGATGTGGTTGATCTCGATCCCGGGCGAAATCTCGACCCACAGCGAAGCATCGCCGGCCAGGGGCAGGAAGCCCCTCGCCGTGGAGCCGATGAAGGACGCCATCTGCGGCTGCAGGCTATCCAAAAAGACATAAGAACGCAAATCTACACTCAAGACTTTCCTCCCTTCTATGAAGCACGCACCTCCCCAGTCCATGGAGGGCTGTGCGCCCTCCTATGCGGCCTGAGCCTGCTGCAAGATCTTGACGCTGGCGCTGGCGCCGATGCGCGTCGCGCCGGCGGCGATCATGGTCTGGGCCTCCTCGAAACTGCGGATGCCGCCAGCCGCCTTGACCCCAATCTCCGGCCCGACTGTGCGGCGCATCAACTCCACATCGTGGGCCGTGGCCCCACCGGGGCCAAATCCGGTGCTGGTTTTGACATAGTCGGCGCCGGCGGCCTTGGCCAGCTCACAGGCCTTTACCTTTTCTTCGTCGGCCAGCAGCGCCGCCTCGATGATCACTTTGAGCAGCGCACCGCCAGCGTGGCAGGTGCGCGCCACGGTAGCAATGTCCCGCTCAACCAGGGTGTAATCCTTGCTCTTGAGGGCGCCGATGTTGATGACCATGTCCACCTCGGTCGCGCCGTCATCGAGCGCCTGCTGAGCCTCGTAGGCCTTGACCTCGGGCGGCGTCGCCCCCAGCGGAAAACCGACGACGGCGCAGACGCCAACCGGCGAGCCTTTGAGCAACTGGACACACAGACGGACGTTGGCTGGGTTGACGCAAACGGTGGCAAAGCCGTACTTGCGCGCCTCGTAACAGAGCTGGGCGATCTGATCCTGGGACGCGTCGGGCTTGAGGAGGGTGTGGTCGATCATCGCCGCAACCTCAGGCCCGACGTCGACGCCGCCGAGGGTGGAGCTCAGGCGTGAGGCGCCGGCATTGACGACCTGGAGCACCTTATCCTGGTACTGTTGGGTGCACTGGTCTTCGCACTCGGCGCACTGGCCAGCCTGGCTATCCTGCGCGCTGCCGGACTCGGCGAGCAGCAGAAGCACCTCGCGGGTGATCCTCTCGACCAGGCGCTCGACTGTGGCTGCGTCGTAACTCACTCTGACCTCTTGAAGCGCTTTTCGATTTCCGTGATCTTGTCCACCCGGCGGGAGTGCCGGCCGCCGCCAAAATCGGTGGACAGCCACGTCTTGACAATATCACGGGCCAGGCTGCGGCCCAGCAACAAGCCGCCCAAGGTCAATACGTTGGCGTCGTTATGCTCGCGCGAGTTGACGGCCGTGGCATGGTCATAGCACATCGCCGCCCGCACGCCCGGCACCTTGTTGGCGGCCATACATGAGCCGATGCCAGCACCGTCGACGACGATGCCCCGCCAGGCGCGCCCCTCGGCCACCAGGCGGGCGACTGCGTAGGCGAAATCAGGATAATCCACGGCATCCGGGCCGAACGTGCCGCAATCGACCACCTGGTACCCCAGCTCGCCGATGTAGGCCTTCAGGTCCTCTTTCATAACCAGGCCGCCGTGGTCGGCCCCTAGGGCGACCAGGCGACCAGCCGGAGCCGCGACGGGGAGGTTTTTTGCTTCGCTCCCTGGCCTAGCCGCCAGGGCAGGCGGAATGACACCGGAGCGGCTGGCCTCGATCGCGGCGCCCGGCATGGGCTCGATCTGCACGCGGCGCTCAGAAGCCGCCTGGCGGGCCAGCGGCGTGACCAGCGCATCGGCGGCCACCGGCAGGCGGCCGCCGCGCGGTACGGCCAGCACGTCGGCCTCGGTGACGGTGGGGCGCGCAGAACCCGCACCCGCGTCGTTGATAGCAACCCGATCACCAGAGAGCCCGTCAGAGGTCCCCCCTCCCTGCTGAGGAGAAGAGGACTCTGTAGGGGTTTGGCCCAGCGTGCGCAGGACAACCCGCCGGACGATAGCCTTTACCTCGTCTTCAGAGAGCGCCATGCCAATCCTATGACCAAAAATCCATCACGGCTGAGCGCCGTACGTTTCGTGCGGCGCCGGACCCCACAAGCTGACCGGCCAATAGGTAAATGCGGCCTTGCCGACGATCTGGGCGGCGTCGAGCGCCCCCCAACTGCGAGAATCGCTCGAGTTGTTACGGTTGTCGCCCATGACAAAGTAGTAGCCTTCAGGGATAGCGGTCTGAGGCTCGGAACGCCCGCTATAGTCGTTAAGGTACGACTCGTCGAGCTGCTGGCCGTTGACGAACACCAGGCCGTTTCGGATCTCCAGGATCTCCCCAGGAAGGCCGACGATGCGTTTGATCAGATTGCGGCTCGAGTCATGCGGATCGTGAAAGACGACAATGTCGCCTCGCTGCGGCTCGTGCAGGCGATAGCTCAGCTTGCTGACTATGAGCCGCTGGTCCTGCTGCAACGTTGGCTCCATACTCTGCCCCACAACGCGATAGGTCTCGAACAGGAAAGTGCGAACGAGAAGATAGGTGACCAGGGTCAGGATCAAGGTCTCCAGCAGCTCGCGGAGAGTAGATCCTGTCTTGGGCTGTTCTTGCTCAGGTTCCATGGGCCATTAATCGATCTGAGCTTTGCTCAGCTTGCACTCTATCGTCCGCGCTTATGGGATCAGGCCCAGCGTCCGGCCGACCTTGGCGAACTTGTCCAATACAAATTCCATCTGCTGATCGGTGTGAGTGGCCATGTAGCTGGTGCGCAGCAGCGACAGGTTGGGCGGAACGGCAGGCGGGATCACCAGGTTGGTATACACCCCCTCCTCAAAGAGCAGTTTCCACACCAAAAAGGTGCCATGCATGTCGCCGATGATGATCGGGATGACAGGCGTCTGGCTCGGGCCGATGTTAAAGCCCAGCTTTTTAAAATCGCGGCGCATCCTGGCGCCGATGTCGTTGACTCGCTGGATCCGCTCCGGCTCCTCGATCATCACGTCGAGCGCCGCAGACACCGCGGCGACGTTACCGGGCGGCATCGAAGCGCTAAAGATCAGCGCGCGGGCGTGGTGCTGGATATAATGGATCACCGGCTCTGCCCCGGCGATAAAGCCGCCTATGGAAGCGAACGACTTGCTAAAGGTGCCCATCACCAGGTCTACGTCCGGGTTCACACCCCAGTGGATCGGCGTGCCCTTGCCGCCGCCCAGCACGCCGACGGAATGGGCATCGTCGACCATCAGCCGGGCGTTGTACTTTTTGCACAGCGGGATGATGTTGGGCAGGAGGGCAATGTCGCCGCCCATGCTGAACACCCCATCCACCACGACCAGCTTGCCGACTTCCAACGGAATCTGGCTCAGCACCCGCTCCAGATCGGCCATGTCGTTGTGGCGGAAGCGTTTCATCGTGCCGTACGACAAGCGGCAGCCGTCGACGATGCTGGCATGATCGTCCTTGTCGGTGACCACATACTCGCCCCGGGCGACCAGTGCCGAGATGGTGCCGACGTTGGTCTGGTAGCCGGTGCTGAACACCAGGGCGGCCTCTTTTTCGACATAGTCGGCCAGGCGCTTTTCCAGCTCCAGGTGCTTGGCCAGCGTCCCGTTCGCAAAGCGGGAGCCGGTGCAGCTCGTGCCGAATTCGCGCGTGGCGTCGATGGCCGCCTGGCGGACATGGGGGTGGGTGGTCAGCCCCAGGTAGTTGTTGGAGCCGATCATCACCAGCTTTTTGCCAGAGATGGTGACTTCGGTACCCTCGGTGTCATCCAAAGGGATGAACCAGGGGTAAAAGCCGGTGGCCATCAGCTCCTTGGCCTCAGTGAACTTGACACACTTTTCGAATAGGTCCATCTCTGCCTTTCTCGACGCTCGAGGATATTGTTCTAGTGGTTACAGGTGGCGCAGTGCGTCCCGCTGCACGAGGCGCAGCTATGCCCCGCGCCGCTGACTGCCTTGCTCTCGCCGTTGCTGCCCTTGCTGACGGCAGCAAACAGGGACAGAGCCCGCGAGGTGGCGCTGCTGCCACACTGGGCGCAGTTGAGCGGCGCGTTGGCCTGACTCATCGGCCGCATCTTGTCGAATTTGGCGCCGCAGTCGCCGCACACATACTCGTAAATCGGCATTTCCGTTCCTCAGGTTATAACACGCTTGCATTTTCTGACCAGCTATTGTACACTGCTTTGGGCATTCGGTCAAGCAGCATGTATCCTATGAGAAGGAGGAGACCCTTTGAGAACATTCACCGATCGAGCCCTGAACCTGGCACAGGTGCAGGGCGCCAGCTATGCAGACATCCGCATCGTGCAGCGGCGAACCCAGGACATCACGGTCAAAAATGGGATCGTCGAGGCGTTGTCGGATGAAGAGAACCAGGGCTTTGGCGTGCGGGTGGTGGTTGACGGGGCGTGGGGCTTTGCCAGCTCGGCGCTCCTGACGCCAGCCGAAGTGGACCGGATCACAGCCCTGGCCGTCCAGATCGCCCGGGCCAGCGCCTTATTCAAGGTCCGGGATGTGAAACTGGGGCCGCCGGTGGCCCATGTCGGCACCTACCGGACGCAGGTCAAGATCAATCCGTGGGAAGTGTCGCTCGATCAAAAGATCGATCTGCTGCTCAAGGCCGACCAGGGGCTGCGCGCCACGCCAGGCGTGATGGTCGCCGAGTCTTCGCTGGGCATCTGGCAAGAAAACAAAACCTTTGCCAACACCGAAGGCGCCTTTATCGAGCAAGAGATCATCGAAGCGGGCGGCGGCATCGAAGCGCTGGCCGTCGATCCGCAAAAGGGCGAGGTCCAAAAGCGGTCCTATCCCAACTCGTTTGGGCGGGACCAGCGATCCGAGGGCTGGGAGTCGATCCTGGCTATGGATTTGCCGGGCAACGCCGAACGGACCGGGGCCGAGGCGGTGGCGCTGCTCAGCGCGCCCCAGTGCCCCAGCGGCATCAGGACGATCATCCTGGGCGCAACCCAGCTCGCCCTCCAGGTTCACGAGTCGTGCGGCCACCCGATCGAGCTGGACCGGGTGTTCGGCACTGAGGCCAGCTACGCCGGGACCAGTTTTCTGACGCCGGACAAGTATCGCAATTTCCGCTACGGCTCGGACATTGTCAACCTGACCGCCGACGCGACGATCCCGAGCGGGCTGGGCACATTTGGCTGGGACGACGAGGGCGTGCCGTCGCAGCGGGTGCCGATCGTCCGCAGCGGGCAGTTCGTCGGCTATCTGACATCGCGCGAGACGGCCCAGCAGTTGCGGGAGATCGTGGGGCCGGCCGCGCCCGAGACGTCGGGCGGCGCCATGCGCGCCGACGGCTGGAATCGGATCCCGATCATCCGCATGACCAATGTCAACCTGGAGCCGGGCGAGTGGGAGTTCGACGACCTGGTCGCCGACACCGACGACGGCATCTACATGGAGCTGAACAAGAGCTGGAGCATCGACGACAAGCGACTCAACTTTCAGTTTGGGACCGAGATCGCCTACGAGATCAAGAACGGCAAGATGGGCCAGATGCTCAAGAACGCCACCTACACCGGCATCACTCCCCAGTTCTGGGGAAGCTGCGACGCCATCTGCAACGCCAACCACTGGCGGGTGTGGGGCACGCCCAACTGCGGCAAGGGCCAGCCCGGCCAGGTAGCCCACACCGGGCATGGCGCGGCGCCGGCGCGTTTCCGCAACATCCAAGTCGGCGTGATGAAATAGGGGAGAGGAGACCATGTTAGGACAAGCTCGTATCAAGCAGATAACCGACGCGATCCTGGCCCGTTCCACAGCCGACCAGACCGAAGTGGTGATCCTGGCCGGCGACCAGGCGCTGACCCGCTTTGCCAATTCGACCATCCATCAGAATGTGTACGAGACCGACGCCTCGGTGCGGATCCGCGCCGTGCTGGGCAAGCGGATCGGCGTGGCCGGCACCAACAACCTGGACGACCAGGCCCTGGCCGAGGCGCTCGACCACGCCCTGGCCATCGCCCGCTTCCAGCCGGAAAACCCCGATTTCAAATCGCTGCCCGGCCCATTGCCGATCCCGTCGGTGACCGTCTTCAGCGAGGCCACCGCCGGCTGCACGCCCGAGCAGCGGGCCAGGGGCGCGGGCGCCATCTGCCTGCAGGCCCGGGCCAAAGGCGTGATCGCCTCGGGAGCATTGACCACCGCCGTCCTCGAAGTAGCGGTGGCCAACTCGCTGGGCACCTTTGCCTACTTTGCCACGACCAAAGCCGACATCAACACCGTGATCATGAGCGACAACAGCGCCGGCTATGCAGCCGCCATGGCCCTGGACGTCGACGACCTGGATTTCGAGGCGATCGGCGCTGAAGCGGTCGACAAGTGCTTGCGCAGCCGGAACCCGCAGTCCCTCGAGCCGGGCCAGTACCCGGTCATCCTGGAACCGTACGCCGTGGAGGATTTCATCGGGATGATGACCTACACCGGCTTTAGCGCCGTGGCCATGCAGGAAGGCCGCAGCTTTATGGTCGGCAAGATCGGCCAGCAGATCGTCGATCCGCGCGTTTCGATCTGGGACGACGGCCTCGATCCGGCCGGCCTGCCCCAGCCGTTCGACTTTGAAGGCGTGCCCAAGCAGCGGGTCGAGCTGATCACCAACGGCGTGGCCATGGGCGTGGTGTACGACTCTTACTGCGCCGGCAAGGAGGACAAGCAGTCCACCGGCCACGCCCTGCCCGCCCCCAACACCTTCGGCCCCTTCCCGCTGAACGCCTTTTTCGCGCCCGGCGACGCGACCGTGGAAGAGATGATCAAGAGCACCGGGCGCGGGCTGTACGTCACCCGCTTCCACTATACCCGGCCGGTTGAGCCGACCAAGGTGGTCATCACCGGCATGACCCGCGACGGGACCTTTCTGATCGAAAACGGCGAGATCGCCTACCCGGTCAAGAACCTGCGCTTTACGCAGAGCTACCTGGAGGCGCTCAACGCCGTCGAGGCAATCGGCAAGGTACCCAGGCTGCTGGAGGGCTTTGGCTCCGTGAGCGTCCCGGCCCTCAAGCTGAGCGCCTTTACCTTCACCGGCGCCACCGAGTTCTAACCAGGCTCTAGAAACCCGGTTTCTGCGAGAAACCGGGTTTCTTTTTATCTTATGAACGTCTGGCTGATCGAGCCCTACTACACTGGTTCCCACCAGGCGTGGGCCGATGGCTACGCCGCCCACAGCCGCCACCGGGTGCGGCTGCTGGCGCTGCCGGGCCGGTTCTGGAAGTGGCGCATGCAGGGCGGCGCTGTGACCCTCGCCCGCCTGGCCGCCCAGCTCGATGAGCGGCCCAACCTCATCCTCGCCTCCGACATGCTCAACCTGCCCGTCTTCCTGACCCTGGCCGGCCAGCGGCTTTCCGGCGCGCCGGTCGCCCTCTACTTTCACGAAAACCAGCTCACCTACCCCCTCCAGCCGGGCGAAAAGCGCGACCTGCACTACGGCTTTATCCACCTGGCCAGCGGCCTGCGCGCCGAGGCCCTCTTTTTCAACTCCGCCTACCACCTCGCCGCCTTTTTCGACGAGCTGCCCCGCCTCCTCAAGCACTTTCCCGACTACACCGAGCTGTGGGCGGTGGACGCGCTGCGGGCCAAGGCCCGGGTGCTGCCGCTGGGGCTGGACCTGGCCCGCCTGGACGCCCACCGGCCGGCCGAGCCGCGCAGCGGGCGGCCGCTGCTGTTGTGGAACCACCGCTGGGAGTACGACAAGGACCCCGAGGCTTTTTTCCGGGCGGTGTATGCCCTGGCCGGCGAAGGGTGGGATTTCGGGCTGATCCTGCTGGGGGAGAGCTTTCGCAACCTGCCGGCCGAGTTCCTGGAGGCCCGCGAGCGGCTGCCTGACCGGATCGTCCATTTCGGCTACGCCGAGGACCCGGCCACGTATGCCCGGCTGTTGTGGCAGGCGGACGTAGTGGTGTCGACTGCGGCACACGAATTCTTTGGCGCCGCCGTCGTCGAGGCCTGCTACTGCGACACCTTCCCCGTCCTCCCTCACCGCCTCACCTACCCCGAGCTGCTCCCCCCCGCCCACCACGACGCCTGCCTCTACGACGACTTGGACGGCCTCCTCTCCCTCCTCCGCCGCGCCCTGACCAACCTCGACGACACCCGCCGCTTTTCGCTTCACCACACTATGTCCTGCTACGACTGGAACCACATGGCCTCTCATTATGACGACCTATTTGAAGGGGTTGTTACCCGGCCGGCAGCCTGACCTTGCCACGATTTTGCAGCTCCTGCCAGGAACCGGACAATGGCGACGGAGGCACGTTGTTGACAGTCAAGCCAGACCTGACTATAATGTGTAAATGAACTACTCTCACGTCAAGTCTGCAGGAGGTGTGCAGAGAACGCGGTTGTGATGGAACCTCATCTGCGTTTCCTTCTCCTTGGGCCATTTGAGGCCTGGCGGGACGAAGAGCGTCTGCCTGTGCAGGTATGGCGCACACGAAAACACGCTGCCCTGCTCAAGATCCTCGTCGGTCAGCGACGGCGTGCTGTGCCGACCGACCAGCTTATCGAATGGCTCTGGCCTGATCTGAGCCCCGAGGCTGGCCTGGCCAACCTCTACGTGGGCATCAGCCTGATACGGCGGGTGCTGGAGCCAGCAAAGACACCTGCGGCTTCCTCGTACGTCCTGACGCATCATCCAGGCTATCTCTTTGAGCCCTCCCCAGACTGCTGGATTGACGTGGACGAGTTCAGGGCTCACATCTCTGCTGCACAGGCTCACCTTCGCCGGGGAGATGCAGCACTGGCGCTTCATGCCTGCGAGGCAGCGGCAGCCCTGTACCGCGGTGACTATCTTGAGGACGATCCCTACGAAGACTGGGCCATTGGTCCGCGGGAGCAGATACGAGAGGAGTATCTGGAGCTGCTCAGTCAGCTATACCGCCTCTATCTGGCCGCGGGGGATGTGGCTGCTGCGCTGTTTCGGGCACAGCAGGCGCTGGCGCTCGACCCCTGCCGCGAGCAGGCCCACCGCCAGGTGATGCGGGCCTATTACCTCCTCGGCCGCCGGGCAGACGCCCTGCGCCAATTCAGGCGCTGCCGGCAGATCCTCCAGGCAGAGCTAGAAGTCGAGCCGATGCCACGCACGCTGCTCCTGTACCAGCAGATCCTTTCGGATCGGGTCGAGATAGCTGTCGAAGCGGCAATGTCTCAGCCGGATCTGGGCCGTCTTCCCTTCGTCGGGCGCCAAAGCGAGTTGGCCGCAATGCAGAGAACCCTGGACAGGATCCAGCGGGAAGGCTGCCAGGTGCTACTCGTCAACGGTGAGACCGGCGTGGGCAAGACACGGTTGATCGAGGAGTTTATCGCGGCAATCCGACCGCAGTCAATAACCTTTCTGCGCGCCTCCTGCCATGCCCTGGACCGGGATATTCCCTATCAGCCCTTGCGCGAGGCGCTGTCGATTGCGCTTGCAACAACCGACGCAACCGCTATGGTCAAAACCCTGGGGCCGTCGGCTGCGGTGCTTGCCGGGCTGCTGCCGATGCTCTGGGAAAAGTGCCCTGATCTGAAGCCGCCCCCTGCCCTGGCTCCCAGTGACGAACTGGCCCGCCTGCTGCACGGGCTGGCGCGGCTGATACAGAACCTGGCTCGTGCTGGGCCACTCCTACTCGTCATAGACGACTTGCACTGGACCGACAGCGCGACTCTACATGCGCTGCACTATCTGACCGAGCACCTGAACCGGAGCCCCATCCTGCTGCTGGCCGCCTGCCGGACAGAGGCGATGGAGGCCGCCGCAGGCTCAGACACAACACCGCTGGCTCGATTCCTGGCCGACCTACGCCGCGGCAACCGGCTGACTGAGCTTGCCCTGCCCCGCCTGTCGCAGCCCGAGGTGACGGCGCTGATCGCCGCCCTGGCCCGCTCACCCCACGGAGGCACGCTATTCAGCCGCCGTCTCTACCAGGAAACGGCTGGCAATCCACTCTTCCTGGTCGAGACACTGCGCACCCTGCTGGAGCAGGGGGTGCTTTACCGGGATGAGACCGGTGCCTGGGCCACTGACCTAGACGAAGTCACGCAGGCTTACGAGGAACTGCCAATCCCGGCCACCATCCGGGAGGCCGTCTTGAGCCGCTCCCGGCAGTTATCGGAACCACAGCAGCGCGCCCTGGCTGCCATGGCCACCATCGGCCGGCCCGCCACTTTTGAGCTGTGGCGGCGCGTCACCGGCGACTCTGAGGAAACCTTGCTGGACACACTGGAATGCTGCCTGGCGCGGCAACTACTCGTGCGCCAGGTCGACGGTCGCTACGACTTTGATCATGGGCTGGTACGCGACATCCTGGTTCATGAGCTGTGTCCAGAGCGGCGCCGTCTCCTGCACCGCCGGGTGGCGGAGGTGTTGGTCGAGCGGAACCAGGAGGTTCTGGCCGGCGAGATCGCGCACCACTACTGCGAAGCAGAAATGTGGCTTCCCGCACTTGACTACCTGGAGCAGGCAGGACACGCCGCCATGCGTCTCTTTGCCTACCAGGAAGCCTGGCCCTATTTCACCCGGGCCCACGATCTGCTGGAGCGGCTGGCCGTCAAGTCTGCAGAGCGACGCTACTCCGTCGCCCGCCAGTTGCACCGCATCGCCTCCATGATAGGCCGGCGGGAAGAGGCCGGCCAGTACCTCCAGGAAGCGCTGGCGTTAGCCAGGGCTCTCGACGACCCGGTCAAACTCGCCGAGACGCTGCACATGCTCTGCCGCTATCACTTTTTCGGCGGCGATGTGGAGCTGGCCGGACAACTCTGCCAGGAGGCAATCGATCTGAGCCGACAAGCCGGGGATACCAGGTTGGAGGCGAATGTGCTGCGCCAGCAAAGCCTTATCTGCCGCCGAAGCGGGCGTCACGAGGAAGCCTGGACTGCCCTTGAACGGGCCTTGGACCTTAGCCGCCAGATCGGAGATCCGCAGCTTGAAGTGCTCAACCTTAATGTGGCCGGAACGGTTCACTACAAGCAAGGAGACTACGCCAGGGCGCTCACCGTGTGGCAGGCGGCGCTGCAGGCTGAGGTCGCGGGAAACCTGGGTGAGGCCTACCAGGCGCTGGGCCGCCACTCGGAGAGCCTATCCCTCCGGCAGGAAGGCCTGGAAGTAGCCCGGGCCATAGGCTATCGCATTCCCCAACCGGATTGCTTGCTTGGGTTGGGGGCGACGCACAGTGATCTCGGGCAACACGACGAGGCCATCGCACTCATAGAGCAAGCCCTCTCCCTGGCGCGGGAAGTGGGCCAGCGCCACCTCGTCGCCAACGTACTGAATGGGCTGGCTCGCGCGCGCCTGCGCCGGGGCGCCGAGGATGACCCTCGACAGGCCCTGGCGCTGGCCGAAGAAGCCCTCAACCTGTCTCGCGGAATCGACCTGCGCCATGGCGGGATGGCAGCTTTGTCCCTGAAAGGCCGCGCGCTTTTGGTAATGGGCCAGGCGGAGGCGGCTGGCGAGGCTTCGCAGGCGGCTGTAGATCTGCTGGAAGGGCAGAGGGCCGGCGAGGGCGATGAAGCGTCGATCTACTATTACCATGCGCAGATCCTGTCGGCGCAGGGGAGAGCGACCGAGGCAAAGGCGTTTCTGAGCAGGGCAAGGGCCGAGATGGAAGCCCAAGCCGCCCGGATCGCCGACGCCGGCCTGCGCCAGAGCTTCCTGGATAACGTCCCGAGCAACCGATCCATTCGCCGGGCATGGCAAGAAGTACAGCCCGGAAGCTGAGTCACTGCCATTCTAGGTACAATCAAGGTCGATCTGATAAGCTGTTGCCTGAGGACAACAGCTTTTTTGTACCCCTGGCGTAGAGAGGAGTATATTTATGGGTCGAACCAAGGGTTCGCATACAGCCACCTTTGTAGTTCGCTTGTGGCAGGAGACAGGCGGGGAAACAGAGAGCACCTGGCGGGGCCAGGTGGAACATGTGCAAAGCAGCAAAAAGCAATACGTGCGCGAGCTGGCGCAGGTGCTCGAGTTTATCGAGGAGCATTTCCGAGGCCCAATTTCCGGCGCAAAGGGGGGTGGCATCCACTGAGATGGGGGTGCACGGGAGAAAAAGATGAGAGGAGACCAAGGATGAACCGGAGAAGGGTTGTACTGGCGGGGATTGTACTGTCGAGCCTGGCCCTGTTGCCGCTGGCTATCGCGCTCTATTTTGTTGTGCACCTCAAGGGCTCCCCGGTCACGGCTTGGTTAGGGATCGATCTGGGGAGTCTGGAACCCGGCACACTGCTTACCAGGCTGGCCGAAGAGCTGAGAAATCTGAATCCGGACAGCCTCCTGTCTGGATTGGGTATCGACCCGTGCAGCCTGGATTCTGACCGCGTCCTCCATTCACTGGCCGATCTGCCTGGGCGAACCCAGGAGGCCGGCCAGGGCGGGGCAGTGGGAGGCGCCTCAGGAATTGGCGGCGCGGGAAGCAGCCCCTTTCCTTGGGGGCGTGATCCATTCACTGAAGGTATCAGGAAAAAGCTGCCCCAAAGCGCTCAGGATGTGGGTGACAGGGTGATCCACGAGCGCCGCACCGGTCAGGGCGCCGAGCAATAGCATTTGGCGCAAACGCGAGGAAGGAGGATGGAAATGAAGGGAAGGATCTCCGATCTGATAGTCAGAGCGGGGTGGGGGCCCGACACTGTCGTCAACCTCTACACGCTGGTCTACTTCCTATTCTATGGTTGCTTTCTGCTGCTGTTTCTACCCAAGACCGGGCCGGCCTTGCTGTTTCCGGCCTATTTTGTGACGATGATGCTGGTTGTGACCATAGTCAACCGTTCGCTGCCGTTGAGATGGATCGCCTTCTGTTTCATCTATGGCTCGACCATTGTTGTCTTTGCCGTCCTGATCCTGGCCTGGCCGATCGATCGGATTTTTAGTCTGGATAGCCTGTTCCGCGGCGCGGTGCTTATCCCAATGCTGGAAGAGACGGTCAAAATCCTTCCTCTGCTCGCCCTCTTGGCCTGGGCTGGTTGGCGCTTCCGCTGGACAGCCGGAGCCAGCGACCTGATGGCCTTGGGTGCAGCCTTGGGCGCCGGCTATGCCCTGGTGGAGGACACGCTGCTCGGGTACATGGGCCGCATCTCCGCAGCCGATTACCTGCTGCAATCGCACGGGGCGACCCCCCACCTGGGTCCGCTCTACCTTTTTCCCAGCATGGATGTCGGGACCGCCGGCACAGCTTTCATGGGTCATGCTGCGACGACAGCCTTTGTAGCTCTGGCCATCGGGCTGGCGCGCTTGCTCGCCGGCCGCCTGGGCAGGGCCGCCTGGATGCTGCCTGTGGCGGCCTGGTGCTGGGTGATTGTGGAACATGGGCTGTTCAACTATGTAGCCGATGTGGGCCGGCTTGACGGCGTGGTCAAGTTCATCTATACTCTCGATGCCAACGGACGGCTGGCCTCGATTGTCTTCTATCTGGTGCTGCTGGGGGTGATCATCTTTGAGCGTGGCATCCTATGGCGCTATCGAGGGCGAATGGCTCCCTATGCCTGGACTCGGAAAAACCTGAGGCTGTTCGCCACTCCATTGCTCGCAGGCCTGGCATCGATAGGCATTGTGAACGACCTGCGCGCCTACCTGCGCGAGCTGCGTGGCCTAAACTTTGGCCTGTACATCTATGAGTCGTTGGGTGGCGACGACAACGTGGCGCAGAAGGAGCGGGTGACCTATCTGGAACAGTTAGCCGCAGCCCTGGCCGTCTGGAAAGCCAAAGTAGAGGTGGCGCCGTCGCTGCCGTTGGCCGAGGAGAAAGTCACGACACCGGTGTTGTAGCTCATGAATCCGGAGGGCTCAGAGATGACAAAGAGGAGCAGCGTATACCTGGTCACAGTGATCCTTTTGATACTCCTGCCGATCCTTCTCCCTTGTTGCTCGACTGGCGGCGACTCTGGGCAGGAGCTGGCGCAAACGCCGTTGCCCACCCAGGCCCCTGCGGAATCGAGCATCGCCCAGGGCGCTTGTGGGGATGGCATCTGCGACGAAGCGGAGCAGTCCAACCCGAAACTCTGTCCTGGGGACTGTGCAACGCCGGCGGCATCTCCCGCTGCGGACACCGATACACCCTCTCCGCCGGAGGAGGCACCCCACAGCCAAGCGCTCACGCAGCCCAACATTGTCTTTATCCTCACCGACGACCTCGACGCCGCGGCCATACAGTACATGCCCAAGCTGAAAGCGCTGATAACAGAGCAGGGTGTGACGCTTTCCAACTTTTTCATCTCCATGCCGCTGTGCTGCCCTTCGCGGGCGACGATCCTGCGTGGCCAATATGGGCACAACACTGAGATCATGGGCAACGACCTGCCCTTTGGCGGCTTTACCAAATTCTACGAGCTGGGTGAGGAAGAGTCCACCATCGCCACCTGGCTGCAACAGGCGGGCTACCGCACGATGATGATAGGCAAGTACCTCAACGCCTTTCCCGACCGCAGCGACCTGATGCACATCCCCGCGGGGTGGACCGAATGGTACAGCCCGATCGACGGCGACCCCTACACCCAATACGACTATATTCTCAACGAAAACGGCCAGCAGGTGGCGTATGGTCACGATGCGGAGGACTATGGCACCGACGTCTATCTGCACAAGACGATCGAGTTCATCGAGCGCTCGGTGCAGGCAGGACAGCCGTTTTTTGCCCACGTCTCGCTGTACGCGCCACACTGGCCGACGACCCCGGCGCCACGCCACGCCGACCTGTTCAACGATGTCGCCGCGCCGCGCCCGCCCAACTTTGACGAAGAAGATGTGAGCGACAAGCCCTCCTACATCCGCGGCCTTCCGCGACTGAGCGAACGCGACCTCATGCGCATTGACGAGGACTGGCGCAACCGGCTGCGCTCCATGCAGGCAGTGGACGAGCTGATCGAATCCGTGATCAACAAGTTGGAATCGACCGGTCAGCTCGACAACACCTACATCTTTTTCACGTCGGACAATGGCTATCACTATGGCAACCATCGGCAGGTCATGGGCAAGACCTCCCCTTACGACGAGGAGATACGGGTGACCATGGTGGTCCACGGGCCAGGGGTTCCCGCGGGCAGGACGGTGGATCACCTGACCGGCAACGTGGATCTGGCGCCAACGTGGGCAGAGATTGGCGGCGCCGAGGTGCCCGATTTCGTGGACGGCCGCTCGCTCATGCCCCTGCTGGGCGACAGCCCACCGCCGAAGAGCGCGTGGCGCTACTGCTACCTCCTCGAGCACGCTCCCTACGAGCCGCCAGGCGGCGGGGGCATACCCGCCAGCAAGCCAACCAATACGCCCGAAGGGGTCCTCGAGCCTCCGGATCCGGAAGACGAGCACCCCAGCGGCACGCCGGCCGCTTTGACCAGCGGCACAGAGGCCCTGCCCTATCGCGGCATCCGCACGGCCGATTATCTATACGTCGAGTACCCTACCGGCGAAAGAGAGCTGTACGACCTGCACAACGACCCGTACCAACTGGAGAACATTGTGACCACGGCCGATCCAGCGCTAGTGGCGGAGCTCTCCGCTCGCCTGGGCGACCTGGCAGCCTGCTCTGGCGAGGACTGCCGCGCCCTTGAGGATACTCCTTTCGGCCAGGCGGCAGCGGAACCGGCGACGGCGCCGGCCTCCACACCTCGGCCTGTCACGGCGACCGAGCCGCTCATCTACTACCTGGGCTATGCCACCCAGGACAATATGCAATGGATCGAATCGTTCGGCGTGGACGTGCTGACGCGGGGGTTCCTGCTGTTCCTGAACTCCAACGACGCGTGGCTGACGGACTATCGCTCGCGCATGGAGGAATGCCAGCAGGACGGCAGGCGATTCCTCGTCGCCATCCAGGCAGGCGTGCTGGTAGAGGACATCAAGGACATCCCCAGCCTGGGGCCCGAGGACCCGGCCCTGGCCTTCCCCATGGATGCCATTCCACAGTGGAAGGAGCTCGCCTGTCGAACGGCGGAGGGATCGACGCTGAAAGGGGAAGAGTCTGCTTTCGCCCACGCGTGCATCAACAACGCCGATTTCCGCGAGTTCTTCAAAGACAGGCTACGCGTCCTGATCGACAGCGGGGCCGATGGGGTGCACATCGACGAATTGTCAACCCGCTACTTTGCCCGCCAGGAAGGATATTGCGACGCCTGTCTTGAGGGTTTCCAGAGCTACCTGGCCGACAAGTACACCGCTGCCGAGTTGAAATCCGTCTACGACATCGCCGACGTCTCCTCTTTCGACTTTCGGGCCAGGCTCGCCGACGAGGGCAACCTGGAAACCCCGCCCGCAAGCCCCCTGCACAAGGAGTGGTGGCTGTTCCAGTTGTCTAGTCTGGTCGAGGTTGACGGAGAGATCCTATCGTACTGCAAATCCTACGCCCAGAGTAAGGGAAAGGGGTTTGTCGTCACCACAAACGCCTTTGAGCCCGAGAGGAATCCGGACCGGGTCATCGAGATGATCATGACCGATTTCGCCTCGATCGGGACCGGGATGACCATCAAGTTGCGGCAGGGAGGAGAGATCGTCTCAGCGCTGCGTATGCCGCCCGACTATTCCTACATCCCGCTGTACCGCATGGCGCAGGGGGTGACGCCAGAAAAACCGGTCGCCCTTTTCATCGACGGGCCGGGCGGCACGAGCGTCATGCAGGAGCTGCCCGAGCAGGCACAGAAGGACGTCGTGCGCTGGATGTTCGCCGAAGCCTATGCTGCCGGCGCCCGCTTCCATGTTCCCTATCCCAGCCTGGACTATTATGCCCCGCTGGACGAGTGCGAGCAGTACGTCCGGTTCATACGCGACAACCGGGAAGTCTACGAAGGGGTGGATCACCTGGCAGATGTGGCCGTCCTTTTCTCCTATGCCTCTGAGATCTGGGACTATTGGACTGGAGCCAACACTGCCGAGCCGAACCACAGCCTGCAGTGGTATGGCCTGGCCCAGGCGTTGACGGACATGAGTGTCCAGTACGATGCGGTCCTGGCGCCTGACGGAAACGTCATCGCCGACAACCTGGAACTCGACGATCTGCTGCAATACAAGACCGTCATCGTCCCGTGGGCCTATTCCCTGCGCGACGAGCAGGTCCAGCTTCTGGAGGACTATGCCAGGAGCGGGAATCAATTGGTCGTGGTCGGCGACCTGGCCAGCTTTGACGAGGAAAAGAACGA
>JAFGOG010000119.1 GCA_016926595.1 Anaerolineae bacterium
ATCCGCGATGCGCGTTCCGGCGAATACCTGACCGGTTTTGAGCACTGGGACCGGGTTGAGGGGGCGCTGCTGGTCTATCTGCTGTCAGGGCCCCTGCACTGGCTGGGCGTCGTCTCTTGTGGGTACAAGGAAGGGTGGGAAAAACCCTCCTCTTTTTTCATCAGCCCGTGGGGGGCGGCGTTTCTCGACCTTGCCGGCGCTC
Organism: Anaerolineae bacterium; assembly: GCA_016926595.1. The sequence goes on from JAFGOG010000119.1 coordinate 203, forward strand.
CGCCGGACGATCTGCCGCCTCACCCGGCCTCTATCTCTCCCGACGGCGTGGTGACGCTGCCTCGAGAGACTCCGCTGAACGACCGGTTCCAGTTGGCCCGCATCGCCGAGTGGCGCTCGTCTGGGGCCGAATATGTGTATGCCCTCACGCCTATGGCGCTGGGCCGGGTTTTGAGTATGGGCATCGAGGTGGATCGAATCGAGCGTTTTCTGCTGCGCATCAGCGACGGCAATGTTCCGGCGGCGGCTCTTGTTCGCCTTCGTAGTTGGGCTGAACGGTATGGGCTCGTGCGTCTGCGCCGCGTGGCCATCCTGGAGACGCGCACGCCCCAATTGATGGCCGAGTTGAGAGTGCACGAACGCATTCGGGGATACCTGCGACAGCCCGTCTCGCCGACTATGGTCTTGGTGCGGGAGAGCGATTGGGGCCTGCTCATTCAAGAGCTGCATCGGGCCGGCTATCTGCCGGAAATCTTGAGATAAAGGAGTGAACCTGCATGGTTGTCAAAACCCCACTGTCTGAACGGGTTGCGGCTCTCGAGGCCGAGTTCAAGCGACAATACGGCAATGCACCCGAGCTGATCGTTCGTGCGCCCGGGCGCGTCAACCTCATCGGCGAGCATACCGACTATAACGATGGCTATGTCCTGCCCATTGCCATCGACCGTAGCGTGCTGGTTGCTGCTGCGCGGCGCGCCGACCGCATGGTCCGCCTGCGCGCGGTGGACTTGAACGATCAAGATGCTTTTCCGCTGGACAACATCCAGCACGCGGACCGTCATCGCTGGAGCAACTATCAGCGCGGCGTGGCTGTGGTCTTGCAGGAGCGTGGATTTGAGCTGCCGGGAGTGGACCTGGCCATACAGAGTGACGTGCCGGTAGCCGCCGGGTTGTCCTCTTCGGCAGCGCTGGAGGTCTCGATGGCCGTCACCTGGCAGACGCTGGTCGGTTTTGACCTGTCTCGCCCCGACCTGGCGCTGCTCTGCCAGCGCGCCGAGAACACCTTTGTGGGCGTGAATTGCGGGATCATGGACCAGTTTATCTCTGCGCTCGGTCGGCAAGGCGCGGCTCTGCTGATCGACTGTCGTTCACTGGACTATCAGGCCGTGAGCCTGCCCGAGGGCGCGCGGGTGGTGGTGATGGACACGCGCAAAGCGCGCGGTCTCGCCGATTCAGCCTACAACACGCGGCGCGCCGAATGCGAGGAGGGCGTGCGTCTCCTGCGCGCGCATTTGCCCGGCATCCGCGCGCTGCGCGATGTGTCGTGCGATGAGTTTGAACGCTATGCCAGCGAACTGCCCGACCATGTGCGCAAGCGCTGCCGTCACGTGATCGCCGAAAACCGGCGGGTGATCCAGAGCGTCGATGCGTTGGCACAAGGCGACGCTGCGGCCTTTGGCCGCCTCATGGATGCGTCCCATCGTAGCCTGCGCGACGACTATGAGGTGAGCTGCGCCGAGTTGGATGCCATGGTCCAAGCCGCCTGGCGCGCGCCTGGCGCGATCGGCGCGCGAATGACGGGCGGCGGGTTCGGAGGATGTGCCGTGGCCGTGGTCGAACAGGTGCAGGCGGAGGCGTTCAGCCGCCAGGTGGCAGACGAGTATCAGCGTACGACCGGCCTGGAGCCCAGCCTATATGTCTGCACTGCAGAGACCGGGGCCGACGTCATCCATTGAGCGGCCTCTGGAGGCAGCGCTTGCCGGGGGCAGATGGTGCGCCGGCGGTTCAAGAGCCGGATGGCCGGCGCGCGATCTGTTGAGTGTTTACACCCGCTTGTGTCGTCGGATGGACCACAGCCACCAGCCAATGATTGCCGTGGCAACCAGCAGCACGATCGCCAGGAGCACGGGCAGCAAGATCGACAAAAAGGCGGTGACGCCTGACAGGATGTCTTCGCCCGTGCTGACGATCGGGTTACCTACGCCTGCGGTCGCTGCCGTGACGGCCGGCCGGGCGGCGCTCTTGACCACGTGCACGGTGCCCGCGATCAGCAAACCGCACACCATGGCCAGTACCGGGTGGATGTCGGCGATGGCGTTGGTATTGGCCGCAAACAGGATCGCGCCTGCGACGGGCCGCACAAAGGTCTGGATGACGTCATTCGTCGAGTCCACGACCGGGATCTTGTCGGCCAGGACCTCGATGGCCGTAAGCACGACCAAGACGCCAATGGCCCACCAACTGGTCAGCGCGTCAAAGGGCTCGTTGAGGCGAATCCAGTCGGTAAAACGGCCGACCAAAGCCACGATCAACAGCGGGAGATAGGCGTTCAAGCCGGCCGAGGTCGACAAGCCAAAACTGGTCAAGATACCGATAAAGCTGTCCATAGTCTACGCTTGCTGTCTTTCTAGTAACGGCCCACGCGCGGCTGGCCCTCGTCTGTGGCCATCATGACTGCGTCAAACAGGCGCTTGGTCAGTTCGTATTTAAGCGGTTGGGCGTCCGGTTTGTCCCACAGGTTGTCAAACTCGCCAGGGTCCTGCTGTAGGTCGTATAATTCGCCGATGGCATGCCCGTGATAGACGACCAACTTGAAGCGGCCATCATACACCATGTTGGCATGGCTGGCAAAGGGCCGGTCAAGCGCGTCGTGATACTCGCACCGTACAAATTCGTGGTGCACGTTGGGATCGGCCTGCCCACGTAGAATCGGCAGCAAGGACATGCCGTGCACGTTCTCAGGCACGGGCAGATCTGTTATCTCGAGCAGGGTGGGGACAAGGTCGGCCAGCTCAACCAGGGCCTCGCTGCGCAAGCCTTGTTTGATGTGGCCCGGCCAGGAAAAGATCAGCGGCACGTGCACCGCGCCCTCGTAGAATCTACATCCCTTGAGTACCAGGCCGTGGTCGCCCAGCATCTCTCCGTGATCGCTGGTAAAGATGATCAGCGTGTTCTCTCGCTGGCCGCTGGCTTCCAGGGCCTCCAACAGCAGGCCGACCTGGTCGTCGATCAGCTCGATCTGGGCATAGTAGGCGGCGATCATTCGACGCGTGTCATAGTCATCGGGCGACAGGGGGCGCTCCGTCTGGTGGTCGATGCCTTCAAAAGCCCGTTGGCTCTGCATCTCTTCAGGGCGGAACAGGGGCAGGGGCATGCTGTCCACGTCCATGCGTTCCAGGTACTCTGGAGGAGGATCCAGGGGCGGGTGGGGGTCAAAGGGATTGACGCTCATTAGCCAGGGCCCCTCGCGCTGTTCGAGCATGAAGGCGATGGCCTCGTTG
>JAFGOG010000624.1 GCA_016926595.1 Anaerolineae bacterium
CACGCCTTCCAACAGCAGATCCGCACAATGGGCGATATCTTTGCCCAGAATCTGGCGCTGCTCGTCCACTGCGGCGAGGGGGTCGAGGTGCGGGAGATCTTTCGCATCGCCCCCCAGATCAGCCCTTTGCGCCTGGACGACGAACTGGTGGCTCTCGGCCTGCTGGAAAAACAGCAATCCCAGGTGGTGCTATTCGAGCTCCTGGTCAGCAGCCAGCAGCCAGGCCGCGCCCGCCTGCTCCAGTTCGCGCTGGAGGGCACCGTACCGGCCGTCGGCCAGCACGCGGTGCGCGTCCAGCAGGAAGTGGCGGTGACCTTTACCCCTGATCTGGCAGGCGCCGCCGGGCAGATCGGGCGCCCGCCGATCTCGCCCGACATCGTAACGGCCATGGGCAAGCTGACGATCTACAAGATGCAGGCCCGGGCCATGGCCGAGATCGAGACCGGCCAGATAGACGCGGCGGTGAACCGGCTCAAGACGATGGCCACCCGCCTGCTCAATATCGGCGAGGCCGAGCTGGCGCGGGCCGCCTTGCTCGAAGCCGGTCACCTGGCCCAGACCGGGTCGCTGTCGGGCGAAGGGCGAAAAAAGCTGCGCTATGGCACCCGTGGGCTGACGATCGTGCCGAAAGAGGTGCACCCATGATCAAGTGTCCCTTTTGCAACGCCGTTTACCCAGAAAATACGCTATTTTGCCAGGAATGCGGTTCTTACCTGGCCGGCGCCAACGAGCAGGGCACCGACCCGCTTGTCGGCCAGACCGTCGCCGAGGTAGAGCGGACGGCCGGGGACGGCGCCGGCTTTATGGCGTTGACGCTGGCCTTTGACAGCGGCGGCCGGGTCGAGCTGCCCCTGTCCAAAGAGATCGTGCTGGGCCGGCTCGATGCCAGTCGGGCCGTCTTTCCCGACATTGACCTGACCAACGAACAGGGGATGGAAATGGGGGTCTCGCGCCGCCATGCCCGCATCGTGCGCCGCGGCGGCCAGGTATTTCTCGAAGACCTGAACAGCCTGAACGGCACTTTTTTGAACGCCACACGCCTGGCGCCCGAGCTGCCTTACCCGGTCAAAGACGGCGACCAGGTGCAATTGGGAAAGCTGATCCTGACGATACACTTTAAGTAGAGACGGCCCCTTGCGACCAGCCGCTTATAGGAGCGCCCTATGTACGAAGTGATCATCCACATGCAAAACGAGGATCCGATCCTGGCCGATATGGACAAGCTGCCCGATCCAACACATCTGAGCGTCACGGTCACCAACCCGCGCCGGCGCGATGGCAAGCCGTTGACTTATGTGACCGAAGGGGCGCAGGCCTTTGTCTTTCCCTGGAGCCGGATCAGCTTTATCGAAGTGATGGGCGGTGAAGAGGTAGAAAAAGAGATCGAAGAGTTCTTTCGCGAGTAGCAGGTCCCATCACTTGACCTGGGTGATAATCACCCGCGCCGCGCCGGCTAGGCGGAGGGCCATGTCCACGCGGCCCCTCGTCTCGTCCGTCACCAGGGCGATCATGTTCCCGCCCCAGCCGGCGCCCGACAGCTTGGCCCCCAACGCCCCACCCTCCCGGGCGGCGACAACCAGCCGGTCCAGCTCCGGACTGCTCACACCCATCGCCTGCAGCAGGGCATGGTTTTCGTCGAGCAGCGGGCCGAGCGCCCCCAACTCCCCGCGCTCAATGACCGCGCGGGCCTCTGCGGCGATCCGTCCCACCTGGTCAAAAAGCGGTTCGTACCAGTCCGGATTGGCCCGATAGCGACGGCGCAGGTCGCCCACCACCTTCCTGGTCGGGCTCTCGATGCCGGTGTCGGCGACGGCGAGAAGAAAAGACCGGCCCACCCAAAAGATCTCACAGCTCACATCTTTGACAAAATAAACCGGCTTTTCAAAGGCCACCACCGTGTTGTCGATGCCCGACGGCGTGCCGTGATAGATCAGCTCCGTCTGGTACACCAGGTCCGAGATGTCACGCGACGAGAACCAGCGGCCATAGTGGCCCGCCAACGCCCGGACGATCGCCGTCGACACCGCCGCCCCGCTGCCCATCCCCCGGGCGATCGGCACCGTCGAGGTGACCGTGATCGTCAGGTCGGGCTCGCCCTGCACGCCGATCGCTTGCAGCGCCAGCCGGACGATCCGGGCCAACGGGTCGCCGTCGTCGGCCTGGCCCACGGCCAGCCGCCGGTTCAGGTCGGGCGCGTCGACCACCACCCCCCGCCCATCGCGGGCCGGCTCGACCGCCGCCTGGGCCTGCACTTCGGTCACCGGCACGGCAATCGCCGGCCGGCCATAGACCACGGCGTGCTCGCCGCACAGGATCACCTTGCCGGGCGCGTAGGCTGTCGTCATGGCGCTATTATACCCGAGACCCTGCGGGTTTCCAAAAGCCATGCGGGGTGGGGTGTTCGACGTGGAAATATCGGTATTGACAAAGGGCGTGTGATCAAGTATAATGGATTCATCACTACAGACAATCACAGCTTGCACGACTACCTGGCGCGACAAGGATGTCGTGGACCTTGCCGTAGTAGCTTCACCGCCGGACCTGTAGCGCCGACTCGTCAGCAGTTGCAACCATTCCCCACCCAGGGCGGGGCAGCCTGCCCGCTGCACAGGGAAGAAAGGAGGTGAAACCGTGTAGAAAAACCCGATTTGCATTTCATGGGGTCGATCGGTCACACCGATATGTCCGGCCGTGCGCTCCCCACGCGGGGCCGGGCCGGTTCAGAGAAAGGAGTCTCTCATGAAATCGAGCAAGCTGTTGATCGTTCTAGCCATGCTGGCCCTTGCGCTGGGCGTGCTGACGGCCACCGCCTACGCCGCGCCCACCGGGCCAGAGACCGGCGCCCGCGCGGCGGCCCCGGCCGCGCCGGCCAAGCCGGCCCACCTGGCCGGCGGCGGCGAGTCGCTGAGCGGCTCGTTCGTCGTCCTTGACCCGTCGGTGGGCGGCGAC
>JAFGOG010000625.1 GCA_016926595.1 Anaerolineae bacterium
ACCCATCGCTCATATCCTGCGTGCTCAGATCCTCGGTTGGCCGCTAACAACCGTCAAGGAGCTTGTCCCACATGCGTAACGCTCCCCCTAAGTAGTTTTGTGGTTCTGGTTGGATGTGGTATAATTCGTTCTACTTGCTTTCAGCCCCGCTAAGGTGGCGACATGGTGTGCGCTCGAGGTCCCTTGGGGGCATATCGAGTTATCGATAAATCGATTTCTCTATCAGGGGACAGACCCAACAAGTCGGTCCTTGTCTGTCGCCCTAACCAGCCACCCTTGCGGATTGAGAGGCACTCTGCCCGCTTCTCAATCGAAGCTGGTTAGTATAAGCTGTTTAGATTTCAACCGTAACCAGCATTCAGACCGGATAGCTGAATTGCGCCTCCTCGTTCGCGGGCAGCACGCCCCGGCGCAGCTTGCCCAACTTTTCCAGCAAGCGCAGGACTTGGCCCTCGCCGCCTCCGGCCCGCCGCGCCAACCGTTCGGTCAACTGCCAGCGCCGTTCGCCCCTTTACTCAGCCAGCCAGCCCAGGCGGTCGCGCAGGGCAGGTAGACGCCAGCCTCACGGCTCCCCTAACTGCACAAGGTCTAGGCCAAATCCGGCCGTCAGTCGACCGTCCGAAATCGGTCAGCGGTTTCCTCTTGACCTCCTTGACGTTCCGCCCTATAATGTGTATACTTGAAGTGGCGAGGAGGGAGGAGCATGCTCGACCGCTGTTTCTTCTGCCGGTTCTCGCCCTGTTGCTGTTGCTCGGGATACTGTGAACGCTGAACTGACAAAACCAGAGTAGTTGTTATGGAAAGCGAAAACACCCGATTACCGCTCCGTTGCGCCCAGTGCGGCGCCGATCTGAATATTGGCGCTGGCGAGGTCTTTGTGGCCTGTGCTCACTGCACTTCCGCTCTCTACCTCGACCGGAGCGAGGTGGTCTTGCACTACCTGGTGGCCCGAACCCTGGACGCCCAGGCCGCCACAGACACGCTCAAGCGCTGGATGGCGGGCCCCAGGACAGCCAAAGACCTGGATCGCCTGGCTATGATCGAGCCGCCCCAGCTCCGCTACTTGCCCCTCTGGCGTTTCCGGATCGTTGACGACGGATCGTCGACCACGAGCTTGGGGGAGCAGGTCCACGTCGAACCGGCGACAGAGGCCGACCCCTGGCTCCAGGAGTTGACCCTCCCGCCGGGCGAACTACGCTTTTTCCGCGACCCCAGCCTGGCTCCCCTGCTGCTGCAACCGACGATTTCATACGAAACAGTCGAATCCCCGATCCCCGCATCGCGCGAGGTTGCCCTAGTGCATGTGCCTCTCTTCTTTTTCCAGTATCGCTTCCACGACGAGACCTATCGCGCGGCTGTGGATGCAGCTTCGGGCCAGGTTCTGGCTGCCGCCTATCCTGCCCGCCAGGATTTGGCCTACCGCATCCTGGGCTTTGTCACTTGTGCCGCTTTCTTCCTGGCGGCCTTTGGCCTCTACTGGCTGTTGTACGTGACCGGCGAGAAGCTGGTCCCCGCCCTTGCACTGCGCTGTGGGCTGCAGTTGCTGCTTACCGCGCTGCTGTTTTTTCCGGCGTGGCTGGTCGCCCGCAAGTTCTAGGAGGAAGGCCTGGATATGCGTGCAGAGCAGGTTGTCTACAGCCTCAACTGCCCCCAGTGTGGCAGCGCCCTGGGGGTGGACGAAGGCCGCACGGTCGTAACCTGTCCTGCCTGCAACACCTCCTGCCGGGTGAGCGGACAGAAAGGTCTGTGGCGTTTCCAAATCCGGCCCGGCGTGAGCCGAGAGCAGGTCTTGGAGGCTGTGCCGCGCACCCTCTCCCGCCTGGACCTGGCCCCTGGCTTGAAAACCCAGGCGACCGTCCAGGAGTGTTTCCTCGTCTACCTGCCCTACTGGCGGGCCTGGATGCGCGCCGCCGCCTGGCTCTTTGGCCGCAAGGCGGTCAAGAACGACACTGTGCCTAAGGAAAAGGTCATCGCCGAGGATTTCACCTGGACCGACGCCGCCTGCGACGTGGGCGAGTTTGGCTTGCAATCGCTTTTGCCCCACCGAATGGGCCGCCTGGAACCCTTTGACCGGGAGGCGTTGCAGCGCCGCGCCCTGGTGCTCGAACCGGCCGAGTCGAGCACCGAGGCCCTGGAACAGGCCGAGAACGCTTTCGTGGAAAAAGCCCGCCAAGAGGCGGACCTGAAAGAGATCTTTTTTGAACGCTTCCAATTCTTGCAGCAAAAGTTGAGCCTGGTCTACTATCCCCTCTGGGTCGTGCGCTATCGCTATCGGGAGCGCGCCTACCACCTGGTTTTCGACGGACGCCGGGTTGTCTCGGGGCGAGCGCCGGGCAATCCTCTGTGGCAGGCGGCGGCGCTGGTGGCTGCCCTGCTTGTGGCCGCCACGCTGTCGGTGGACCTGATGATGCAGTCGGTTCGCATCTGGACGGACCTGGTCCAAGGGGGCGTCCCCCTCAGCTTTGACCTGATTCTGCTCGCCATCTTTACCGTCATCTTTTGTCTCGGCGCGTCCTCCCTGGCCACCGCCCTACTCCTGGCTGGCTATTCCTTCTTCCGCCTGGGCGGCGAACGGATGCTGGGCGGCAAGCAACGGTTTTGGGACCTCGGCCGAGCGTCAGCAGTCGGCTGCCTGTGGGGGACAGGTTGGCTCCTGGTGTTGATTTTGGCCCAGGTCTTCGCCTGGCGACACGAGATCATCATCCCCGCCTTTGTCCTGACCACCTTTGCCGCCCTGGGCCTGGGCTGGTGGACGATGGACGTCGAACCGGAGCCTGATCCGCCGCTGGACGCCTGGCTGCGGCTGGGCCAGGCGCAGCCACAGCCAGAGACCGCCCGGCCCGAGTTGACGCCGCTACAGTGTCTCAACTGCCAGACACCGGTGCGCGCCCGTGAGGGCATCGTCGTCTACCGCTGCCAGGGCTGCGGCTGGGGCCTGGAACTGGGGCCGGATGGGCTGCGGCAGATAGACATTGCCTTCGCCGCCCCCCAGCCTGTGCCTCGCGGCCAACGTCCGGGCAACCTGCCCTTCTGGGTGTTCGATGGTCAAGTCGAAATTCGGCAGCGGAAAGCAGTCAAGACGACCTTTATGGGTTGGGAGACGGGGCCCAGCCCCGACCGGGGTCAGATGTGGCAGCAGCCGCGCCGCTTCTACGTGCCAGCTTTTGGAGGGCGATTAGAAGACCTGGAAACCTGGGGCGTCCACCTGACCCTGACGCAACCCGACCTGACGCCGGGCAAGCCCATCAACGTTCAGGACTGCGTCCGCACCGAGGAGGAAGCCCGCTGCCTGGCTGAATTCATCTTTCTGCGCATCGAGGCGGACAAACGCGATGTGCTGCAAGACCTGGACTACAGCCTGACGCTGATGGCGTCCCGGCTGGTGGTGATCCCCTTTGTAGAGAAAGGCCAAGGAGAAGGTCTGTGAACGAATTGACTCTGAAACCGCTCCTGGCCCTGGGGGCCGGGTTGGCCGGTGCAGCCACCGTCGCTGCCTGTGTCTGTTTCTCAGGCTTCCTGCTGCTCTCTGGCGCTAGCTGGCAGGGAGTGGACCCGGCACTGTTGGACGCATTGGCCCTCCCTGTGCTGGCGGTTGGCCTGGCCGTGATCGCCTTGGCTTCCGTGGCCAACGGCGTCGCCTGGTCCATCCTGGTTTGGAAGCAAGGAAAGCGCGCCCTGCCCTGGATGCTCCTGTCGCTGTGTTGCACCCTGGCCGCGCCCTACGTCCTCCCGCTGGCCCTGGTCTTTTTCACTTCCAGCCCCCAAGTGGAGGATGTGCTCTGCCTGTGCGGCGCGCCCGGCGTGATAGCGGGGCTTTTTGTCCTCGCTTTCTGGTTCTCACTGCCCAGGCGACCGGCGACAGCGCAACAGCAGGAGGAAACAAAACCCCCGGAACCAGAGTTGCCGGCAATTCGTGAATCAGACCGCAGCGAGTCGATCGGCGCCCCCTTGACTCAAAGGCGACCAACCCCCACTGAGGCGACGTCCCCCACCAGTGGGGGCTGCCTGGGCGGTTTCGTCACCTTTGGTCTTGGACTGGCCGTGCCGAGCCTGGCGGCAGGCGTGATCCTGTTGCTGTTGCACCTGGTCTCCATCTTGCTGTTGGACGCCCAGGCCATCGTTCCGGCCCGTGGCAATCCCAGGCATTGGACCGAGGTTTTGGCGACGGCGTATCTGCTGCTTTCGCCGGTTGCGGCGAGTGTCATGACTCTGGTCGCCTCCCTCGTGTTGCTGGGCGTCGTCGTGGTTCCCCGCATCCCTTCCAGGGCGGGCAAGGTTGTCAACACAATTCTGTTTTCTCTGCTATCGGCAATCTTGAGCCTTGTGCTTGGCTTTGCGGTAGTGGCCAGGCTGTTCACGCGGTATAACCCGGAGTGGTGGCGATGATCCAATGTCCCAAGAGGAGATCAGACACTTCCAGTTGCTGGCCGAGGCGCTGGATTTTGTCGCTGCCTGCCTGGAAAGCGACGCGGTTGCGGGCCTGGCGGAAGAGATAGAGGCTACGGAGCACCTTTTGGCGATGGACCCGGGTTGGCCCAGTACGTTTCAGCAGTACTTTTCAGCCCTCAAGGACATCCACTTGGAAAAGGGTTTGCGCCGGCTGTACGCGGACAGGAGCTTTCCCGACGATGCCGAATTCTTTGAGCTGGGCGGTCCATTAACCGACCTGGAACACAAGGCCATCCAATTCGTCAAGAGAGACGAGGGCTGGGTACTGGCCAGCGTCGTGATGTATCGCTGAGTGCTCCGAAATCGCCTGTTTGCCCAGGACGACCATTGCACTGAGTGTGGGAGGAAAGATGGACCAGCAATCAATCCCTGAGCGTCTGCGAGATCACCTGGAGCCCGGCGAGCGGCTGCTGTGGCTCGGCTCTCCCGATGCAAAGTGGTTCTCGTGGCGCGCTGTGGCGGAGCTTGTAGGCCCCGTGTGGGTGGAACTTGACGTAGACGAGCGCGTGAACCTTTCCTTTGTCCGCATCCCAGACGTGGATCTGGCCCTGGCCATGGCCTACGCTGCCGCGGAGGAGGCCGGGATTCCCCCACCAGAGCGGCCGAGGGGGACAGCCTGATGAACAGAACCAAGACGCAACCGATTTTCCAGTGCACCCAATGCGGCGCCGACCTGGACATCCCCGCCGGCGCGGTCTTTGTCACGTGTTCCCACTGCGCCTCTACCCTCTACCTCGACCGGAGCCAGGTCGTCTTTCACTACACCGTCGCCCGCACGCTGGACGCCGAGGCCGCCGGGCGCACCCTGCGCCGCTGGCTGGCCGGCGGCGAGAAGGCCAAAGACCTGGACCGCGAGGCCGAGATAGAGACTCCGGTTCTGCGCTACTTTCCTTTGTGGCGCTTCAAGGTCCGGGAGGGCGAGGACGAGCGCTTCCACGTCGAGCCAGCGGCGGTGACGACCCTGGGCCTGCTCGACGGGCTACCCATCCCGCCAGGCGAGTTGCGCTGCTACGACCCCCGGCTGGCGCCCTACCTGGTGCGCCCCACCGTGCCCCACGAAGCAGTGTCCAGGTGGCAAAATGTGCGGGAAACGGCCCTCGTCCACGTGCCTCTCTTCTTTTTCCAGTACCGCTACCGGGGGCAGACTTACCCCGTCGCCGTGGACGGTTCCAGCGGTCAAGTGTTTGCCGAGACCTATCCCCGCCGCTGGGACCTGCCCTACCGGGGCGTCGCCGTGTTTGCCTTCGCGCTCCTGACCCTGGTAGCCCTGGCCGCCTATCTGCTCGTCTCGCCGGGCAGCGAGGACCTGGGCCTGGTCTACGCGCTGCGCTGTGGGGTCCAATTGCTGGCCGCCGGACTGCTCTTTTTCCTGGCCCGGCAGGTCGCACGAAAGATGTAGGAGTTGGCTGCTATGCCTGAGAAGCCGATCATCCGAGGTTTGAACTGCCCCCAGTGCGCCGGCGCTCTCGAAATCGAGGCGGGTCGGGCGGTGGTGAACTGCCCCTTCTGCGGCGTCTCCTCGCTGCTGGACGGCGAGAAGGGGGTGTTGCGCTTGCAGGTCAGGCCTACCGTGGGGCAGGAGCAGGTCGAGGCAATGGTTCGGCGCTTTTTTCTCCGCTGGGACCGCGACCCCGACCTGGAGCGGGAGGCAGCCATCCGGGAGTGTTTCGTCGTCTATGTGCCCTATTGGCGGGTCTCGATGCGGGCCGCGGCTTGGCTCGCCGGGCGGAACGTCGGCGAGGATAGCGACGACCCGGCCGAGAAAACCATCGTCGAGGATTCTGTCTGGACCGTGGCCGCCTACAACGCCAGCCAGTTTGGCCTGCAGGAGTTGAAGGGGCTCCAGGGCAGAGAGCTTGAGCCTTTCGACCGCGAGGCGCTGCGACAGCACGCCCTGGTCTTTGAGCCGGAAACATCCGGCGCCAGAGCGAGCGAGCAGGCCGAGTTGGCCTTCCGGCAGGCAGCCCACCGCCAGTCCGGCGTGACCAGCACCCTGTTCCAGCGTTTCTTGTTCTTTGGCAAGCGCCTGAGCCTGGTGTACTATCCCCTGTGGGTGGCGCGCTATACGTTCCGGGGACGCTCCTACCAGGTGGTGGTGGACGATCATCGGGTCGTCTACGGGCAGGCGCCGGGGAATCCGACCTGGCGGGCAGCCATCCTGGTGCTGGCCGTCTTGGTGGGCGCCACCCTGCCCCTGGATTTTCTGATGGGGTGGTCGTGGATGGTCGCCAACGAGCCGTTGTCGTTGGGTTTTGACCTGCGCCTGGTCGAAAGCGGTCTGGCTTGTGGGGTCTATTACGCGACCACCTGGGCCGTGGCCTGGTTGTCGGTGTCCATCCTGTTGGCCGGCTACCGCTTTTTCCGTTTCGGCGGCGAGCGGATCCTTGGCGCCCGGCGCAAGCTCCCTCTGCAGGCCTTGTGGCCCACGTTGGCCTGGGGGCTGGGGCTGGTCCCGTGTATGATCCTGGCCCTCGCCTTTCCCTGGCGGCTCGAAATCCTCCTGCCCACCTATGCCCTCGTTAGCGCCGCCAGCCTGGGACTGGGGTTGCTGGTCAGGCGTCGGTCTCGCGCCAACGGGGCGCGACCGGAGGTTGACTGGTTCCAGCAACCTGACTGGCTGTGGAAAGCCCAGCCCGCCGATTCCGCGCCAGATGACCAGCCCACGCTCAAGCCCCTCCACTGTCCCAACTGCCAGACGCCGCTGTCAGCCAGGGAGGGCGAGGCGGCCTACCTGTGCCAGGGTTGCGGCTGGGGTCTGGAGTTAGTGGAGGAAGGGCTGCGCCGGATCGAGGTCGCCTTTACCGAGTCGTTGCTTCACCCCAGGGTTGAGGTTGCCCAGCATCTGCCCTTCTGGGTTTTTGAGGCGACGGTGCAGGTGGAAAAGCGGAAGGCGGTCGAGAAGCATCTGCTCGGCAAAGAAAAAGCCAGCACGGACCACGGCCAATTCTGGCAGGCGCCTCGACAGATCTACGTGCCCGCTTTCGACGCGCCGATAGAGGACTTGAAAGCCTGGGGCATGGACCTGACCCGTATGCAACTCGATTTGTCGCCGGGAGATAGCGAGCGGCTCGAAGGTTGCGTCTACACCGAAGCAGAGGCCCGCGAACTGGCCGAACTGATTTTCCTGGCAATCGAGTTCGACAAACCCGACGTCATGCAAGAGATCGACTACACCCTGACGCTGACGTCACCCCGGCTGGTGGTCATCCCCTTTGTGGGAGTGTCAAAGTGAAGCAGCCCTTTGTCTGTCCTCAGTGCGGACACGAGAGCGACTTTGATCCGTGGGTCGCGGCGGCGCGCTGCCCCCGCTGTGGCTACAGCCCCTCGCCGCCCCCATCCGGGACCGACGCCCGCTTCTTTGGAGAATCGGATCGACGTCTGAGCTGGGTCGACGCGGAAGCAACGACCGCAGAGGAGGGCGACTTGGATACGGGCGCCACGGCAGGCGACCGAGAGCCGCCCGCCGCCCGCCTTCTGCACTGCCCTCGCTGCGGGCACAAGAGCCTCATCCTGGCCGGCGAACCCCTCCGCTGCTCGGATTGCAGGCACCGACCCCGGCCTGGCGAAGGCCAGGTCCTGGACCTCACGCTTGCGGACCTGCAAGAACTGCTGGGCTCGGCCGAGGAACCAGGCCGGGGGCCTGAACTCCACCTCAAGGTGGGAGAAAGCGACCAAACCTACCATCGTTTGCGTCAGCAGTTTCGTGAGAAGGCGCCGCTGCGCGTATTCGAGTGCCCCTCGTGCGGCCGGCAGAGCGTGTTTCGGACCGATGAACTGCCCTACTGTGCCTGGTGTGGGCACGCAGCGGGCAGCCGAACTCGATCCAGGATTCGTCAGCCAGCCATCGAGGAGGGGAAGCAGGTATCAAGCCCCGGTTGGACGGACGTGCTCAGCGTCCTCGCTCCTTCGAACCTGGGGCGTCTTTTCGGGGGCCTCATGCATCTAGCGCGAAGTGACGTCCGCCTGACGCTTGGGGTTTTGTTCCTGACCGTTTGGGGGCTGCTGTTGCTATTTGCCTTCAGCCGCGATTTGCGCGAATCGGTGGGCCACAAGCTGCAACTCATGTTCTCAGCCACGAGTACGACCGAGGGACGAGTGGTAGAGCGGTTTGAACAGCGCGCCCAAAAGGGACCTTCCAACTACTACGTCACCTATCGCTACTCGGTTCCGGGTGCCGATGGTCAGGTACAGGAATTCACGAACCGGGAACGGGTCAAATGGAGCCTGTACGACAGGCTCGAATCCGGCGCGACCGTCACAATCCGCTATGCCGACCGCGATCCCAGCATCGCCAGCATCAGCGGCAACGAGGGCCTGTGCTTCGGAACAACTTGCCTGACGCTGCTCGTGCTGCTTGTGGTCGTGTTCACGTTATATGCTTGGGCTTCCAAGCCTTGAGAGGAGCAGTTGCGCTGGCTTGCATGGGGAGAGCGCATTCCCGCAGACGTGTTTGCACATACTGCGAATCTGTGTTATACTGTGGCCGATGTCAAGTGTTGCGCCTCCAAGAGAGGGTTCCGTGACAGGTTTTTGGTAAGTGACCCCTTGGGGGCACTCGAGTTATCGATAAATCGATTTCTCCAGCAAAGGACCGACCTCATAGGCCGGCCCTTCTCTTCCCATCAGATTGCACAACGAATTGGCTATCTGCCCAAGGATGCTCCTCGCGAGACTGACAGCTACCTGGCAAGGCTCCACAAAGCAGAAGGTAGGAAACGAATCGAGGACCAGATTGTTCCCTTGTGAGAACCTGACGGATAGTGAAACTCCCCGGCCACAGGTCGGGGCATCCTGTGCCTTTTCGTGAAAGGAACCACGTCCTCTCACCTGGGAACGTCGAGCAGCACCTCCAGCCACCGACGGGCGGCTTGCGGCGATTCCAGGCGCAGGTCGGCCTCGGTGTCCCGGGGCCCTGCCGCCACCACCACAGCAATGCCCCCGCGCGCTTTGATGACGCCAAATGCCTCTTCGTCCTTGTCGTCGTCGCCCAGGTAGAGGGGCAGTGCCCCGGGCCAGGGATAGTGGTCCAGCAGGTGGGCGACCGTCAAGCCCTTGTGCGCCAGCCGGGGGCCAATCTCCAGGAACTTGTGCCCACCCAACAGGCGGAACAACCCCGGGGCGGCTTGCGCTAGAGCCGCATCAGCTAGGTGACTGGCGTCGGTCAGCACCCGTTCGGCTTCACCCTCGTCGGCAAAACGCGCATGGAGGGCCAGTGCCCAGCCCTTGTCCTCCAGGAAAAAGCCCTGCCGCCCGGCGACCAGATCTGCCCAGCGGGGCTTGAGGGCATCCAACGTGGGGCGCAGGCGGTCATACTCGATCCGATCGATGCGCACGCCTTCTGGCGTCTGCAGCTCGATGCCGTAGGTGCCGGCCAGCAGAACCCCAGGTACGGGGACCAGCTTTTGCACGTGACTCAACCGCCGGCCGCTGACCATGGCCACACGCAATCGAGGGCGCCGCGCCAGCCGCTCGATCAGGTCTACCAGGTCCGGATCCGGGTTGACGTGCTCCGGTGTGGGGGAAAAGTCAGCCAGGGTGCCATCATAGTCCAGGAACAGCCACAAGCGCTCTGCCTGGGCCAGCCGCTCTTGCAGCCGGCCATGAGTTTCCGCCTTCACACATCCTCCCGGCGGCGAAGCAGTGGTTCAATATCGCGGCGAAAGATGGCCTGCCAGGTAAAGTTCTGCCGCACTCGGCGACGAAGGCGATGGACCACGCTGCCGTCGGCCCAGGCCAGTATGCGCTCGGCCAGGCGGTCGGGAGCCTCGTCCAGGCCGAACAAGATCACGTCCTCGCCGCCGATCTCTACGGCGGCCGGCACCTCGGTGCACACCACCGGAATGCCAGCCAGGCCTGCCTCCAGCACCGGCATGGCAAATCCTTCGCGGTGGCTGGGCATGAACATCAGGTCGCTGACGCGGAACAGGTCGCCCACCACGCCGGCGTCGATGAGGTAAGGCTCGTCTGGGACGCTCCCCAATTCAAAGACGAAACGCATCTCCTTTTCCCCGCCCAATTCCTGGCGCAACACCTGCAACGTGCGGAAATAGACCATGCTCTCCGCGTCGTGGGGGTCGGGTGGGCCGGTCAGGACCAACCTGGGACGGCAATCGCGCGCTTTCAAAGCGGCCACCACCCGCAGCGCATACTCAATATTCTTGGCCTGGGTGACGCGTACCGGCATCAGCAGCACCAGATCCTGTTCCAAAAGGCCCAGGCGCTCGACCAGGGCGGCCCCTTCTGGCGACAAACCCAGCAGCACTTGCGGATCGACGCCGTTGTAGATCACGAGGATCTCTTCCGCTGGGCAGCCAAACAGCCCGGCCAGTTCCAGTTGCCGGCGTTGCGAGACGACGACGTAGGTCACGTCCTGGCGACGGCTGCGCAACAGGTCCCAGGGGTGACCGGGATGGACTTTCGAGCTGGAGCTGGGGCTGGTCCAGGTAAAGTCGTGGCACCAGGCGATGCAGTAAGGAGGCTTGTCCCTGTCCAGCAGGCAGTCGAGCGCAGCAGTGAGGGGCAGGTTGAAATGCTTAGTAAAGACGTTGTGGACGATGAGGGTGTCGCAGCAGTTCAGGATGGGTGCCAGCCTCTCGCCCAGCCGCTCGCTCGTGGCCTCGAACTCGGGCGGCACCTGGCCCTGCTCCAACTGGGCGCTCATACGGGCGATCTCGGCGTGCTGTGAATCGATCTCGGGCACGAGGACCAGATCGACGCCTTCTGGCATCGCCTCGGCCTCACCGCGACCGACGAGGACAGTGACCGGGTAGCCGGCCTGGACGAAGGCCTGGGCGTGGGCCAGGATCACGGCTTCGACTCCGCCGACGACCGGCGGGGCGGTGTAGTGTAGAATCGCGATGCGGGGAACCCTCATTGGGACAGACTCCTTTACAAACTCAGCTCGGCAATGGCCTGTAGTTGGCGGCATAACCAGGCAGCGATGTCCTCCCGCTCGACGAGCCAGCGCAGCCGGCCGGCACGCTCCCGGCGCTCTTCGGCGGGCATGACCAGGGCCTGGTGCAGCGCTTCGGCCGTGGCGTACACGTCGCAGGGCGAGATGACCAGCGCGCCCGGCTCAAGCTGCTGGCGTGCCCCGGTCCGTTCCGACAGGACGAGCACGCCGTCACGCCGGTTGACGACGGGGCCTTCTTTGGCCACCAGGTTCATGCCGTCGGCGATAGAGTTGACCAGCAGCACGTCGTACAATTGCATGGCCGCGACCGCCCGCGGATAGCTTTCGCCGACCAGCATGCGCACCGGCTCCCACTCGCTGTCACCACAGGTGGCATTGACCCGCCCGGCTGTGGACATCAGGTCGTCCAGGTAGTGCCGATATTCCTCCACGTCCAGCCGCGACGGAACCAGCAGCGCCAGGAATTGGACCCGGCCCCGGTGCTCGGGGTGCAGCTCCAGCATCTCTTCAAAGGCCAGAAAGCCGCGCACGATGTTTTTGCTCGGTTCGATGCGGTCCACGCGCAAGATCAAACTGCACGCCCCGACTATCTCCTGGAGTTCGGACAGGTGTCCGGCCACCTCCGCCGAGCCAGCTACTTGCTTCAGCGCCTCAGGATCAATCGAGATGGGAAAATCGCGCACGTAGGTGGCGTGATTCCGGTGCCACACTCGACTGCGCCGATAGTTCACCGCGGCCCGGGGCAACAACGACTCGACGGTGCGCAGAAAATCCAACCCGTCTTCATGAGTTTGAAAGCCTAACACATCGACAGCACACAAGCCGTCGAGGATATCCTGGCGCATGGTCGGCGGCAGGATGCGCCAATACTCCGGTCCCGGCCAGGGGATGTGAACAAAGTGCAGTACCGTGGGTCGTTCGTGTCGGCGCAGGCTGGCCCGCACGAGACGGGGTACGAGGTAGAGATGATAGTCCTGGAGCATGACGAGAGTGGGGCGAGATGTAGCCCGGACGCGCCGGACAATGGCCTCGGCAAAGAGGCGGTTGACAGCCTTGTACCCATCCTCCCAGGCCTGCCAGGTGGCGCGGTCGATGACGGGCGCGCGGGGCATGTCCCACATCGAGTGCTGCAGGAACCACAACAACGGATTGGCGATGACGTTATAGTAGCCTTCGTAGGCCGCTTCGTCCGGCGAAAGGAACTGCACCCCCACTCCCCCGCCGCCTTCAAGGGGTACGCGCCCCTGCTGCCATTCGGCGTCGGCGGCCGTCTGGGCGCAGGCGATCCAGGTGGCGTCGTCTGCGTGGCGGCACAGGTCGGTCAGCGCCGTGACCAGGCCGCCACCACCCCGCTGAACTTGCAGCGTGCCATCCTCGGCCCGGTCAAAGGTCACGGGGGCGCGATTAGCGGCGATGATCAACGCCCGGTTGGCAAAGAGGTCGGCTTGCAGCGCCTCGCAGCGCTGGCGCATCGCTTCTCTATCCAGTTCCATCGTTCGACCCTCCCAAGGACCGGATCTCCTTCTCTCGGCTGGCCTGGATGGCCAGATCGATAAAGACAGCAGCAGTCCAGCCAAAGACCTCGGCGGCGGTCGGGGGCGGTTCGCCGGTTTCGGCGTGATAGTACTCATAGATGCCGGGCTGGCCCATGACTAGATTGAGTGTTATGTCTAAAAGGGCACCCGCCAGGGCGAACTCGCCGACCTGCCGCAGCGCCTCGATAAAGACATAGTTGACATTGACCCACACCGGGCCACGCCACATCTTTTCCGGGCTGAAGTGCGGGTCGTTGCGCGCCACCGAGGGGATGGCGCACTCGCCCCAGAACTGGTCAGGGTCGGTCAAGTGGGCTAGCAGCCGGTCGCGGATCGAGTCGGGCAGTTGGCCGGTCCACAGGGGGTAGAGGTTGAAGGGCGTGACCACCGGGATGGGTTGGTTATCATGCAGGGCGCGGAACATGCCCGCCTCCTCGTCCCAAAAGTCCTCGATCATGCGCCGCACGATGGCCGAAGCGCGGCGGCGCCACATGGCCCCTTCGGCCTCCATCCCCAGAGCTTCGGCCATCATCGCCAGCGAGCCCATCTGCACGCAGAGATAGGTGTTCAGGTCAGGCGATTCCACCGGCAGGCCATAGTCCCACAGCGGGCTGTCGTCCAGGCCGGAGGAATAGGGATGGTTGTACTGCACCAGGCCGTCGGCGTCGTCGTCGTTCATGCTGAACCACCAGGCGTTCCAGCGCACCAATGGTACATAGATCTCTTGCAAGAACCCCGGGTCGGGGTCGACTTCGTGAAGCTTGAGTGCCGCCCAGGCCATGATGGGTGGCTTGGTAACTTTGGCGCGCAGGGGATGTTCGATGTCGGCCACCACGGCTTCGTCGTAGACGGCGTCGGGGATCATGCCGTCCGGCAACTGGCAGGCCAGCATGGTCCGCAATTGGTTGCGGGCCAGATCCGGGTCGACATGACGGAAGGCCAAGGTGTGAAAGCAGGCATCCCAGTTCCAGATGCCCACGTACTGCACCTTGGAGGGCATCATGGCCTCGTGCTGGACCCGCCCCAGGGGGGCGACCAGGTTGTTGCTCATCACCCACCAGGCGTAATAATAGTGGTCCCGGAAGCGCTCGGCGACGGGCGGCACACGCGCGAACCACTCACTCCACCGTCTCTCGGCTGCGGCCAGTGTCTCGGCAAAGGGGACGGCTTCGCCATCCAGGCGCAGGTCGTTGCGGATGTTGAGGTGGATGGCCATGTCGTCGCCGCCATCCACGACGAACTCGATGGAATAGGACTCCCGTTCCAAGCCCAACTCGTTCCGGAGCACCTGGCCGTTGGTGCGGTAGGACAGGTTGCGCACTCCCATCAGGCTGCCACCATCCTCGCTCTGTTGCCACATCTGGGTGCTGACGCGGAAGTGGATGCCGGCCGGCACATTGGGCGGTAGGCCCACGGCCACTGTGTCGTTCCGGCGAAAAGCCAGAGAGAAGGTACCCAACCGGGTCTGGAAAAGGAGAACATGAGGATAGGTGGTCAGGTGATAGGTGAGAGGCATCCCCTCCTCATCGACAAAGCACAGGTCCTGGATGTAGGGCGGGCGGAAACGATAGGTGTCCAGTCCGGGCTGGATGGCCGTTAACCGCTCTGCAAGTTTGATGTAGAGTCGTTCGCCATCGGCTTCTTTGAACACCAACAGGCGCGAGCCCCGGTCGCTGAAAGGCACGCGGGTGATGTCTATGCGGTTTTTGAGCTGATCAAGGTGAGTGTATCTGGTCATAGGCATATCATACCAGATTCAGGCCGAAGGCGCAAAAGCAGCCGTCAAGCTCCCGAGCCATCAACTTGCGGCTGACAACGGCTGTTGGGATCGCATCGCGTCCGAGTTTCTGGGCATAGCCGGCAGCCTGTCCCAGGCGGCAATCTCACTGACGCCAGCACACAGGTCAGGTCGGGCTAGGCCATCCAGGATCGTTCGCTCCAGGTTGCTGACAGTGACCCTCTCGTAGGGTGTCACCCAGACCAGCTTGCGGCCCCACAACACCAAAGAGGGCGCATGGATGAAACAATAGGGCACGCCCAGGATATCGCGGTCGGCCAAACGCCGGGGGGTAGCTACAACAACGGCTGTAACGGGCCGGGTGAGCATGTTGTGGATGCCCATGGCGCTGTCGTGGGAGATGTAGAAGGTTGCACTATCGAGCAGCTCGCGGGCAATAACCTAGCGATTGACCTGGGGCGTTGCTTCGTCGCCTGATGACAACGGCACGCTCGCATATTGGCCGTCAGCCGGATCAGCCGGCATGGGCAAGCCGCCGCTCTGAAAACAGTGCGGCGTCGCAACTGCTCTCCAGAAGCTTCTGAGCATCGGCGACCGAAAAGATCGTTCGATTGCTTTCGGGCAGGGCCGTGAGCAGGCGGGCACCAGTCGCACCAAGAGTTTTGCCGGTCATCGGTCGCAATTCCTGTTCCATGTATCAAAGAGGTTGAACTACCTCATATTTTTTACACAGGACATGATTTGTCAAGTTTCGTAGTCTCTGGGAGCGTCACTGTTCTTTGGCTACCAACTGACCGACATGGGAAGCGACCAGCAGGCTTTTGTGGCAACACCAGAAAAGGCGCTGCTGGATCTGGTGCACCTGCAACCTCGGGGCGATGCACCAGAATACCTCCGGCAATTGCGTCTGCAGAATCTGGAACGGCTGGACCTGGGCCAGTTGCAGCGTCAAGCTGCGCGAGCTAAAAGTCCAAAGCTGCGCCGAGCGGCAAGTCACATCACCAAGCTAGCCGAAGCTGAAGCACAGGAGTACGAAATCCTATGAAAGACTACCTGGCCCAAATCGTCTGTGCAGCTACCACCCCCGTACAGGGACGCAATGTGGCCCGCGAATATTTGCAGGCTCGAATCCTGGGCGCGCTTCAGCGGGCAGGGGCGATGATCCCCCTGGCCTTCCACGGAGGCACCGCCCTTCGTTTCCTCTTTGCCAGCGCCCGCTATTCCGAAGATCTGGACTTTGCCCTGGAGCAGGCCCCAGCAGAGTACGACTTCCGCGCCTACCTCCAAGCTATTCGCTCCACCTTCACCGCCGAGGGTTACCAGGTGGAGCTGAAGGTGAGCGATCAGAAAACAGTTCACAGTGCCTTTGTCCGATTTCGTGGCCTGCTCTACGAACTGGATCTCTCGCCTCATAGGGACGAGGTGTTGGCAGTTAAGATCGAAGTAGATTCCAATCCTCCAACCGGTGCGGGATTGAAAACCAGCATTATCCGCCGCCATGTGATCCTCCAGCTTCAGCATCACGATCGGGCCTCGCTCCTGGCAGGCAAGCTACATGCCCTTCTCCAGCGACCGTACACCAAAGGCCGCGACGTCTATGACCTGTTGTGGTACCTCAGCGATCCAGAGTGGCCGGCACCGAACCTGACTCTGCTCAACAATACGCTGCAACAGACAGGTTGGGAGGCAGAACCGTTGACCGAGGACAATTGGCGAAGGATTGTACGAGACCGACTCCAAGCAGTCGACTGGGAGCAGGTCGTTGCCGACGTGCGTCCTTTCCTCGAGCCGGCCGCCGATCCGGGTATTCTGAAGTTGGAAAACCTGATGCGAGTCCTTGAATAGCGTGCAGAAGCCAGGGCGTACGTTTGCCCCTACCGAGAATCTGTGCTATACTGTAGTCGATGTCAAGTGTTGCGCCTCCAAGAGAGGGTGCCGTGACAGGTTTTTAGTACGAGACCCCTTGGGGGCACACAGCTCATCCCCGCCGAAAACGGTGGCGTTCAGGTGGTAGACCCGGCTTCGTGCCGGGTCTTTCATTACAATCACAAGGAAGCAGTTCGTAGTGGACACCCCCTTCCCGGATCAGGTCGCGACGGTGCGGGTGCGCGGGCGCGACCAGGAAGGGTGCATTACACATTGGTCGGACCCGATCGAAGTGAGCTGGGAGGTGTGCTACCCCGGCGCGCCGGCCGTGACGGGGGTGACACCGGCCACCGGCTCCGATAGCGTCACCATCCGGCCCAGCCTGGTCGTGACCTACAACGAGGCAATCTACATCGGCTCGCCGGCGAACGGGCTGCAAGCGCCGCAGGCGTCATTGTCGCTGCCGCCGTCGGTTGGCGACCTGAGCTTTCGTGCCGAGGCGGTCGTACCCGTGACCGACGTGTGGGCGCTGGCGGTGCGCTACGTGCCGCTGTGGAACCAGTCG
This sequence comes from Anaerolineae bacterium, assembly GCA_016926595.1. The sequence continues at coordinate 17,067 of JAFGOG010000625.1, forward strand.
ATCCCCTCGCTCGAGGAGTGGACGGCGTACACGGCGACGGTAGCGGGAGCGATGGATGCCATGGCGCAAGCCGTCACCGCCACCTGGACCTTCACCACCGGCGACTTTACCCAGCCGGAAGTAGTGGGCACGGTCCCGGAGAAGGGGAGCCAGGAGGGCGCGCCGCAAGAGGTGATCGCCTACTTTGGCGAGGACGTGTCGACGGCGGAGGCGTGGTTCATACTGGTCGGCCCGAAGGGCGAGCTAGAGGGCGAGCTGACCTACTACAACGATGCTTCCGGCGAGCCCGAGGGGCCATCGTGCTACCATTGGCACTTTACCCCCTACGACCCACTGACCGCCGGCCAGTACACGGCCGAAGTATTCGGCGTGACCGACCGGGCCGGCCTGGAGATGGAAGCCCCATACGAGTGGTCGTTCGAAGTGACGGAAGAGATCGGGGGCGAGCTGCTGGCGCCGCCGGCAAAGGCACCGCGCGCGGCAGAGCCGGTTGAGCGCGAGCCGGAAGAGGATCTGCCGGCAGCCGGCGCAAGGGAGGCAAAGGCGGCAGTGTTGGAAGAGCCGCTGGAAACGCCGGCCGGCGACGGCGGCGAGATCGAGAGTGGGATGGCGGGCGTGCTGTACGTGCGGAGCACGTCCTACTACTACTTTGGCGGACAGCGTGTGGCAATGCGGCAGACTAGCTCGTGGGGGGAGAATGTAGTATACTACCTCGTGACCGACCACCTGGGCACGACGAGCCTGGTGCTCGATGCTGCCGGCGGCAGGGTGGCGGAGAGCCGGCATTATCCGTACGGCGCCGAGCGGTGGATATGGACGGCGGATGGGAGTGGGACGTTACCAACGGATTACCGATTCACAGTCTACGATGCCATTTCGGCTGGAAAGGCGGAGAACGCGATATTCACATCGGCCCCCAAGATTTCGGAGGGTGCACAAGGGCAGTTTGAGGGGGCCTATCGTGTAGCCCAAAATGGAAAGGTAATTGCCGACAAAGCCCTCGAAGAAGTCAGGCGACCAAGCTTCTGGACAAAGTTTGGCGCGGCTGCGTCTTCAGCTTGGCAGGGCCTGAAGGCTTGGGGGACACAGCTCACAACGAACTTGGCGAGCACTGAGGTCGTTCTTCCCTTTTTCTATCTCCCCTACGGTGCGGTTGAGCAGATGTTGCAGCCTTGAGGGACTGTCCAATATGTGACTACCTGGAATGAAACAGAAGAGAACAACCGGAACCCCGGCTGCTCTCTCCCTTCCCTTGGGTTTCTACAGGATAGCACGCGCTTCGGCCCGTGTCAAACGACCCGCGCCTTGGATCCGTTGTCGTTTTCGGCCAAGCCTGCACTGAGCGAAGCGAATGTGGCCAAGATCCCGGTGCGCAAAGCCTGGACGGTCTCCCGTTGCGCGTCGTTGAGGGTACCGGCGTGAAGCGCATCGACCAGGGCCAGCAGCTGAGCGCTGTCCGGCGGTGTGCTTTGGTGCTATTCGCCGTCAAAGTGGTTTTCAATCTCGGCCATCGCGCGGTAGTAGTCGGCGTCCACCGTGCCGTCATACAGCCGCGCGTAGCCCAGCGTGGTGTCGATGAACTTGTGACCGAGAATGCTCTGCACCGTGAGTACCGGCGCGCCGGCGTTGAGCAGCAGCGTGGCGCAGCTAAACCGGAGCTGATGCGGCGTGATGCGCACACCGCAGCGTTTGGCGTAGGTTCGCAGCCGGCAGGCGCAGTAGCTGACGGTCAACGGCTCGTTGCGGTAGAGCAAGAGATGATCGTCGACAGCCGGGCCGTGCACGCCGAGGTACGCCTCGATGGCCGCCATCGTCACGTTGGGTAGACGATGTGGTAGCAAACCCGTCCTGCTGAGGCCCGCACGACTACCAGCCCGCGGGGTACTTGACCTTGTGCCTGTTCACGTGTAAAATAGCCTCAGAAGGAAGACCTGCCTGGTGGTTTGTGCGCAAGCAGTCGGAAAAGGAGGCGACATGACCGCGCTAGAAGCGCTCGAATCTGTTCAATATGTGACCGTAAAGGGGAAACGATGGGCAGTGGTCGGTGCTGATGAATGGGAGGCCATGATCGAATGGCTCGAGACCCTGGAAGACATGGATCTGGCAGACGAGGCGTTTGCTCAGCTAGAAACTGCAGGTGGAGACCGCGAGCGAGCAGGCTGGCTCAAGTGGGATGAAGCAAAAGGGGATCTGTAGGGTGAGCCGGTACACGGTCTATGTTACCCCTCCAGCTTGGAAAGAGATCAAAACCCTGCCCGGCCATATGCGCCAGCGGGTGAAGCAGGTCATCGACAGGCTGGTCGACGATCCTCGTCCTCACAACAGCGTGGTGCTCCGCGCCCCTGAAGACGAACGTGAACTGTGGAGGCTGCGCCTGGACAGATGGCGGATCGTGTATGCAGTGACCGAGGCGGAAAAGATGGTAGACATTCTGGCAGTCCGGAAAAGACCGCCATATGATTATGGAGACCTCGAGGAGCTGCTAGGGGTACTGTAGTGCAACCAGTCCACCTTTGTGGTGGCCTACTTCAGCGAAGACGTGTCGACGACCTTCGCCTGGTTCACGCTTGTCGGCCCGAAGGGCGAGCTAGAGGGCGAGCTGGTCTACTACGACGAATCCCCCTGCGAGCCCGAGGGGCCGTCGTGTTTCCACTGGCACTTCACCCCTTCTGATCCACTGACCTCTGGCGAATACACGGCCGAAGTATTCGGCGTCACCGACCGCGCCGGCCTGGAGATGGAAGCCCCATACGAGTGGTCGTTCGAAGTGACGGAAGAGATCGGGGGCGAGCTGCTGGCGCCGCCGGCAGGTGCGCCGCGCGCGGCAGAGCCGGTTGAGCGCGAGCCGAAAGAGGAGCTGCCGGCAGCCGGCGCAGGGGAGGCAAAGGCGGCAGTGTTGGAAGAGCCGCTGGAAGCGCCGGCCGGCGACGGCGGCGAGATCGATGGCAGGACCAGTTGGCCTTGATCCTCATGGAGCCCGGCGAGGTCCGCGAGCGGTTTTTCAGTAACTTTGCCGGGATCCGCCTTGATGGTAGCAACGCAACCATCATACCGCCCAGGAGAGTCATTCTGGCCCTTGATGTAGAAGCAGTCCATACCCTGGATGCTTTTCTGGTGACCAGCACCCAAGATCCGTAGCCGCGGAGTGGGCGCACAAGAGCCAGCCCAGGTGCGCACAAGATCGGCTGCGGTTCTTGACACCAGGAGCCGGATGGGAGTACAATAGGCGTATTGCGCGCACACTCAGGGGGCCGCATGGTGTGGCCCCTGGGGAAAAGTTGTAGAGGATGCCAATCCAAAGGAGGGTCGGCATGAGTGTCATCGAAGTCAACAATCTGACCAAGTACTATGGCAAAGCCCGAGGCATTGTCGACGTCTCGTTCCACGTCGACGAGGGCGAGATCTTTGGGTTCATCGGGCCCAACGGCGCCGGCAAATCGACCACCATCCGCCTGCTCCTGTCCCTCATCTACCCCACCAGCGGCACCGCGGCCATTTTTGGCAAGGATGCCATCAAGTACGGGCCGGAGCTGCGGCAGCAGATCGGCTACTTGCCCTCCGAGGTCTTTTACTATGACCGCATGAAGGTCATCGACCTGCTCAACTACTCGGCCAGCTTCTATCCGGGCGACCACAAGCAGCGCATGCACGAGCTGGCCGAGGCGATGGAGCTCGATCTGAACCGGCGCATCGAGGACCTGTCCTACGGCAACCGCAAAAAAGTCGGTATCGTCCAGGGGCTTTTGCACCGCCCCAAGCTTCTCTTCCTCGACGAGCCCACCGCCGGCCTCGACCCGCTCATGCAGCGCAAGACCTTCGAGCTGATCCGCGAAGAGAACCGGCGCGGCGTCACCGTCTTTTTCTCATCCCACATCCTGGGCGAAGTGCAGCGCATGTGCAACCGCGTCGCCATCATCCGCGAAGGCCGCATCGTCGAGGTCGCCGACATCCGCACCCTGCAAAAGAACAACTACAAAAAGGTGCGGGTGGCGGCCGACGGCCTCGATCCCGCCTACTTTGAGCTGCCCGGCGTCACCAACCTGGAGCAGCACAACGGCGCGGTGCGCTTTTTCTACAAGGGCGACATCAACCTCGTCACGAGCAGGATCGGCGGCATCCCCGTGTCCGACGTGACCATCGAGGAGCCCACCCTCGAAGAGATATTCATGCACTACTACGAGTAGGGGGGGATCATGGCGAAGAATATTTTCCGGCAGGAATTCAAAATGCTGTCGCGCTCGGTGATCACCTGGTCGGTGGCCATCGCGGCGGTGCTGTATATCTATATCGCCATATTCTCCTCGTTCATCGAGGATGTGGAACTGCTGACGGAAATGATGTCCAGGTTCCCACCGCAGTTGCTGGCCGCCTTTGGCATGGAGAATGTGCAGCAGATGTCGACCGTGCTCGGCTATTTCAGCTTTGCTTTCCTCTTTGTCCAGATCTGCCTGGCCATCCAGGCGGCCGGCTATGGCTTTTCGTTGGTCTCGGTCGAAGAGAGAGAGTGGACGGCCGATTTCCTGCTGAGCAAGCCGGTGGCGCGCGCCCAGATCCTGACCAGCAAGCTGCTGGCCGCGTTGGCCGGCTTGACCATCACCAACCTGGTGATCTGGATCAGCAGTTTCGTCTTTATCAACCTGTTCCGGGGGGGCAGGCCGTACGACGCCGGCGCGCTGGTGCTGCTGCTGTTGAGCATTGTCGTCTTTCAGCTCTTTTTCTTCAGCGTCGGCCTGGTCATCTCGCTGCTGGTCAAAAGAGTTCGCAGCGTCACCCCCTACGCCATGGCCCTCGGTTTTGGCATGTACGTGCTGAACGTTTTCGGCGACATGCTGGGCGAGAGCACGTTAGAGCTGATCACCCCCTTCAGGCACTTTAGCCCGGGCTATATCCTCCAGCACGGAGCCTACGACCTGCCCCTGGTGCTGATCAGTGTAATCGTGATCGTGATCGCGCTCGTGGGCAGTTATCTGCTCTACACCCGGCGCGATATTCCGGCGGTGGTGTAAGGAGGTCGAGAGATGAACATCTTTGTGAGAGAGTTAAAGGCCAACCTGAAATCGCTCATCATCTGGAGCGTCATCGTCATCCTGTTCATTGTGATGGGCGTGAGCAAGTTTTCCGCGTACTATAACAACCCCGAGATGCTGGCCATCTTTGACGCCATGCCCCCACAACTGGTCAAGGCCATGGAGTTTGAGGCCCTGGACCTGACCACCCTCAACGGCTTTATCGGGCTCATGTTCACCTACTATGCGCTCCTGCTCGGCATCGCGGCCACCATGTGGGGCAGCGACGTCATCTCCAAAGAAGAGCGCGACAAGACCGTCGAGTTCGCCCTGACCCTGCCGGTCACCCGCAG
>JAFGOG010000626.1 GCA_016926595.1 Anaerolineae bacterium
ATGATGACTACCGCCAGGCCCTTGTCCGCCGCGTATTTCAGCCCCTTGGTGCCGGCCTGTTCGTCCATATCCATGAAGTTGAACTGGTACTGACATACACAAAGTACAAAAAAACTTCTGCCTCAGCGCTCGGCTCTGGCTGCGGGACTAGCACGCAGTACTGGAAACCAGGCAGAGTACGCGAAGCTTTGCGTGCTGTCGTAGCCGATCATGCTCAGGGGTCACCCCTTATCCAGGTGCCCCCAGTTTCTTCACTAGTGCATCCAGAATTCTTACGACGAGTTGTTCTACCTCTGCGCGGCTGCCCTGTACTTCAAAATCGCCAGCGGGATGGCCGCTCCGGAAAAGATGCACTGTCACCTGTATACTGTCACCGTCCAGATGGTAGCGGCCGACGAGGGCGTAAGCATCTGGAAGCTCATCGGCATCCATGAATACCAAAGGAGCTGCGCGGCCCAGGTCCGAGCGCTCTCGTAGCGCATTGTTGACTCTCTTTGCCAGGCCGAGGTGGTCAAGAAGGAGAATTTCGTCCTGAAAGTTCGCTCGTAGCACCAGCGGGATCGCCTGCCTGAGTACGGGAATCTGCTGCCTGTCCGTTTCTGCCAGTTGGCCGATGTCGAAACTGGCGCCGCCGCGTGGGATAGCGACCAGCGGGCGCTGGATTCCCCCGATGCCTTTGGCAATTCGTGGCACCTGATCCGTCGCGAACTCGAATAGCCTGGCCACGTCGACAAACTCATCCTCGCGCAAAGCTCCGCCGCGCATACCCAGTAGCAAGCTATAGGTCAACAATCCTTGCCCATAGCGGCTCGACTCATAGCTAACCGCATCGGCGGTTGATCCCGCGAGGATGTACAGGCCCGTCCGGTCTTTCATCCTGTCTAGTGCCCGGATCTGACTAGAGGGAATCGCGCGCTGCTCTGTTAGCCTCTCCACCAGCTTGCCTGCAGCACATGTGTCGAGGATGAGCACTTGTTTCAGAGCTGGGACTTGCTGGATGAGCCGGGTCAATTCCTGGCTGGAGATTGCCGTTTGGTTGCGAACCGCAGGATCGTCCAGGTTACCTGTGCGTGCGTCTGCAGTCAGATAGTAGTAGTCTCCATCCTGTCCCCCGTGACTGACACCATGACCAGCCAAATAAACGACCAAGACATCAGTGGACTTGGCTTGTTTCGCCAACGTCTCGAACGCCTGTACGATATTCTTGCGGGTCGAGTGACCTCGACCGGTTCCCCGGTCAGAAAGAAGAAGGATTTCCTGGCCCTGGCCTCCCGTATCCTGCGAAGGGGGAGGCGAGGGGGCGGTGAACAGGGTGACGTGTACTCTATCAGCGCCAAAGAGGCGTTGCGCACCAAGTTGCAAGGCTTTTGCGACGTCTTCGGCGTCCTTGGCAGCAAGGCGCAGATCCAGTTCTTCGCCCTGATAGTCGGACGTGCCGGCTATGACGGTCCACAGATTGGGCGGTTCGATCTGCTTGGCCGGTGCCTGGTATACGCCCCGCAGGCTCCGACTGACCAGGTACCCCTCCGCGTTGTAGGCCTTGATTTCACAAGTGTTACTCTCACCGGGAATCAAATAGGGATGATCGGAGAAATCGATCTCCAGCTCCGCCTGGTCCGCTTGTGGATCCAGGTTTGCACTTCGCGCGTCTGCCGTAACCTCTTTGCCGTTGATCGACAGCACTACCCGGCCAATGCCTCCACCGCGATTCATAAGACGCAGACGGGCTTTGGGACTCGACGGATCGCTGTCGATCCACTCCATCGCGGGATGGAGTGCCACGTCGAGCAAGGCTGGCACATCTCGAAGGGGCTCGGCACCATGGCCGAAGAGCTTGTGCAAGAGACCCGGCTCATAGTATCGTTCCTTCAGTTGGCTCAGCTCGACCGGCTCCAGACCGACAACCCAGTGCAGCCATCGGATGTTGCCACCATTCGACGCGTCAAAACGACCTTCAGCGTCGATGACAGCCCAACTGCCATCCGGAAACGAGTACAGACTACAAATCCTCCGGGGCTCGGTGGGCACGCTGACGTTCCAGAGCGTGGCTGTGGCGTCGTTGCTGCCGGCTACCAAGAGGTCCCCGGTCGCATTGAATTTGAGCGAGGCAATGCTGCCTGTATGCCCGGTAAATGTGGACAACTCCCTGCCGGTGGCAGGATCCCACAATTTGAGCATACCATCTGTGCCGCCACTGGCCAGGACGTTGCCGTCTGGCCCAAAGATCGCCGATGTGCCCTTTTCGATCACGGCGGGCACTTGGTGTTCGACGAGAGTGTCCAACAGCGCGCCGTTCGCCACATCCCATAGCCTGATCGTCTGATCGTACCCGCCACTGGCCAGAATCTTGCCGTCCGGGCTGAACCGCAGATTATTGACATAACGAGTATGCCCGCTGAGCGTCTGCAAGTGCTGGCAAGTATCCACGTCCCAGAGACGAATGGTTCCATTTGCATGTCCGCCCGCCAATAGTTTTCCATCCGGGCTAAAGGCGACAGACAACATGCCAGATACATACGGCGCCCGACGGGCGTATTCCTTTTCTCCCAATACACCTTGCTCTGTATTCTGGGCGATGTTCCACAGCCGGATCGTGCCATCCGCACAGGCGCTTGCCAGCAACTGACTATCTGAAGGGCTGAGGGCCACCGACCAAATGGGCGCCGGGTACTGGATAGAAGCGATTTGGTCGCCACTGCTGGTATCCCAAAGCCTCGTCGTTCCATCCCAACTGCCGCTAACCAGCAGGTCACCGTCGTCTGAAATGTCCAGTGAAAACACCCTGTCGTCATGTCCCTTGAGAAGGAGCGGCCCCCCGGCACGATCTAGTTGCCAGATGCTGATCACCTTGTCCTCACCTGCCATGACAACAGTTCTGCCATCGGGGCTGAACAAAACAGGATTCACGTCGCCGATATGGCGGTCAAACGTCCTGATCAACGTGCCGCTCTCAGCATCCACGAGCGTGATACGCCCCAGATGCGGGTCTCGTCCCTCTGCCAAGGCCAGCATTTTTCCGTCCGGGCTAAAAGCAAGCGCGTTGATGTGAAACGAACCGGTTTCAAGAGAGCAAATCTGGCGCTCTTGGCCGACGTCCCAGATTCTCACCGTCCCGTCGTCGCTCGTACTCGCCAACTGCTTCCCATCATGACTGAACACTACGCTCCTCACACTTGCGGTGTGGCCGCAGAGTGTGTGGCACAACGTCGCATCTTGAGCTTTGTAGAGCTTGATGGCCCATGGTTTCGCTGATTCCAGTGGGCGTATGACCGTTACTCCGATCGTGGTTATGACCATCTTCATTTTGCCATTACTCGCAGTATCGGCAGCGGGTGGATACTCTTCAATCTGTACTCCCCTGGGCATGGCGTACCCAACTGCTAGAACACCCTCCGCTGAATCAAAAGCAAGGGCCTTGGGGATGAGATTGATCGTGCTGTCAGAATCACTGTCGCCCCACACCCGCCTTACTGGATAGACGAATGCCGGGATGGACGACATGTGGTTGCCCGACACCACATCCCGAACGACGATCCCGTCTGGGCTCCCCGTGGCAACAAACCTGGCGTCAGAACTCAGAGTGACAATACCGGCTTCAGTCCGTAAATGCAGCAGTTCTGTGCCTGTAGCCACATCCCACATCCCGATTGTCCCACCCTCGCTTCCTGCGACGAGCATGTTTCGGACCGGGTGAAAGGCACCGGCTATCACCTTGCCGCTCAAGTTGGTTAGCGAGTGTAGCAATTTGCCTGTCACAATGTCCCAGAGTTTGATCTCTCCGCCCTCGCTCCCGCTTGCCAGGGTTCTTCGGTTCGTAGAGAAAACCAGGGATGAAATCGGGGCCAGATGCCCCCTCAGTGTTCGGATCTGCGTCCCGGTCGCCATGTCACGCAGCTCGATGTTCATGTCTCGGCTGCCACTGGCCAGAACCTTTCCATCAGGACTGAACGCCACGCAGTTGACTTGACGGGAGAGCCCGGTTTCCGTCACAAGCTCAGGTTGGTGGGTCTCTGCCGCAAGCCGTCTCGCTCTGTCAATGAACTCCATCTTGGGGTATGTCTCGGCCTCAGAGATGGTCAGCAGGTTTGAGACAAGGCCGGGCTCGTAATATCGTGCTTTCAACTGGTCAAGATCGAGGATCTCGAGGCCCAAGACCCAATGCATCCAGCGCATAGCACCGGGCGAGGCGTCGAACCGGCAGTCTGGGGTGACAATCATCCAGTCGCTTTCACCAATAGGAGTCAGAGTGGCCAACGGCTGGTCCAGACGGATATCCCACAGCTTGATGGTGGTGTCGATGCTGCCACTGGCAATCAATCGCCCATCCGGGCTTGGAACCGCAGAAAAGACGGGGCTCAAATGCCCTTCGAACGAGTGAGGCTTGCCCTCGCTGCGGATATTCCACAGTCGGGTCTTGCCATCGGCGCCAGCGCTGATCACGCACTGGCCATCTGGATGAAAAACGACACTCAGGACTCTACCTGTGTGAGCGTGGATCGATGTTTCCGGTTCCCCGGTCCGAGTATTCCATATGGAAATATAACCCCAATCATCACCACTTGCGACAAGAGAACCTTGCGGGCTAAAGGCCACCATCGTGACGTACGCGTGCGCTGAAAAGCTTTGTACTTCTGTGCCCTGCCGCATATTCCAAAGCTTGATAGTTTTGTCTGGGCTGCCGCTCGCGATGTACTGGCTGTCGGGACTGATGGCTACCGACCACACCGGGCCCTGGTGCCCGGTGAGGATCCGCGTAGTCTTCTTATCGCGAGTATTCCAGATCCTGATCGTTCCATCATCACTGCCGCTGACGACGAATTGACCATCTGAGGAAAAAGCAACGGATTCAACCTCTCTTCGGTGCCCCTTTAGCGTGGACAATTCCTGGCACGTTGCAACATCCCACAGCTTCAGCGTATGATCGTGGCTGCCGCTGGCCGCAACCTGCCCGCCCGGGCTGAAAGCAACCGAGGAGACAACGCGCGAATGGCCTGCTAGCGGTTCAATCTTCGCGCCCTCGTGCAGATTCCAGAGCTTCACAGTGCCAGCCGCACTGCCGATAGCCAGCACGCTGCCATCAGGGCTGAAGGCAAGAGATCTGACCGGTGAAACAAGGGCCCCGGCGCCAAGCGACAATCTCAACGTATGCTGTTCCGGCCAAATGCTCAGCACGGAGCTGTCCTCAGGTTCTGTCTTGGATTTCAGTCCCATCTTGGCTCTACCCTCTCACCAGGCATGGATTACCGTTACCCCCTTGCGATCCGGATATGCGCCACCGTCGCCGTCCAGAGCTCGGATGGCGCCGCGTCGGCCTTTTTCGTACGACGAAAGCGCCTTGCGTCCCTCGCCATCGCCAGATTTTCGTCCACCACTTCCTGCACTCCTTTGTCCAAGGTCAGGAACCGGAGGTCTACGTCGTGCCGGGTTGTGCCGATGGCGATCATGCGGTCCGTCGCATGCGTCGGCAGTTGAACGTCATAATCGCCTGCCGGCAGCGATTCCGGACTGGCCTGGAACGTCGCACGGAATTTGTTGTCGAGCCACATGACGTGAGCGGCTCCATCTCGCAGCAGGGCATCGCTCAGGTACTCGACTATGCCACCTGCCGTGGAGTTCAGCAAGAACACGTTCAGGTGGTAGCGCGAGCTGTTGGTCACCCTGACGCAGAACTCAAAGCCCGACTGCAATGTATAGATCCGATCGTGATCCCGGGGCGCTTCAGGCAGCGCGGGATCGGCCAGTTCTCCAGGTGACATGGCCAGCAACGCCGGCTTGTCATTACAGTCCAGGACCTGCACGCTCAGGCTGTTGGCCATCTGCGGGTCGCTGCAATTGTGCGCCATGCGCAGCACTGTATTGTACCGGTAATAGTGCTCCAGCCCGGCGCGCAATGCCTGAACCTCTCCCGGCGGGACGACGGCCAGCACAGGCTCGGTGTCATTGCCAATGATCCACCTGCCGCCTAGCTGCGCGACCACTTCAACTTCGGCGTGAGGGTCTTCGGAAGAGACGACTTCGAGTAGCGGCGATGCTTCGAGTTGCACCTGAAATTCTGCGTCAGCCGGCTCGAGGCTCACACGCAGGCGCTGGCTTTGTCCCGGCTTGGCCAGCCGGCCGCGCGCGCCATCGGGCACCTCAAACGGCTCGCCAAGCGGTGCCGCTACAGCGCTGGAGGGTCCGGCCTGTCTCACTTTCAGGCGCCCCACGGGCCGATCTGCTTGCGACCCGATCTTGGGTAATAGGCGGGGCTCTGGCCCATAGACTGCGATCTCGGCGCCTTCGGTAACCCCCATGAGCTGGCCCGCACCGATATCGTACCCGCCATCTCGCCACTGTGTTACCCTGTAGCCGGCATCCATCTTTTCCCAGGGTCCGCCAAACACCTTGCGCTCGCTGCGGCCGATCACCCAGGGGTGCTGGGCGCGCTGGCGGACCAGGGCGCTGCGCTTCGTGGCCCTCGCCAACAATGCCGGCCAGATGTCGGCCCAGCGCAGAGCGGCGCGTTCGTCCGCATCCCTTTCGCCAAGCACGCTCAACAGGCTATGGGTGAACACGCCATGCGAGGGCTGGCCATACGGATAAGCGCCTTCGCCAGCCTTCTCGTCCGACTGGCAGGCAACCACGACCAGGTAGCTCGGGTCGGGGGACTGCAACAGATGTGAACTCACGCCGCGATCCTGCGCTGCATCGCCCGGGCCGAGGCGGGCCAGGTCAGGCGGCGCAACTGGGGCCGGGTCGCCACCCAGGGAGCGTACCTGCCCTTGAGCCTCGGCCCCGCCCAGATCCCGGGTGGCCCCTGCAGAGTGGCAGCAGTCGAGAACAATGGTCAGGTCGTCTGTCCGCGCCGCGATGGCATTGACCAACGCGTTGATCTCGACATCGAACAGGTACTCGATCTCCTGGCCGTTGTGGGGTACAAGGGCTTCGTGCCAAACCGGGCTGTCGGTCCACAGTCTTTCATCGCCGTGGCCTGCATAGTAGATCAGGACACGGTCAGCGGGTTTCACGGCCGGCCCGGCCAGGTCCTGCAATGCCTGGACGAGGTTGGCCCTCGTCGGCGGCAGGGTCTGATCCTCGAAACGCGACATCGAGGTCTGACCGGCACGTGGAGCAGCTAGCCGTGTCACTCGGATCTGTTCCGCCGGGATGCCTATCCCCGGCGGTTCAAACAATAGCTGTTCGATGGCATCAATGTCGTTCACGCACCCCCGGAGGCTCCTGTACCGCGGGGGGTAACGATCTATGCCGACGAGCAAGACGTGATAGGAGAAACTACTGGTTTGCGCACTCATGACACAGACTCCCTTCGCACGAATGAACTGGAATCCGTCGCCGAGATGGACCTAGGGCTGCTTCTCGATCGAGCAGTAGGGATTGCCATAGAGATAGTATGCCAGCCAGGTCGAGTTATCGGGGCCCTGGTTGCGGAGGGTCTCGCGGGCTTCCCGCACTGCCCGTCCCAGCGCAGCGCCATTCTGAAAGCTTTGGTAGAAGCACTTGGCAAATTCGGCTGCCAACTGGTCCGACACTTCCCATCCGCAGCCAATGAATGCCCCGCACTCCATATCGATGAACCGCTTGGCCCAGCCTCCCAGCCCCGTCAGGGTTGGGCCAGCCTGCCCCGCATGACAGGCGTTAAGAAACACCAGGGGACGATGCTCACTGACCATCTCTTCCAACCCTGCGTCGCGAAAGTTCCTGGGCACCAGCACGTCGCCATCAGGCAGAACGATGCCCGACTCGTCAGGCCGGGCGGCCTTGAACTGGCCATGGCACGAAAAGTGTAGAACGTCGTACGCTTTCTCCCGCAGCAGCCTGAACAACTCGGCCCGGTTCTGTGGCAGGTCGAGTTCAACGTCGAGCTCCTGAAAGAGCGCCACCTCTTTGACCGCGGCAGGCAGATCGGTAGTGGCAGCTACGCAGCAGACGCGGGCGAACCCAATTTCGTTTGCGGGAGGCCGGGCGCCCGCCAGCCACCGGGACAGGCTGAACTTCATGGCCCACCACACGTCGTCGAGGCGCTCCGGGATGAGATCCCCCCTCTTGGCATAGGGTCTGACCAGCTCCCAGGGGAACGACGGGTCGCTGGAGACGATCAGAATGCTCAGCTCCGGCTGCTGGCGAAACTGAACATAGTATCTCTGTAACTCGTGGGGGATCAACTCGTCCCACAGCTCTCCGCCCCAGTCTTCCAGCTCCTGGATGTTGGGTACCGTGACCTCTCCCGACGCTTCCGCCGGCCTGAGCAGCCGGCTCAGATAGGACCGGGCCATCTCGTCGAGATCGTCCAGCCAGGGCTTGGCATCAGCCGCCCCCACCGTTCTTACCCCGGCCGGCCGATGAAACAGATCCAGTCGGGGTGCGTGTAGCTCAAAGGTCAGTCGCCCTCCCGTCAAATCCTTTTCAAAGAACACGCGCAATTCCAGGTCCGGATGGAGGTCGCCCATCTCGAGTGGCTTTTGCTCCCGCGCGAGGAATGCCTGGCGTATCGACTCCAGAAACTCGAAGAGTTGGTCCGCTGTGTACCGGGCGGCCAGTTGCTCTGAGATGGCCCGAGTCCACAACGCGCGGAGGGGCTCGCGCCCGACACTGCGCTGGAGATCGAGTGCCAGCAACAGAATGGTGGCCTGCCAGTCGGCCCCGGTATCAAAGATGCTAGCGCCTTCCCACCGCACATCCTCCAGCTCAAAGGCCAATGCCAGCTCCTCACCGCTGGCCAGCGTGAAATGGGCCACATCGTCCTGCCACTCTGTGCGCTCGGCCAACCAGGCCAGGAGGATATAGATCAACAGAGACCGCCACGGGCCTTCCTGGCATAGGGGGCGCTCCAGGCGCGGGGGGAGGTGACCTGATTGGCGCAGCAGCAAAGCCGGAGATAGATGGAACCGCTCCCCCACGTCCGGCCGCCGCTCGGCCTGATGGACCATGCGCAGCTCGTCATAGCCGACCAGAATAGGATCCGTAAAGGCCTCGAGCTGCGCCGCCAGCGCTTGCTGGCGCGCCTCCAGGGTCTCGGCCGGCCCGCCAAAGGAATGGATCCTGAAGAAATCACCTCGATATGCTTCGGTGGGCTCGTGGAACAGCAGCAAGAGGGGCTGGCTCGCCGCCTGGGCCACGCGTTCCAGAAAACTATGAAAACTGCTGAATGATGCAGCCATCGACGCCGGGTCCCGCCAGATCAGAACCGACACGTTTCCGGACAGGCGCGGGAACTCGGCCAGGACATGTTGTGCTACCAACTCGGATTTGTCGAGAGACATTTCCAGGAAGAAAATCTGGCCCGCAGGGTCACAAACCTCTAGCTCTTTCAGCACCGACAGGCAATCGGCGATGGGGTCTCGACCGGGAGGCCAATAGTGATCGAACGCGTATTGGTCCAGGCGCTGCTTCCAGTCCAGTAAGACGTTTTCGCACTTGCCAGCCAGGGCGCCCTGGGCACCAAGATCCTTGATGACATCCCAGTCGAACCAGTCGACTACGGAACCGGGTACAAAGTCGATCAGTGGTTGCTCATATGCGAGCAATCGGCACGTGTGCAGAGCTCTGCCGGCGCGCTTGCGCAGGAAGTGAATAATCTCCCGAGTCTGCTCACTGCCCAAATCCTTCAGCCGCACGCTTTTGATCCCAACATAGTGGGCGTCATCCTGCGGTTCCACGCCCTGGTGGTCAAAGAGCCGATACAGAAGGACGATTGGATTAATAGATGGATCCAAAGAGATGGTCATGGGATCGATAGTTTTCTCCTTCAGGACAACGCCAGGTCCAGTTCGCCGGCCGCTTCCCGCAAAGAAGGCAGCCTAGCCATGTCGATGGGTGTCAGCATCCTGGTACGGTTCTCGAGTTTGGATCCCTTGGCCAGGATATAGCGTTCGCCTTCTTCCTCGGCAAGGATCCAGGTACGGCCATACTGGCTGATCGGGGCTGTGAAACTGATCTCGCCCAGGTGGAGAGTCACTTTTGGATCGCCGGCCTTGGCCGAAACTGCCTCGGCAAGGGCTTTAACTTCGGCAGTGGGCAGACGCTCTTCTCTGCCTATCATGCGACCCTCGTCGGCCAGAGAGCGAATCCGCGGCGCTCTTTCAAATTCTTCTGCAAGTTTCTCCCTGGTCTCTTCCGGCAGTTCTTCGATCGTCGCAGTCTGGAGCGGTACATATTCGGACACACGCTCGCCGAGATCCAGGAATTCTAGCCAATACTGTGTTTCCCCCAGTTCGTCAAAGACGCGAATGGTGTTATCGTCGAACTGTCCGTCCTGGAAGTATGGATAGAGCGCCCCCTTTTTGGTTTTCTCTACGATGGCATCCTCGATCTTGCGAAACAGCTCGGCAGCCGTAATCTGCGAGATGTCCTCGAAATCGCATTTGAAGACAAAGACACAGTTCCTGGTCAACGATTTGTGCAGCATGCCGCGCGAAATGAGAAAAATGAGAACGCCCTCGCGCACGCCCCGGATGCCCATGTACCGTTCGGCCAGGGCGACGGATTGGGCTTGCACCGTCTCCCGGTCGTCGGCCTGCAAGAGCGCCTTCAGATGGGATTGCCCCTCATTCTCTTTGCCATCAGAATAGGTCCTAAAGGTGAGAAGCCGCGAGGTCGGGTTGTTGGCATATTGATAGACCCGCTTCTCAACAAGGTCGCGTTGCAGCACGCCCAGGACACGTTGCAGGTTCTGCGCGCTCTCGATCTCGGTGGCATCGGCTACCTTCAGTTCCTGGGCGACGAGACCCTGGGCCTTCTCCGGGCGATGGCACTTGAAGATTGCGACGTACTGCGAGCTCCACTGGAGTGCGGTGATTCTTTCCCCGGCCATACGTTCACCTCCTGGGGCATGACGCTCACGCAGAGCGAACCATATCCGGCATCTTTTGCGGCGCCGAGAACCCGGCCGCCAGATCTATCATGGTTCCATTATTATACCACATTCTGCGAAGTTGAAAAGAGGACCCCGGAACGACTTGGTTGCAAAGGCGATCATTGACAGGAGGTGCAAGGACATGCACAGCAAGCCGGGACACCGCCCATGGTGCCCGGCTCGCTACGCCCCGGCGTTCTTGGGTACGAGGGTACGGTCTATGCCGCCGAATCTTCCTCCTGGCACAACACGTCGTGCGCCTTGGCCAGCCACTCCGGGATCTCGATCATCTGCGGGCACTTTTCCAGGCATTCGCCGCACTCGATGCACAGGTTGGCCCGCTCGTCCTCGGCCAGCCAGTTGTAGAACATTTGCGCCCGGCCCTCGTCGCCGTACATCATCAGCTCGTTATAGATCTCGAACACGCGCGGGATCTTGACACCGTTAGGGCAGGGCTGGCAGTAGTCGCACTTGGTGCAGGGGATGGGGCACAGGGCCTCGTAGGCCTCCTTCACCCGAGCGAAGAGGGCCAGCTCCTCGTCGCTCAGGGTGCCCACGCCCGCGCGCCCGGCGCTCTCGACGTTCTCTACCACGTGCTCCATGGCGCTCATGCCGCTGAGCACGACGCTGACCTCCGGCTGGTTCCAAACCCACTGCAGCGCCCACTCGGCCGGGGTGCGCTCTACGGGGGCCTCGTCCCAGATGGCCTGCACGGTGGGCGGCACAGTGCCCGACAGCCGGCCGCCGCGGATGGGCTCCATGACGACCACGGCCAGGCCTTTGCCGGCGGCGTACTTGAGGCCCTTGGTGCCGGCCTGCTCTTCGATGTCCATGTAGTTGTACTGAATTTGGCAGAAAAGCCAAAGGTCAGACGCATCAACAATCTCCTGGAAGACCTCGTACTTGTCGTGGAAGGAAAACCCCAGGTGGCCAATGCGGCCGTCGGCCAGGGCACCTTCGGCCCATCGCAGCACATCCAAATCTCGTACCTTGGCCCAAGTCCGGGCGTTCAGAGAGTGAAGCAGGTAGAAGTCGACGTGGTCCGTCTGCAGGCGCTCTAGTTGCTCGTCAAGGAATCGGTCAAAGTCCTCGGAAGCTTCCACCTTCCAGCAGGGCATCTTGGTTGCCAGTTTGACGCGTTCCCGGTAACCGTCTTGCAGGGCACGGCCCAGGAATAGCTCGCTGGTCTCACGGTGATAGGGGTAAGCAGTGTCGACATAATTCACACCGTGGTCGATGGAGTAGCGGACCATGCGCGTGGCTTCCAGCTCGTTGATATGGCCGGGGTCGTCATCGACGATGGGCAGGCGCATTGCGCCAAAACCGAGTGCTGACGGCTGCCAATCAAGCCTTCCAAATGTACGATACTTCATAACCGGCCTCCTTTAGTATATGTTGATGGATTGAGGCGATGCCGGCGTACGGCATACATTATCGGTAGCCGCCCACCGGCAGAGTGACCCATTGGGGTCAATCACCAGGCTTCCTAGGTGCCAATCCTACCTCGGATTGGCCGGAGATGGCCACGATGACGGGTAGGATTCTAACACATTTGGCCTCAAACGGCAAAAGCTTCTCGCGTGTTCCATGACGTTCCGGTAGGAGTCGTGTGAGGAGTCCCAGAACTGTCCCAAAGAGTCCCCACGAGTCCCACGAAATGTGGTACAGTATGTGTGTGCAATCAACAGGCATGGAGGCTGAGAACAGCGATGCGCGAAACCAAACAAGTCGCCCGTGAGGATTTGGCTGTGGAAGCACTTGAGGAGTTCACGCCTGAGGACCGACAACGGCGTCTAGGAGAGGTCTATGGACTGCTGGTTTCACTGGCCAGGCAGAAAAGGGCCAGGCAAGAGCAAACAGGCGATCCTGCTCAGATGCCAAGCATCAGTCCTGTAGTCACAGAGGCATAAGACGCATGCCCAACAACCATAGGCCGCAAGTAGATGACATCTACGCCAGTCTCGACGTCGAAACCCGCATCGTGGTCCAGCAGCGCACCAGCGAGATCAAGACGCTGATGCGCCGCACGGCCCAGGACATCGTCGACATCGG
>JAFGOG010000627.1 GCA_016926595.1 Anaerolineae bacterium
CGCGTACATTGCCGATTGCCTGGAGGCGCTGCTGGCCCAGGAGCATCCGGCCGTTGAGATCATGGTGGTGGACAATGGCTCTACCGACGGCACGGCGGACATAGTAGCCGAACGTTTCCCTCAGGCCCGGTTGATCCGCAACCACCGCAACCTGGGTTTTTCCGCCGGTAATAACGTGGGCTTGAAAGCAGCAAGCGGCGAGCTGCTGGTGCTGCTCAACGTGGACACCCAGGTTCACGCCGGGTGGCTGGCGGCCCTGGCAGACGCCTTTAATGATCCGTCGATCGGTATCGCCGGCTGCAAGCTGCTTTACCCCGACGGCTCGATCCAGCACGCGGGCGGGTTTATGTACGGCTCGCGTGGTGACGCGGAGCACCTGGGCCGCTTTGCCCCGGACGACGGCCGCTTTGATATGCAGGCCGACGTCGAATATGTCACCGGGGCCGCTCTCGCCATCCGGCGGAGCGCCCTGGACCAGATCGGCCTTTTAGACGAGGGTTTTAGTCCGATCTATTACGAAGACACGGACCTATGTTTCCGGGCACGAGAGGCCGGCTGGCGGGTGGTGTATGTACCCCAAGCTGTCGTCACCCACCACGAGTCCACGACCTTTCATACCGAGACCCACGAGCGCAAGTTTGCCGTCCATCAGGGCCGGCTCCGCTTTGTCTTTAAGCACTATTCGCTGGATCGACTGTTGAACGAGTTTGGGCCGGCGGAGCGGGCCTGGTTGAGAACGCTAGGGCGTACGGAGGAGGTGATGGCTGCCCGTCACGTCTACCTGGCCACGATCCTGGCCCTGCCCGGTATCCTGGCTTTTCGCCGCGGCTCTACCGAGGGCGGATCCTCTACAGGGGATCTGCACGCGCAGGATGTGGCGCCATGCAATATGGCAGATACCCTGACAGGGCTGCTGGCCGACCTACGGGCCGCGGCCATCGCCGAGCTGACAGTCGTGGACGTTCCAACGGATCACGAACCACCGCCCCTGCCGGACCTGACCCCATCACCGGAGGCGGCAGGATTCAAAATAGGCTCAGTCGGGGGCGATGCGGCGGCATTGAGGGCAGCGGTTCTCCACGATTTGGAGGCGGCTCAGACTCTTCAGGAACAGCCGTTCGTTTCTACGGTACCGGTGTTCGGCAAGCTAATCGCCGCCATCCGCAGCCTATGGAACAGTGTCTCGACCAAGTGGTACGTGCGTCCAATCATGCAGCAGCAGACGGTTTTCAACAGCCAGGTGGTCAGATATCTCGACGCCGTGTCAGGCCATTTGGAACGGCTCGATCAGGCCATGGATCAGATCGGCCGGGCTATCGATCAAATCGGTCTGGCCACAGAACGGCATGACAAGCTGACCGGCTGGCTGAGCAATCGGATCCACCTGCTCGAAGTGAGGTCCATCAGGCATGGTCATCTTGTGCAGGGGCAGCTACGCGATACGGTCGAGGATGTCCGCGAGCTGACAGACCTGGCCAGGCAGGTGGCGGCGCTAGCGCCATCCTCTTCTTCCTTGGAGGACCGAAATGTCCCGGCCTCCCTTGCCGGGATAGATGCAGACGATCGTGCTGACGCAGGAACGGGATGAGAGCCAGGCGGGTACTCCAGATCCTGAACAACTTTCCCCCTCGCGACCTTGGGGGGGCCGAAGTCGCAGCCTACAACGGCTGCCGCGGCCTGATCCAGCGGGGGGTGGAGGTCTCTGTGCTGGTGGTCCATGCCCGGCAGCGCGAGGAAGTGGATCGGCATTATGAGATTCAGGGAATACCAGTCCACCAGGTAGATTATCGTCCCTACAAGCGCCATGTTGCCTTCTCTCAAGTCTTTGATCGCAGGGCATACCGGGTGGTATTGTCCGAGCTGAATCGTTTCCGGCCTGGCCTGGTACACGTTCACAATGTTTCCGGGGCTTCTCTGGCTCCTTTCGTCGCCTGCCGCCGCCTCGGCGTGCCCGTGGTGCTCACGCTCCACGATCACTGGTTGTTGTGCCCCAATAACATGCTCTACAAGGCCGATGGATCGTTGTGCGATCCCGCGGTCAGTGCTCTGTCCTGTTCAGGATGTTATCAGCGTTGGGATTTTTGGGGCAATATACCCTGGCGCCGCCGTGTCTTTGCCTGGCTGGTACGCGACGTGCGCCGTTTCATCTCCCCCAGCCAGAAACTGGTCGATCTGCACGCGGCGGCCGGCTACGACCGGTCTCGGTTTCGTGTCGTGCCCTATGGCATCGAGACCGGCCTTTACAAGACGCCCACCGATCCTCGCACCAGGCGGATCGTTTCAAGCTGCGGCCTGTTTCGCACGCTGCTTTTCGCCGGGGCAGCCATCGAAACCAAGGGCATTGGGATCCTGTACGAGGCGTTCCTCCACCTGTCGAAGCAGATCGACCGCCTCCGGCTGGTCGTAGCCGGTTCGGGGGATGAACGCTTTCTGGACGCATTGCGGCAGATCGATCCATCTGGAGAGAGGATATACCTGCTGGGCCGGCTGCCTTTCCAGGAAATGCGAGCTTTGTATGCCACGGCCGATCTGACTGTTGTGCCTTCCACCTGGTATGACAATTCACCGATGGTGATCTATGAGAGCTTTTTGGCCGGGACCCCTGTCCTGGGCTCGGAAATAGGGGGCATTCCTGAGCTGATCCAAGAGGGGATAACCGGCTATCTTTCACGTCCTGGGGATGCGAGCATGTTGAGCGAACGGGTGATCCAGCACTTGACCCGGCCTGCCCTTGAGCGGCGGGCCATGCGCCGGCAGTGTGCTGCGTACGCTCGCCGTCATATGGTCGTAGAGCGCCACATCGACCGACTGCAGCAAGTCTATGACGAGGTGCTGGGTGAGAGTCAGCATCATTAATCTTGAACTGAGCCCCTGGAGCGAGATAGGGGCCTGCGTTATCGACCAGGCGCGATTTTTCCAACGCCGCGGCGATGATGCGCGCGTCTACGTCCTTCGCTCACCCCAGGCGAGCTCCCAGATCACAGTGGAGGGGAACCAGGTCCCTGCCGACGTCGCAGCCGCAGTGGATGTTGTCAAGTTGGATGACCTGACCGGCGGACGCCAGGAGCATTTTCGGCTATCTGACCTGTATATCTACCACTTTCCCGGTTACTATGATCTACTGGAGGGTATGCGCCAGATCGAGCGGGGAACGGTGATCCTGTATTGTCACAGCGCCGCGCCCCCGGGGTCGTGGACCGATCGAGAAAGCGCATTGGTTCACGATGCCGATTTTTGCATCGTCGACAGCCATGCCAACAGGCAAGAGCTCGCGAAGCGGAGCGGTTATGACCCTGACCAGATCTATCTTCTGCCGCCAGTTGGGCCAGAAGATCTCGGGGATCTGGAGCGGTATGAATCCGACCTGGCCGAGATCGTGCGCCAGACTGTGATCTATACCCTGCCGGAGATCCCAACCGAGCCGCCGAGAGGAACCGCAGAGGGAGAAAAGGAACCGAGCCCAACCACCTCCACAGCCAAGCGCCTCGACGAGTTGCTCGGCGATATTGAGGCGCGCAGCGATGTAGCCTGGCGCGGCTATGAGGTCCGCTCCAAGGCTCCCCTGATCGGGCCGCTCATCGCCTGGGTGCGGCGCAACTTGACCTCTCACCTGCGCGAGCCTTACCTGGATCCGACGATTGAGCGGCAGGTCGCCTTTAACCGCCAAGTCGCCGGATGGCTGAGGCAAGCCAGAGACCTCATCAGCGACTGCGCGCAACGCCAGGCCGAATTGGAGGCTCGCGTTCATGCTGTCGAAGCGGACTCGCCTCCCTTTGGAAGCCAGGGGAAAGGGGATCTTGAGCAGAGCTCCTGCTCAGATGGAGGGACAATGTGACCGATGCCCTCGCTTCTGTCATTATCCTGGGTTGGGGCGGGGAACCTTACATCGCCGCCTGCCTGGAGGCGCTGCGGCGCCAGACCTATCCGGCCGTGGAGGTCCTGGTTGTGGACAATGGCTCACCGGACCGAACAGCCGAAATCGTCAAGATCGACTATCCGGAGGTCAAGCTCGTCCACACAGGCCGTAACCTGGGAGTAGCCGGCGGGAATAACGTGGGGCTCAAGGCGGCCAGGGGCGACATCCTGGCCCTGATCAACGCCGACGTCGAGGTGGCGCCCGATTGGCTGGAGCGCTTAGTGAGGGCCATGGCGGCCGATCCAACGATCGGCATTGCCGGCGCCAAGCTGCTGTATCCAGACGGCACGATCCAGTTCGCCGGAGGGCGGGCAACAGCTCCCCAAGGGTATATCACCCACCTGGGCTGGCACGAGCCCGACCGGGGCCAATGGGACGTGGCCGGGGACGTAGAGCTGGTCACCGGCGCGACGCTGGCCATCACCCGGCAGGCTCTGGAGCGGATCGGCTATGAGGATGAAAAGTTCTTTCCGATCGATTACGAAGATGCCGACATGAGCTACCGCGCTCGGGCGGCCGGTTTCCGCGTCGTCCTGGTACCGCAGGCGACGGCTGTGCATCGCGAATCTTCCACCGCTGGAGCTGCGCTCCCCACCCGGATGCTGGCCCTGGAGGCCGGCCGGATACGCTTTGTGTGCAAACATTGGCCGGCCCAGCGGCTTCAGGGTGAGTTTCTGCCCGCTGAGCTCGACTATGTGCGCAGCACTGCGCCGCTGAACCGCAATGCGTTGCGCTGGGTGTATCTGAAGGCTCTGCACGAGATCGACGATCTGGCCTGCTGGCGGGAGCGGCTGGGCGGTGGGGATCGGGCCCAATCTACCACGATGCTGGCCGAGATGCTGACCCAACTGCGGCGGGCCTGTGTGCCCGACATCTCTGCCGGTTCGCCTGCCGGCCGGGTGGCTCAGATGGTGGAAGCCTGGTTTGCCCCAGACAGCGCGACCAGGTACCCTCTGCACCTGGCGTTGTACCGGATGGATGGGCGTACCGAGCCCCACCAGCCGATCGCCTGGCCTGATTGGCCGCCAGGCCTGTGGCCCAAGGTCGTCGCCTTGTCCAAAAAAGTTGTGCGCCGGTTGTTAAGCTGGTATATCACCCCCATTGTGGAGCAGCAGAATGCAGTCAACGCTGTGCTGCTGTACGCGGCCGAGACGCTGGCCCGAGAAGTGGCGTCGCTCCAGGAAAAGGCGTCCAGATCCTCTGCGGAGGACAGCTAGAAGGCCATGCGTTTTCTGCACGTGACGCACCGTTACCCGCCGGCTGTAGGCGGATCGGAGAAGTATATCGCCGACCTGTCAGACGAGCTGGTCCGGCGCGGTCACCAGGTGGACATATTCACTACCCGCGCCCTCGACAATGACTCGTGGAAGAACGAGCTGCCGCCATTTGAGCAGCGGAACGGGGTAAATGTCTATCGTTTTCCTGCCCTGCGCCGGCGGCGCTGGGTGTGGCGAATGCTGGACCTGGGCGCGAAACGCTATTGGCCTGCCCGCTCGCGGCGGTACGAGCCGTTCATCTTTTTCGGAGGGGGGCCGATGGCCCCCGGAATGCTGCGGGCCATC
>JAFGOG010000628.1 GCA_016926595.1 Anaerolineae bacterium
AAAATAGGCCTCATAGCCCGAAATCTGGAGCTCGTCCCGCATCGTCTGTAGCTCGCGCCGCAGATTGCGGTTGACCGGGATGCCCTGCTCGCGGCGCAGCTTTTCCATCTCATATTCCTTCTCGCCGGCGACATAGATCCGATCCTGATCGGGCGCCCGGCGCGAGGCCTGCAGCGCCCGCATGATCTGGCCGGTGATGCGGCGCGATGCCGCCAGCGGGACAAAATGCTCGACGTCGATGGCCAGGAAAAAGTGCCCCAGCATGTAGGGCCGGCGCGAGCCGTCGGCGGCGAACCCCAGTAGGTCTTTCATGAACATCCCGCCGCACAGCGACGCTGACAGGATTTCGACCATCGTCGCCAGGTCATAGCCTTTGTAGCCAGCCATCAGCTCGCCGGCGCCGCCCAGCGGCAGCAGGGCGGCCGCTCCCGCCCCCAGGTCGGTCAAGATCTGGCCCGGATCGATCAGCGGCTTCCCCTCGGGATCGATCACCCAGCCTTCGGGTATCGGCTTGTCGATGCGGGCGGCTACCTCGATCTTGCCCCGCTGCGTGATCGACGTCGCGCCGTCGAAACAGAATGGGAAGGGCATGTCGGAAGGCGCGGCAAAGGCGATCGGATTGGTGCCCAGCATCGGTTCGGTGCCAAAGGTCGGCGCTATAGCCGGGCGGGCGTTGGTCACCGTCAGGCCGATCATCCCCTCCTTGGCCGCCAAAGTGGGATAGTATCCGGCGATGCCAAAGTGGCTGCTGTTGCGCACCGCCACCGCGCCCAGGCCATACCGCCGGGCCTTGTCCATGGCCAGGCGCATCGACCGGTAGGCGATCACGTGGCCCATGCCGTGATGGCCGTCCACTACAGCGGTCGTCTCTGTCTCGCTGACGACCTCGATCTCGGTGCGAGCCGCCTGCATGCCGGCCTTGATCCGGTCATAATAGTACATCAGGCGGCTCACGCCGTGGGTCTCGATCCCATGCAGGTCGGAAGCGATCAGCACGTCGGCGCAGATGCGCGCGTCTTCCTCGGGCACGCCGAGCCCTTTGAACACGTCGAGCATGAAATCGGCCATGACAGTGACGGGAATGTAGGTGATCTCAGACATTTCTCCCTCTCAGCAGACCTGGCAGGTCTATATCTCTCCTATTAGATCGTATTCCATCGCCCCCGTGATCCGCGCCGCTACCATCTCCCCAACCATCGCCTGGCCCGGCAGGAGCACCAACCCGTCGATCTCGGGCGCGTCGCGGTAGGACCGGCCCACGCTCAGACCATCGCCCTGGCCCTCGACCAGCACCTCCAACGTCCGGCCGACCTGCGCCCGGTTCAATTCCAGTGAAATCCCCTGCTGCAGGGCCATCAGCCGCGCGCGGCGCTCGGCCTTGACCGGCTCGGGCACCGGGTTGGGCAAGGCGGCGGACGGCGTCCCCTCCTCAGGCGAGTAGACGAACACGCCTGCCCGGTCGAAACGGGTTTCGGCCACAAATTCGAGGAGCGCCTGGAACTCGGGTTCTGTCTCGCCCGGGTAGCCGACGATGAGCGACGTGCGCAGCGCCAGGTCGGGCATCGCCGCCCGCAGGTCGGCGATCAGGCGCCGCGTCTGCGCCACGTTGGCGGGGCGTTTCATACGCCGCAGCACGCCGGGGTGGGCGTGCTGCAGCGGCAGGTCCAGGTAATGGCAGACGCGGGGATCGCTGGCCATGACTGCGATCAGCCGCTCGCTGACATGGCCGGGGTAGGCGTACATCAACCGTAGCCAACGCAGATCGGGCGCAGCAGCCAGGATCGCTTCCACCAGGCCGGGCAGCCCATCCCGGCGGCCCCAGTCCCGGCCATAGGCGGTCGTATCCTGCGCGATCAGGATGATCTCCTGTACCCCCTGGCCTACCAGCTCGACGACGTCGGCCGTCACCGCCTCGACCGGCCGGCTGACGGCTGGCCCCTTGATGCGCGGAATGGTGCAGAAACTACACGGCGCGCTGCACCCATCGCCGATCTTGACATAGGCTGTCGCTCCTTGGCGGGCGAAGGAACGGCTGCGAGCCGGGGTCCCATCGCCTGCCGGCAGGGGATCGCCCAGCAGAGCCACCGGATCCCGTCGCCGCCGGGCCTTGCCAATCTCCAGCTCGGCCACGATGCGATCGATCTCGCCCCAGCGCCTGGTGCCGAGAAGGGCATCTACGCCTGGGATCTGGTCTATCAGCCGCTCGCCCCACAACTGCGGCAGGCAGCCGGCGGCGATCAGCGCCTGGCCAGGTCGCTTTTTGCGGGCCAGACGCCGCAGCTCGTCGAGCGACTCTACCCGGGCGTCGTGGACAAAGCCGCAGGTATTGACTACCAGCACCTGGGCTTGCCGTGCGCCGTCGACGATTTCGTGCCCCACGCCCTCCAGCAGGCGAGCCATGCCCTGGGCGTCCACCAGGTTCTTGGGGCACCCCAGCGATTCCAAGTAGACCCTCACCCTTGTTTTCCCCTCGACAGTGTACCATGCCGCTTTCGAGTTGTCAATTGGCGGCGCGCGCTTCCAATCTCCCGGTCTTGCAGATTGGTGGATTGTGCGGTATAATGGGGCCATCACGACCAGCCTGCCCGCGCACGACCGCCTGAAGTTACGCCCCGGGCAGGCCTCAAAGGCTCAGGAAGCCTCATGGAAGACAAAGCTGGCTTGGGCAAGCAGGCCGAGCGCCGCGCCCGCGAATTGGCTGCCCTGGTCGAAGTGGGCCGCGACATCACGGCCACACTGGATCTGGACCGCGTGCTAGAGCGGATCGCCCAGCACGCCTGGCGGATCCTGGAACCCGACGACTGCGACCTGTACCTCATGGAACCGGATGGGCAGACCGCGAAAGCCATCGTCTCCCTCGGCCTCTATGCCGCCGAGACAATGGCCTCCCCGGTCTATATGGGCGTAGGGATCGTCGGCCATGTTGCCAAGAGCGGCATAGCCGAGATGGTCAACGACATGCTGACCGACCCGCGCTCTATCCAGATTCCCGGCACGCCTGACGAAGAGCCGCAGGCCATGATCTGCGCCCCGCTGCTGTCCAAAGGCCAAGTGATCGGCGTTATGGCCCTGAGCCGGATGGGCGAGCGCCGCTTTGTCCAGGACGACCTCGATTTCCTGGTCAGCCTGACCCAGCAGGCGGCCGTCGCCATCGAGAACGCCCGCCTGTACAAAGCCACGCGCCAGGCAGAGGCCGAGGCGCGGCGGCGGGCCGACCTGTTGTCTGCTCTGCACCAACTGGCCCTCGACATATCCAGCGAGCTGGCCCTGGATCGGCTGCTCGAGGCGGTCGTCCACCACACCCTGGATCTGCTGGAACGCGACGTTAGCGACCTGTGGCTGTACGACCCGGCCTGTGATTGCCTGCGGTGCGTAGTCAGCATCGCCGGTTGGCCGGCGGTCACCGGCGTGACCCTGCGGCCGGGCCAGGGATTGACCGGCCAGGTATTCGCCACCGGCCAGCCGATCGTCGTCGACGACTACTGGAGCTGGGCCAGCGCCGAGCCCGCCTTTTCCCCCGAGCCGGTGGGACCGGTGGCCAGTGTACCGCTTATCTGGAAGGGGCAGGTGCTCGGCGTGCTCGAAGCCTCTGGCCGGCAGGGCAGCAGCCCCTTCTCCGACGCCGAAGTCCACGCCATGTCGCTGTTGGCGACCCAGGCCGCCATCGCCATCCAAAACGCCCGGCTGTACGACGCCGCCCAGCAGCGCGCCCAGGAGCTGTCGATCGCCCTGGCCCAGCAGCGCGAGATCGACCATTGGAAGGCCGAGTTTATCCAGAACGTGTCGCACGAGCTGCGCACTCCGCTGACCCTCATCCAGGGCTATGCCGAGATGCTGAACGACGGCGAGCTCGGCGACCTGTCGGCCGCGCAGCGCAAGCCGATCACGATCATCACCAACCAGGCGCAGGCTCTGCAGGCGTTGGTCGCCGACATGCTGGCCATCCTCCGCGCCGAAGCCCAGGCCATGCAGATAGAGCCCGTCTCACTGGCCGATCTGGTCCTGGCCGCCGTAGACGATTTTCAGGGGCTGGTCGGCCAGTCGGAGCTGACCCTGGAAACCGATCTCCAGTCCGACGCGCCGCTGGTCAACGCCGATCCACGCCAACTGCGCAAGGTTATGGACAACCTTCTATCCAACGCCGTCAAATTCACGCCGGCTGGCGGGCGATTGACGGTACGCGTCTATGCCTGCCAGGACGGCGCCTGCGTCCAGGTGTCCGACACCGGCATTGGCATCCCACCCGACCAATTGGACCGGATATTCGAGCGCTTTTACCAGGTGGACAGTTCCATCCGCCGGCGGTACGAGGGGGCCGGCCTGGGGCTGGCCCTGGTTCACGAGATCCTCGAGGGGCACGGCGGCTGGATCAAAGCCGAGAGCAAAGGCGTTCCCGGCCACGGCAGCGTCTTTACCTTCTGGCTGCCGGCGGCCTGAGAATCCCGGTTTTCAACCGCTTTCCAACGAGAATCGATGCCCACAGGGGCCAAGAAGAAGGGCCAGCGGATTGCTCCGCTGGCCCTTGACTGCTTCCAGGCGCCGGCTTACCGGCGCCTGACCATCTTACTGCTGTGGCGGGTAGTTCCTGGAGATGATCGGCAGGTAGTAGTAGTAATAGTATTGGCTGACTGTCACCGTGTGCTGCACTGACGTCTGCCCGCACCCGTTCGTGACCGTCAAGATGACCAGGTGGTCGCCCGGCGTGGCAAAGGCGTGAAGCACCGACTGCCCGCCAGCCGTCGTCCCATCGTCAAAGTCCCAATGCCAGTTGAGGGGCGGCGAGCCAGCGGCGACCGACCCGGTAAAGTCGATCGTCTCGCCCACCCACGGGTTCGTCGGGAACCAGGTAAAGTCGGCGCCTGCCACAGCCTCGCAGACGCAGATCCGCTCCCACCAGGTGTCCTGGCCGCACTGGTTAGAGACGGTCAGCGTCGGCGTGTAGCAGCCGGTCCACACGTAGGTGTGGGTCGGGTCCTCCTCACTCGACGTCCCGCCGTCGCCAAAGGTCCAGGTGTAGGTCAGCGGTTCCACACCGGTCACCGTCGCGTCAAAGGCAACCTGCGTGCCGGTGATGGTGTAGGCCACGTCGGCGATGGTCGCCGGCTCGAGCACCGTCATCGTCACCGGGATGGTGACCTCGGGCGTGTCGGGGTCGTTGCTGGTGATGAGCAGGTCGCCGTTGTAGACGCCCGGAGCCAGGCCGGTGGAGTCGAAGGTGACATCGACGACAACGCACTCACCCGGAGGCACGGTGCCGCTGATCGGGTCTTCGCTCAGCCACGGGATGTCGGATACCGGCGA
>JAFGOG010000120.1 GCA_016926595.1 Anaerolineae bacterium
CCCACTCCTTCTCTGTCAAGATGGAGTTATCCTGCCATGAGAACCCTTTTTGTCAAGTTCCATAGCGAGTTTTGCGGTACTGCCTATAAAGGCCCCTCTTCCCTTATCCGTAATGTCCAACATGCGCAAAGCTCCGCTTTGCCTCGATGGGTCAGAACTGGAAGCCCAGCAGGTTCCAGTAGGCTGTCCAGGCGATGAAGGTCAGGGCGGCCAGGGTGACGAGCGAGTAGTGGAGACGGCCCAGGACCGAGCCGTAGCTGTTCTTCCAGGCCAGGATGGCCGCGCCGACCATGCCGATCGCCAGCACTGTGGTTACAAGGGGAATCACCAGCAGCCCGGTGACGAGGAGCGGCACCCCATAGAATAGCTGCCCGGAAAAGACGGTGAGCGGCAAAGCCACGAGGGTGACGAGGTTCAGGCCACTGGCAGCACCGGCCAGCCAGCGGCTGCGGCGCCAGGCGGGCGGAGCCACGGGGCTGCACTTGCGCCAGCGCCGGAGGAACCAGCCAAGGGGCCAGGACACCACTACAGACAGAAACACGGCCAGCATGACGGCCAGCACTACGACCTGGACCTCGGTTCGCTCGTACCAGGCCAGCTTTTCCAGGGCAAGCCTGAAAAAGGACGCAAACGCGTAGGGGATCCGTCCCGACTCGTCCTCCCGGAAGACGAGCAATTCGCCGAGGTCGATCTCCGAGCCCAGAATGGACAAGGGACCACCCGAGACCCGGCGAAAGACCAAGGGTTCGACCGGTACGTACCGTGCCACCTCGCCCAGGCCCGGATAGGACATGGAGAGAGTGCCGTCGTCGTTGGCTCCGATGGCAAACCCGAAAGGTAAGCCGTTCAGCTTGTTCAGCGTGGTCTGGCTGTAGCGGGTGTACCGATAAAAGCCCTCGAAGCGCTGCAGTTCATCCCGGGGCAGCGACAGGGCCTCGGCGGCAGGTTGGGCAGGCTGCGGGTAGTATCGCTCAAAGAAGGCGCGGATCAGATCCTCGCGCAGGGTGGGTTCCGCGGCGTTATAGACCACGAAGAAGCCCAGCTTGTCCTCAGGATAGAGGATGATCTGGCTGGAATAGGCCATACTGTCGCCCAGCTTGCCCACGAGGCGCAGTCCCCCCACAAATTGCTCTTCAAACCCGTAGGTCAGCCCCGGCAGCTTGGGGTGGTGCGCAAAGTTCTGCTGCAGCACGAGACGGACGCTATCGCTGTGGAGGATGCGGTGATCCTGGTAGGAACCGCCCTGCAACAGGGCGATCATAAAGCCCGCCATCTCTGCCGCCGGACCGCTCACCGTGCCGGCGGGTCCCGGGTTGCTGCGCTGGGAGCGCCACGTGACTGGCTCGAACACCCCATCATGGTAGGCATAGCTGGTCGCCCGGTCCGCGGCCAGAGAGGCTGGAAGCGGGCGCAAGAAGGTGGTGTGATCCATGCCCAGTGGCTGAAAGATGTGCTGTTCCACGTATTGGGCAAAGGGAGTGCCAGAGCTTGCCTCCACGATATACCCGGCCAGATCGAAGCCGATGTTGCAATAGCTATACACCTCTCCCCGGGGTCTCACACGAGGTGGTACGTGGTCGGCCAGGAATTCCTGCAGTGGGATGAGTTCCGCTGGATTGGGAGTGTCATAGCCGATCTCGCAGTCGTCCAGGCCGGCGGTGTGGGTCAATAGGTGGGCCAGAGTGACCGGCTGGGCATAGGTGCCGGGTAGCTGGAAATCGGGCAGATACTGGTTCACGTCGGCGTGCAGATCGAGCCGGCCCTGCTCGGCCAACTGCATCACGGCCACGGCTGTGAAGGCCTTGCCCACCGAGCCCCAGCGAAAGACGGTCCGCTCCGGATCGACGGGAATCCTGTTCTCCACATCAGCGTAGCCGTAGCCCTTGTTGAGGAGGATCTCCCCGTCTCTGACCAGCACCAAGGCGGCGCCAGGGATGTGCTTCTCCGCCATCTGTTCGCCCATAAAGGCATCCAGGAAGGTTTCCAGTTCGCCAGGCCCGGCCGGGCCTGGCGCTGACGCATCCTGCGCGACTGCGGGGCAGACACCCAGCCACGCGGTCATGGCTGCAAGAAGGACAACGAACGTTAGCCTGAAACGATATCGATTCATCCTTAGCCTCCGGTCTGCACGAGCGATTTTTCTTTTTTGGAGCGGAGCCTGCCGAGAGGGCGCACGGATTGGTTTCGATGGCTGGAGTGACCAGCTTCCTCAGCCCCGTGCGGACTCGGCAGCCTGGGCCATGAGCCTCTGAATCTCCAGCGGCTCGCCCTTGATCGGGTCCCGCAGCAGGCAGATGGCTTCCTGCGAACACTGGGAGACGCACACACCACAGCCCATGCATGCCTCATAGTCTACGACTGCGTAGCCATTGTCCACGGTGATCGCCGCAAACTGGCAAACGCCGGCGCAGGTGCCGCAGGCGGCGCATAGGTCGGCGTCCACCTGGGCCACGTACCCCGATGACGCGATCATCGGCGTGCCGCTCCGGTGGGCGTTCATCGCCCCACAGCAGCAGGAGCAGCAGTTGCAGATGGCATAGAACCGCCCCAACATGGCATCTTTGTAGTAGTGGGCACAATCAACCAACACAGTTCATTTTGACGAGACGGTTGATGATACCGTCGCTGGCACGGAGGCGAGAAAGGCTGTAGCCAGCCCGACTAACGAAAGGGCTCAGATCGGCGCTTGATATACACATCCATAAAACTATGATCTA
>JAFGOG010000629.1 GCA_016926595.1 Anaerolineae bacterium
AATGATAGCTTTGTTGACGAAATGCGCGATTCGTGCTAGACTGTAGCTACCCAAGGGAAGGCGGGAGAGGCACCCAAAGAATCCGGGAGTCCCCGGGGCCGTCTTCCGTTTTCTTGTTGTGTGGGTTCCTTCTTCTCGGGCAGCCCATCATGATTCAGGATCTGGCGCATCCGGTCCACAAGTTTGATACGTTCTTCGGCGCCCAAGTCGGGATCGGCGAGCTGCTCTGCCAGATCGAGAAGCTGTTCGCGTTCATCTTCATTCGGTCGGTTGCAATCGTTGCTCTCATCGGCCTCTGTCGGCGGAGCGATCTGCAGCCGCTGCTCTACTCGATCCATGGCGGCATAGTAGTCCTCGGCTACGGTTTGATCATGGACACGTGCATAGACCATCGTCGAGTTGAGGCGCTTGTGGCCCAAGAACTTCTGGATGGACGTCACCCGGCAGCCGGCGTTCAAGAGCTGCGTCGCCGTCGTGTGCCTGAGACGATGCGGATACACCTTGACGCCCACCCGCTCGCCGGCCGCCTTCAGCCGGCTCCGGATCAAGTCCTTGCACACCGGGGCATTGCGGTAAAGAAACAGATGATCGGTCGGCCCCAACCCGCGCACGGGCAGGTAGGCTCGCACCGCTGCTACGACCGTATCGGTCAAATACACAGCCCGATCGCTCAGCCCCTTGCCCTTGCGCACCATCAGCTTGCGGCCCGGCAGGTCGAGATCCTCCAGTTTCAGCTCTTCCAGCTCGCCCAGGCGCAGGCCGCCGTGCCACAACAGGTAAAAGGCGGCCCGCTCCATGAGCGCATCGCGCTGCTGCACGGGCGTGCCGGCTTGTGTCACCCGGGTTTCGATCTCGTCCCGCAGCGCACGCACCTGCTCGTCGGTCAGGAACTTGGGCAGACTGTCGGGCGGCTTGAGACTCGGCACGCGCAACAGCGCCTGGGGCACCGGAACGTCCTGGTCCTGCAAGAAGAGCAGGAAGGCATGGAAATTGCGCAGGTCGGCATTGATGCCCGACACGGCATAGCCGGCGGCCAGGCGGTGGTCGATGTAGTCGAGGACGTATTGACGCTTCAGGTCGCGGAACTCGCAGAGCCCGCGATCCTGGACGAGCCAGCGCCACAGGCGAACGTGCCCGCTCCAGAAACGGCGGATCTGGGTGTCCAAGCGAGCGGGGCGCCAGTTGCGCTCCATCAAGTGCTGGTAACGTGTCAATTGTTCGACCAGCCACTCGGGCAGCCCTTCCTGCTGGCGGCTCAGGTCCGGCGGGGGCGGCAGCCCTGGCGCCAGACCGCGCTCCTGGCTCAGAAAGCGACGGAACTTTTCCAACGCCACGCGGCACATGTCGGTCCACTCGGCGCTCAGCCGTTTGGCTTGGACATAGTCGAGAGCCTTTTCCAGGTCGGCGTCGAGGTCGAGCTGAGGGTGGGGCTTGAGGTTGAGGCCGAGGGCGTGACCAGCCATGGGGATGTAGAGGTGATACACCTCTTTGGGGCTGGCGCCGCCACTGAGCAGCCACTCCCAGTAGCGCTCCAACAGCGCGACGTTCTCGGCCGGCCAAGCCGAGGTCGGCTGTGGCGCGGGATAGCCGGGCGGCAGGCGGTGATCCCGCGACAGGCGGCGGTTGGTGTCGTACCGCTCGGCGGCATTCTTGGCCTTGGTGATTGGGCTCATTGCCAGCCCTCCAGTTTGTCGCACGCGGTGTAGTAGTCGGCCTGGACCTGCCGGTCGTTGGCGTCGACATAGATCTGGATGGTCTCGAGCCAGCGGTGGCCGAGCAGCTTCTGGATGGTGGTGACGGGCACGTCGGCAGAGAGGAGATCGTTGGCAAAACTGTGGCGCAGGCGGTGGGCGGTGAGCGACACGCCGGCCAGCTCGCGGTAGTGCATCAGCCGTTTGTGGATGGCGGTCGTGGACAGGCCATCGTCCTGGTAACTGAGAAAGACGAAATCGGAGGGCACGGAGCGGCGCTTGACCAGGTAGGCGCGCAGGGCGCGCTCGGCCTGGGGGGAGAGATAGACCGAACGGTCCTTGGAGCCTTTGCCGTGGGCCACGAGCCGGGGATTGGCCTCGGCCAGATATAGGTCGGCGAGTTTGAGATGGGCGACCTCCGAGATCCGCAAACCGCATCTTAACATGAGAAGAAACATGGCCAGGTCGCGCTTGTCGTCGATGACGGCAAAGAACCGGGCCAGCTCGTCTTCCTGGACGGGGCGGGGCAGGCGCTGACGCTCTCGCAAGTTGTGGCGGTGGGGCAGCACCGGGCAGACGAGGGCCGGGTCCTCGTCGGCCAGGAAGGTGTAGAAGGCGGTGATGGCTGCCAGACGGCGATTGATCGTGGCGGGCTGGAAACGCTTGTTGGCCTGGTCGGTGACAAAGCGGTCGATGTCGTGGAATGTGACAGCGCCGGGCGGGCGGTCCCCGGCCAGGGCCGTGAACTGGAGCAGGTCGTTGCGGTAGTCGCGCCATGTGCGTGCCGCCGGATTGCGGCGGCGGAGCCAGTTGACAAACGTCTCGATTTCGGTTAGCATGACATTCCCTCCTGTGGAGTCGATTGGTTTGGACTGCAACCG
>JAFGOG010000013.1 GCA_016926595.1 Anaerolineae bacterium
CGCTACGTCGAGCGGGCAGCGGCGCAGGCTCAAAGAGCGCTGGAGGAGTTGGGCTGGTCGGGGTGGCAACCGCCCACGGCCCCTGCTCTCTTTGGCGAGTTGTTCGGTTTCGAGCCGCGGCCCATGCAAGAGGCGGTTGTCCATCTGGCCGAGCAGTTGCAGGAACCCAGCCTGGTCATCATCGAGGCGCCCACCGGCGAGGGCAAGACCGAGGCAGCCCTTTACCTGGCGGACCACTGGGCCCGCATTTGCCAGCAGCGCGGCCTCTATGTGGCGATGCCCACCATGGCCACGAGCAACCAGATGTTTGGCCGGGTCACAGAAGTGTTGGCGAAACGATACCCAACTGACCTGGTCAACGTTCATCTCATTCACAGCCAGGCGCTGTGGCGCGACGATATGCAGGCGCTTCGGCTGGACACTGCCGACGAACGGCAGGGTGGCACCGTGGCAGCCATGGCCTGGTTCCTGCCCCGCAAGCGCACCCTCCTGGCCCCCTTTGGCGTCGGAACGGTGGATCAAGCCTTTCTCGGTGTGCTCCAGGCGCGTCACTTTTTCGTCCGCCTCTTTGGTCTGAGCCACAAGACTGTGATCTTTGACGAAGCGCACGCCTACGATACGTACATGTCCACGATCTTTCAGCGATTGTTGGGCTGGCTGCGCGCGGTGGGGACGTCGGTCGTTATCCTGTCGGCGACCCTGCCGAGCGAGACGCGGCGCCAGCTGCTGCAGGCTTATAGTGGAAACCAGCATACGCCCCTCCCGGAACCCGCTTATCCGGCTATTTCCTGGGCGACCGAGGGCCAGATGGGCTGTGTGCCGCTGGAAGCCTCAGCCCAACGGACGGTGGGGCTGGAATGGATCGAGCGGGACGTGACGGACATTGCCCGGCTGCTGGCTGACGAATTGAGCGAGGGAGGCAACGCTGCCGTCGTCTGCAACACCGTGAGGCGCGCCCAGGAAATTTATGGAGCACTCAAGGCAGCCGACATTGTAGCGGACGAGGAGCTGATCCTGTTTCACGCGCGCTACCCCTTTGCCTGGCGGGCCGACATTGAGGAGCAGGTGTTGCGCCGATTTGGCAAGAACGGGGAGCGCCCGAGAAGGGCCATCGTCGTGGCCACCCAGGTGATCGAACAGAGCCTGGACCTCGACTTTGACCTGATGATCAGCGACATGGCGCCGGTGGACCTGCTCTTGCAGCGCGCCGGGCGGTTGCATCGTCACGAGCGAGGAGCACGTCCTGATCGGCTCTCGGTACCACGCCTACTGGTTGCCGTGCCAGAGGAAAAGGACGGCGTGCCGCGATGGGGCGCGGACGGCCTGATCTATGAGCCCTATGTGCTGCTGCGGACCCACCTCGCTTTGCAAGGCCGCAAGCAGGTACGCCTGCCGGCCGAGACGGAGGCGCTCATCGAAGCGGTGTATGGCAGCGAGCAGGCCGACCCGGATCTGACGCCTGCCCTGGCGGAAGCCCTGGCCCAAGCCCGCTCCAGGATGGCCCGGTCCCAAAAGCGAGAGCAGGACCAGGCCCGTGGCCGGCTGATCGCCCAAGCCGACAATCCACGGTTGATGCACATCAGCGAAGCGTTGTTGGAAGAAGACAGGCCCGAACTCCACCAAACGCTCCAGGCGCTCACCCGCCTGATCCCGCCCGGCGTGAGCCTGGTTTGCCTGCACCAGACGCCGAGGGGGCTGACCCTGGAGCCTGATGGCAGCGGGCCGGTGATCGACCTAAAGCAGGAGCCAGATCCAGACCTCACCAAAGAGCTAGCCCAGCGTACGGTGGGCGTGACCTATCCCAGCACAGTGATGCAGCACTTTTTAGAAGCCCAAGTCCCTGTGGGCTGGCAGGAACATCCCTTGCTGCGGAACTATCGGGTGGCGGTCTTTCAAGATGGCTACTGTGCTCTACACGATGTGGCCTATACACTGCGGCTTTGCCGCGAGTTGGGCCTCGAGATTCACAAGGAGGTGTGATGAAGGCAAGATTCGATCTATTGCAGTCGCCCTGGATCCCGTGCATCCGGCGCGACGGGAGGCCCGACGAGCTTGGGCTGCGCGACCTGCTGGTCCAGGCTCACGAGCTGCGAGAGATAGGCGGCGAATCGTCGCTGGTCATGGCGGCCCTGCACCGTCTGCTTCTGGCCGTGCTGCATGGGGCGCTCGGGGGGCCGGCGGACTCGCAGGCGTGGGCCAGGCTGTGGGATGCCGGCCGGTGGGATGCGGAGCGCGTGGACGCCTACCTGGAGCGCTGGCGGCATCGCTTCGACTTATTCGATGCCGAACGGCCTTTCTTCCAGGCGCCCGACGAGCGGGCCAAACCCAAGTCGGTGACGAGCCTCATGTACGAGGTGGCCTCGGGCAACAATCCCACACTCTTTGACCACCACACCGACGAGGAAGGGCTCAGCCTCACGCCGGCCCAGGCAGCAAGGATGTTGGTTACAGCCCAGTGCTTTGGACTGGCCGGGCTGGCCGGGCCGGGTCTGCCCAATTTCACCGACGGGGCCTGTGCCCGAGGGATCGTCTTCTTGGTTCAAGGCGACACCGTCTTTCAGACGCTGGCTCTGAACCTGCTGCCCTACCCGGCTGATGAGGTAATGCTCCATTCGGATGGGGACCGGCCGGCGTGGGAAATGGACGATGCCTTTACGCCGGAGCGCACCCGTCCCCTGGGCTACCTGGACTATCTGACCTGGCAGAACCGGCGCGTCCTTTTCCTGCCCGAGGAGACCGGCGAGGGCGTCGCCGTCCGCGAGATGACGCTAGCGCCCGCCTTGCGCTTGGACAGCGATGTCCTGGACCCCATGACGCATTACCGTAGTGTAGCTAGGCAAGGTTGGCGCCCGCTGGTCTTTACGCAACACCGTGCTCTCTGGCGCGATAGCACTGCCCTTCTTCGTCTGCGTGACGAGGACTACAGGACTCCGCGAACCTTCAACTGGCTGGCCGAAATCGTTAGGTATGAGCAGGTGCTTGAGAGGGCTCAGACTCGGCAGTACCTGGCACTTGGTATGTCGAGTGTTTCTGGACAGCAGAAGGTCAACTTCTACCGCACCGAGCGCATGCCTTTGCCCTTGAGGTATCTTGAGGAAGAACATTTGGTGGAATCTCTGGAGGTGGCACTGGAAATGGCGGAGAAGGCCAGCGCCCAACTCTGGAGCGCCGCCCGACGGCTAGCAACTCTCATTGTCCAGCCCAAGGCGGAAGATCGTTCAGTGCGCTTGTCAACGAGTGAGCGTCAGACTTGCGAGAACCTTGAGAAGCAGTGGGCCATTGAGCAACGGTATTGGCCCTTCCTGGAGCTGCCCTTCCGTGACACGATGGTCGCTTTGCCTCGGGCTGGGGACAGCGTTCTGGAGAACTGGCGCAAGGTATTATGGGGAACTGCATGGGAAGCCTTTGAACAGATTGCAGAGAATCTGAGTCAGGGCCCGCGCACTATCAAGGCCGTAGTCCTTGCCCGGCAGCAGTTGGGGGCGGGGCTGGGCAAAGCACTGCCCAAAGAATAGAACCGATGAAGGAGGCTTGAATGGAGAAAACAGAGTACCCGTTTGTCCGGTATCTCGAAGGCCTGCGTGAGGACCGGGGGGCGCTGGCTGCCCTGCGGCGCGGGCTGGGACAGCCGCCCGGCACGGTGGCAGACATGTACCGCTACATCGTGCCCTGGCTGCCGGAGGGGGCGTCGCGCCAGAAGGAGGAGATCTACTACCTGCTGGCTGCCCTCTTTGGTGCCCATCCGGCTGCGGGGGGCACGGGCAACATGGGGGACCATTTTGCCCACACCCTGGATCCAAAGGGGGACAACACCGCCATCGAGCGGCGATTTACCGCCTTGCTGGCTGCCCATCGCGACGACCTGCCAACCTACCTGCGCCAGGCGGTCAGCTTTTTGCGGTCGAGACAGCCAGCGGTGCCGGTTAACTGGCACCGACTGTTCTACGACCTGCAGCGCTGGGGCTACGAGGATCGCCCCGTACAGAGAGAATGGGCGCGCGCCTTCTGGGGCCGCCCGCAAGAAGACCAAACCGAAGAGGAGGACTGACCATGTTTGTCGAAGTACACGCTATTCAGAACTTTGCGCCGGCCAACCTGAACCGGGACGATACCGGCAACCCCAAGGACTGCGAGTTCGGCGGCACCCGCCGCGCCCGCATCTCGTCCCAGTGCCTGAAGCGGGCCATCCGCCTGGCGCCCGTCTTTGCCGAGACGACGGGCGTGGAGGTGGGCAAGCGGACCAAGTGGCTCGTCGAGCGCTGCCTGCGCCCGCCCCTGGTGGCCGCAGGCAAGCCGGACGAGCAGGTGACCGAGGTCCTGACCGCCTTTGTGCCCGAGTTCGCCAGCAAGCTGGACGGCAAGAGCGAGCAGGATCTCAAAACGGCGGTGCTGCTGTACCTGGGCCAGGCCGAGCTGGACAACATTGTCCAGACCCTGCTGGACAATTGGGAGGGCCTGCCGGGCAGTGCGAAACAGTTGGCCAAGGAGCTGGTCAAGCAGCACAAGGGCCAGACCAGTGCGCCCGACATCGCCCTCTTTGGCCGCATGCTGGCCGAGCAGCCCGAGCTGGGCCTGGACGCCGCCTGCCAGGTGGCCCACGCCCTATCGACCCACCGGGTGACGATGGAGATGGATTTCTATACCGCCGTGGACGACCTCAAGTCTGACGACACGGCCGGGGCGGGCATGATGGGCTTTACCGGCTTTGACAGCGCCTGCTTTTACCGCTATGCGCGCATAGACTGGGGGCAACTGGTCAAGAACTTGAACGGCGACGCCGACCTGGCTCGCCGTGCCGTCGAGGGCTTTTTGCGGGCGTTGGTGGCTGCGGTGCCCAGCGGCAAGCAGAACAGCTTTGCGGCCAACAATCCGCCCAACTTTTTGCTGGCCGTGGTGCGGCAGGATGGCATGGGCTGGTCTCTGGCCAACGCCTTTGAGAAACCGGTGTATGCCCGGGGCGATTCAGGGCTGGTGGCCCCCTCGGTGGCCGCGCTGGACGACTACTGGGGCCGCCTGTGCCAGGTCTATGGCAAGGACTCGCTGATACGTAACGCCGCCCTGGCCCTGGACGCTGACCTGCCGCTGCAGAACCTGAGCGGCGACCGGGTCGAATCTCTAGACGCCTGGGTGGGTGCCGTGACCGACGCCCTGCCGGTGTAGGGGGTGGCCGATGAACGTTCTGTTGTTACGGCTGGCCGGCCCCATGCAGTCGTGGGGTGTGCAGAGCCGCTTCACCGTGCGCGATACGGGCCTGGAGCCGTCGAAAAGCGGCGTCGTGGGCCTGCTGTGTGCGGCGTTGGGCCGGAAACGAACCGAGCCCGTGGCCGACCTGGTGGCCCTGACGATGGGCGTGCGCGCCGACCAGGAGGGGACCATGGCCCGCGACTTTCACACCGCCGGCCGGGAGGGCATCCTGCGGGCCAGTGGCAAAGTGGAGCGCAAGAACCTGGTCGTTTCCACCCGCTACTACCTGGCCGACGCCCGCTTCCTGGTGGGCCTGGAAGGGCAGGACCTGGGACTGCTGCGGGACCTGCACGCCGCCCTGCGCGATCCCCACTGGCCCCTGTACCTGGGACGCAAAGCGTTCGTGCCCGGCGAGCCGGTGTGGCTGGGTGACGGGCTGCGGCCCGACACCGATCTATGCGCCGCCCTGGAAACCTATCCCTGGCTGGGGCCGGAGCACCGCCAGCCGCCGGAGCAGATCCGC
>JAFGOG010000121.1 GCA_016926595.1 Anaerolineae bacterium
AGGTCGATGCTTTTCTCGTCGTCAGCCAGCACAACGATATAGTTTGCCTGCCAGTTGATGCCCTCGGTGAGGTAGGTAACCTCCACGTCCTGCGCGCCCCCCTCGGCCGATGCAACTTGCCACACCAGCGTCGGCCGCGTGATCAGCCCTTCCGGCAGGGCGGGGAAAGTGAACTCCTTGATCTGGTCCAGCTTGAGCACCGTGACCGTGCCGTCGGCCGCTTGCAGGATCACATCTCCGGCGCCACTCAGCAACGTGCCCACGTACTCTTGCCCATCCTCGGTGACCACGCTGATCTCCTGGTCTACGTACTTGCTCATGAGCTTGACCGAACCGACGATGTCGTATTCATAGTTCTGCTCTAGGACGCCGGTGCCCTCCGGGTCGGTCAGAGAGCGAAAGCTGACGCTGGTCGGGTCGATCAGCGCCGCTACGTCGACAAACCGCACTTCGTTTAACCCCTCCGACAGGTCCAGGCTGCGGACGTCCTTCACCAGGGCCAGGTTCTGGTTATAGACGGCCAGCTCCAGGCTCTCGTCCTGGGCCACCACCGGCGCCACCCCCCGCCCGCCGCTCAGCAGGCTCACGCCCAACAGGGCCACAAGCGCCAACACACTCCAGATCACCCATCGTTTACCCATCATGGAATACCCTCCTTCTGTACATGGAAAAGACTGGTTGCCTGTTTACAAAACGCCGCTGTCCCTGCAAAAGTTCCGGCGGCGCACCTGTGACGCCTACTCGTCCAATAGCCGCAGTTGGCCCTTGTACCGCTCGCGGATCTGGTCGAACAGCGCGCAGTAGCGCTCGCTGGCATAATCGGGATAGGTCCAGGGCCAGGCGCGGAACCGGCCCTGCTGATAGGTCAGCGTCCCCTCGCCATAGATGCCCAGGC
The DNA here is from genome assembly GCA_016926595.1 of Anaerolineae bacterium. The sequence goes on from JAFGOG010000121.1 coordinate 896, forward strand.
CGAGGTAGAGCCGGTGGGCGTGGTTCTTGGTCGTAGCCAGCACCAGCTTGCCCAGCGAAACATAGCCGGGGTCGATGTTCACCTGGCGGCTGCCATCCAGGGCCATAGCCTGCTCCATTTCGTTCGTTTTTAGCTTGATGGCGGGCAGCTCGCCGGGGTCCACCAACTCCACAAAGGTCACAATCTGGCGTTGCAGGCACGGCCCGAACTCGGGGGCATAGTAGTCAGTGTGGTCAAAAGGAAGCAGCTCGCTCTCAAAGTCGATGGGTCCGAACGCCCCCGACAGCGACTCTCTTACGCCCGCCAGCAGGGCCGGGTCGCCTGTCAGCAGGCTGGCGATCAACTTGACCGGTTGCGGTTGGCGGACAGTACCCATGGTTCGTTCCTCCACCTGTATGATAGCGGCAAGGGCCGTTTTGCGCAAGTGGGAGGTGTGCACGGCACGCAGCGCAGATCTTGAATGCCCTCAAACGCGCTCATCCTGACAGTTTGGCAAAGAACCATTTGACAAAGACAAGAATCTGGTGTATTATGTCTGTATCAGCATGGGGAAGCAGGAAGGAGACCTGATCATGGTTCGACTTGTCCGGCAATTGACCGTGATCGCAGTTGTCGCCGTCTTGGCGTTTGGCGCGGCAGCACAGCCTGTACACGCCCAGAATCAGGTCCACGTCGTCGGCCGCGGCGAAACACTGTCCTCCATCGCCGCCCGCTATGGCACCACCGTCGCGGCCATCGTCCAGGCCAACGGCCTGCCCAATCCCAACTACATCTATGCCGGGCAGCGGCTCGTCATCCCTGGTGGCAGCAGCAGCGCAGCAAGCAGCGGTGGCTCGGGCCGATTTCACACGGTTGGCCGAGGCGACACCCTGTACGGCATCGCGGCCCGGTACGGCACCACCGTCGCCGCCATCATGCGGGCCAACGGCTTGCAGTCCAGCATCATCTATGTGGGGCAGCGGCTGGCCATTTCCGGCGCGGCCGGCAGCAGCGGCACGACCAGCGGCGGTGCCGCCACTGGCAGCCAGACTTATACCGTCCAGCGTGGGGATACCCTGTCTGCCATTGCCTATCGCCATAGCACCACCGTCGCCGCCATCATGCGGGCCAACGGCTTGCAGTCCAGCATCATCTACGTGGGGCAGCGGCTGGCCATTCCCGGCGCGGCTGGCAGCAGCGGTGCGACCGGTGGCGGTGCCGCCACCGGCAGCCAGGCCTATACCGTCCAGCGTGGCGATACCCTGTCTGCCATTGCGACCCGCTATGGCACCACCGTCGCCGCCATCATGCAGGCCAACGGCTTGCACTCCAGCATCATCTATGTGGGGCAGCGGTTGGCCATCCCCGGCGCGGCCGGCAGCAGCAGCGCGACAAGCGGCGCAGTGGGCAGCGGGAAACGGATCGTGGTCGACCTGTCGGAGCAGCGGATGTACGTCTACCACAACGGGCAACTGCTGTGGAAATGGGTGGTCTCCACCGGCCGGCCCGGTCAGGAGACGGCCGTGGGGCACTACAAGGTCCTCAACAAGATACCCAATGCCTATGCCTACACCTGGAGCCTGCAGATGCCCTACTGGCTGGGCATCTACTGGGCCGGCAGCCTGCAGAATGGCATCCACGCCCTGCCCATCCAGGCCAACGGGCTGCGCCTGTGGGCCGGCTACCTGGGACAGCGCGTGTCGTTTGGCTGCATCATTCTCAGCACCGAGAACGCCCAAACGCTCTATAACTGGGCAGAGGTTGGCACACCGGTGGACATTGTTTGGTAACCGGCG